>NZ_JAAVJB010000067.1 GCF_012034385.1 Streptomyces spiramenti
CCCCCCCCCCCCCCCCCCCCCCGCCGCGCGGCGCGGCACCCGGCGTACGCCCCCCACCGACCGCCCCGACCCATCGACAGCCCGCGGCCCCCGGCCCGGACGCGGGCGGGCCCCGGCCCGCCGCTCCCGGACGAACCCGACGAACCCAGGGAAGACATGACCCACCACCTCGCCGACCGCACCCAGCCGGCCGCCCCCGCCACGGGGCGGGCCGCGCCCGCCGAGGAGTCCTCCGAGACCGGAGCGGCCTCCGACTGGTGGCGCGGAGCCGTCATCTACCAGGTCTACCCGCGGTCCTTCGCCGACGCCGACGGCGACGGCATGGGCGACCTCCCGGGCATCCGCGCCCGGCTGCCCTACCTCGCGGACCTCGGGGTGGACGCCGTCTGGCTGAGCCCCTTCTACGCCTCGCCACAGGCGGACGCCGGCTACGACGTCTCCGACTACCGTGCCATCGATCCCATCTTCGGCACCCTCGACGACGCCACCGCCCTGATCGACGACGCCCACGGCCTGGGGTTGCGCGTCATCGTCGACCTGGTCCCCAACCACTCCTCCGACCAGCACGTCTGGTTCCGGCAGGCGTTGGCCGAGGGCCCCGGCTCCCCGATGCGGTCCCGCTACCACTTCCGCCCCGGGAAGGGCGAGAACGGTGAACTCCCGCCCAACGACTGGGAGTCCATCTTCGGCGGCCCCGCCTGGACCCGCTCTGCCGATCCGGACGGCACCCCCGGCGAGTGGTACCTGCACCTCTTCGCCCCCGAGCAGCCCGACTTCGACTGGGACAGCCCGGAGGTACGCGAGGAGTTCCGCGCGGTGCTGCGGTTCTGGCTCGACCGCGGTGTGGACGGCTTCCGCATCGACGTCGCCCACGGCATGGTCAAGGCGCCCGGACTGCCGGACATGGGCCACGCCGGCCAGTTGAAGCTCCTCGGCAACCAGCAGCTGCCGTTCTTCGACCAGGACGGCGTGCACGAGATCTACCGCGACTGGCGCCGCATCCTGGACTCCTACCCCGGCGAGCGCATCGGCGTGGCCGAGGCGTGGACCCCCAGCGAGGACCGCACCGCGCTCTACCTGCGCCACGACGAACTGCACCAGGCGTTCAACTTCCACTACCTGGACACCGGTTGGGACGCCGACGCCCTGCGCCGCGTCATCGACTCCTCGCTGGACGCGATGCGCCCGGTGGCCGCCCCCACGACCTGGGTGCTCTCCAACCACGACGTGGTCCGGCACCGCACGCGGCTGGGCGAGGCCCCGGGCCGCGACCGCGCCGCCTCGCTGCTGATGCTGGCCCTGCCGGGCTCCGCCTACGTCTACCAGGGCGAGGAACTGGGCCTGCCCGAGGTCACCGACCTCCCCGACGAGGTGCGGCAGGACCCCTCCTTCTTCAAGGACAACGGCCAGGACGGGCTGCGCGACGGCTGCCGGGTGCCGCTGCCCTGGACCCGCGAGGGCAGCTCGCTCGGGTTCGGCCCTGGCGGCAGCTGGCTGCCGCAGCCCGCCGACTGGGCCGCGCTGTCGGTGGAAGCGCAGACCGGCGACCCCGGCTCCACCCTGGAGCTCTACCGCGCCGCGCTGCGCATCCGCCGTGAGCACCCGGCGCTCGGCGCCGGTACCGGCGTGCGATGGGAGGAAGCGCCCGAGGGCGTCCTCGCCCTGCGACGCACCGCCGGCGACGGCTCCGCCGTGGTCGTCGCCGCCAACACCACCGGCGCGCCGGTGGAGCTGGACCCCGCCCTCACCGCCGGTGAGGTGCTGCTCGCCAGCCGCCCGTACGAGGGCGGCCCGCTCCCCGCCGACACCACCGTGTGGTGGCGGGCGTGACGCAGGCTCCGGTCGGACGCCCCCCGCGGGGGGCGCCGGCCGGTCCGGCGCGGCTCGCCGACATCGCCGGTCAGGCGGCGGTGAGTGAGGCCACCGTCAGCCGGGTCCTCAACGGCCGGGCGGGGGTGGCGGCGGCCACCCGGCAGAAGGTGCTCGCCGCGCTGGACGTCCTGGGCTACGAGCGGCCGGTCCGGCTGCGGCAGCGCAGCGCCGGGCTGGTCGGACTGGTCATCCCCGAGCTGACCAACCCCATCTTTCCCGCGTTCGCCCAGGTGATCGAACAGATGCTCGCGGGGCACGGCTACACCCCGGTGCTCTGCACCCAGACCCCCGGCGGCGCCACCGAGGACGAGCTGGTGGAACAACTCGTCGAACGCGGCGTCACCGGCATCGTCTTCATGTCGGGACTGCACGCCGACACCAGTGCCGACCCGGGCCGCTACGTCCGGCTGGCGGGCCGGGGCGTCCCGTTCGTCTGCATCAACGGCTTCAACCCGGCGGTGGCCGCCCCGTTCGTCTCCCCGGACGACGCCGCGGCGACCCGCATGGCGGTGGGGCACCTGCGCGACCTCGGCCACCGCCGCGTCGGGCTGGCGGTCGGGCCCACCCGGTTCGTACCGGTGCAGCGCAAACTCGCCGGCTTCCTCGCGGCCACCGGGCTCGACGCGCACCAGGCGCGCGAGGCGGGGCTGGTGCAGCACACCCTCTTCAGCGTCGAGGGCGGCCAGGCCGCCGCCGGGGCGCTCCTCGACGCGGGCTGCACCGGGGTGGTCTGCGGCAGCGACATGATGGCGCTGGGCGTCGTCCGCGCGATCCGCCAGCGGGGGCTGCGGGTGCCGGAGGACGTCTCGGTCGTCGGCTACGACGACTCCGACCTGTTCGCCTTCACCGACCCGCCGCTCACCACACTGCGTCAGCCGGTTCGCGCCATGGCCGCGGCGGCGGTGGACTCGCTGCTGGAGGAGGTCGCGGGCAACGCGGCCCACCACAACGAGTTCGTCTTCCAGCCGGAGCTGGTGGTGCGCGGCTCGACCGCCCCGCCGGCCGGCTGAGCCGGCCGGGACGCGGGCGGCGGGAGCCTCCGCCTCGGGGGCGTCGCCCCCGGGGACTCCGCCCCCGGCCTCAGCCTCGGTCCTCGGCCCGGGGGCCGCCGCTCCATTCCGGCGCGTCCTCGTCGTGGTGGCCGAGGGTCACGGTCAGCCCGCCCAGCCGATAGGCGCGCCAGGTCATGCCGTGGCTCCGGGCGGTCGAGGTGACGCGTTCCCCGTCCCCCGGGTCGTGGGTCTCGTCGTCCACCGGCACCTGCCGTGCGGTCTCGCCCGCGTGGAAGAGCAGGTCCCGCCGCAGGCAGCTGACCGGGTCCAGCTCCGGTTCGCCGCCGCCGGTGTGCCGCCACGTCGTCAGCGTGGCGGGTGTGCCGTCCGCCGCGGTGTGCACGGCCAGGGTGCGCAGCACCCCGTGGTCGGCGCTGACGCCCGTGATCCAGCTCAGTGCCGCGACCGGCCCACCCCCCGGCGTGCGGGGCACCGGAGGCGCGCCCAGAGGATGGAGCTGGGAGTCGGTGGAATGGGCGTAGACGGTCCATTCCGGCTGCGGCGCACGGGACATGGCACGACGGTACCGCTACCGGCGCGCGTCGCGCGGCGGTTCGGGGGAGTGCGCCACCCCTGGCAGGCGGGGCCCGCCGGGGTGCGCGCGAACGGTTCCGTGGGCGTGAGGGGAGCGGGCGGGACGCGTGTCGCAACTTCTTGCGCAACAGGTTGCGTTGCCATCTTCCTGCGACGTCCCGGTCGGGGCGCCGTTGCGTCAGAACTCTTGACCGCAGGGTGAGCCACATCTACGGTCCTGCGTGCAAGGAGTTGCAGAAATTTCCGCCGACTCCCTGCCGGCGTCGTCGCCCCGTGATCGCCCCCGCGGGCGGGGCACGTCGCTCTCCAGGCTCCACGGGTCCCCCGGCGCTGGGACGGCGGCGGGAGACCCTCCCCACGTTCCTACCGGAGGCGTCATGTCCCCCAGCTCAGGTAGACCCGCACCCCGCCGCAGAGCACGAGCCGCCGCGGTCGCCGCCACCGCCGCCGCGATGACGGCGGCGACCCTGGCGGCCGGTCCCGGCGCCCAGGCAGCGCCCCCCGGCGACAAGGACGTCACCGCCGTCCTCTTCTCCTGGGACTTCGACTCGATCGCCCGCGAGTGCACCACCCGACTCGGCCCCGCCGGCTACGGGTTCGTCCAGGTCTCCCCGCCGCAGGAGCACATCCAGGGATCTCAGTGGTGGACCCAGTACCAGCCCGTCAGCTACGACATCACCGGCCGCCTCGGCAACCAGCAGCAGTTCCGGTCGATGGTGAACACCTGCTCCGACGCCGGGGTCGGGGTGGTGGTCGACGCGGTCATCAACCACATGGCCGCCGGGTCCGGCACCGGCACCGGGGGCAGCTCGTACACCAAGTACGACTACCCGGGGCTGTACGGCAGCCAGGACTTCAACGACTGCCGTCAGGACATCGCCCCCGGTGACTACGCCGGCGACCGCTGGCGGGTGCAGCACTGCGAACTGGTGGGCCTCTCCGACCTGGACACCGGCAGCGCCTACGTGCAGCAGACCATCGCCGGCTACATGAACACCCTGCTCGACTGGGGCGTCGCAGGCTTCCGCGTGGACGCCGCCAAGCACATCCCGGCCCAGCACATGGAGCAGATCCGTGCGGGCGTCGGCGACGGCTCGGTCTACTGGAAACAGGAGATGATCTACGGCGCGGGGGAGGCGGTCCACCCCGACGAGTACACCGGCGCGGGCGACGTGCAGGAGTTCCGCCACGCCTTCGACCTCAAGCGGATCTTCCAGAACGAACGCCTCGCATACCTCGACGACTTCGGCCCGAGCTGGGGCTACCTGCCGTCCGCGGGCGCCGGGGTGTTCGTCGACAACCACGACACCGAGCGCAACGGCTCCACCCTCACCTACCGCGACGGCTCCACCTACACCCTCGCCAACGTCTTCATGCTGGCGTGGAACTACGGCAGCCCCGACATCCACTCGGGGTACGAGTTCACCGACTACGACGCCGGACCGCCGCGCGGCGGCGAGGTGCGCGACTGCTACCAGGACAACTGGAAGTGCCAGCACGCCTGGAACGAGATCTCGTCCATGGTCGGGTTCCGCAACGCGGTCGGCGACGCCGGAGTCACCGACTGGTGGGACAACGGCAACGACGTCATCGCGTTCGGGCGCGGCGACCGCGGCTACGTGGTCATCAACCACGAGTCCGCGCCGGTCCAGCGGACCTTCCAGAGCTCGCTCCCCGGCGGCACCTACTGCGACGTGCAGTCCGGCCGCGCCGTGACTGTCGACGGCTCGGGCCGCTTCACCGCCTCCGTCGCCGCCGGTACCGCCCTGGCGCTGCACGCCGGTGCACGCGACTGCTCGGGCAACGGCGGCCCCGGCGCCCCGCAGCCCGGCCAGTCCACCGCGGCCTTCGGCGTCCAGGCCACCACCCGCTGGGGCGAGTCGCTCCACGTCGTCGGCTCCGTCCCGCAGCTCGGTTCCTGGAACCCGGCCGCGGCCGTGCCGCTCGGCTCCACGGACTACCCGCTGTGGCGCGGCCAGGTGACGCTGCCCGGCGGCACCTCCTTCGAGTACAAGTACCTGCGCAAGACCGAGGACGGGGGCGTCGTCTGGGAGTCCGGTGCCAACCGCACCGCGACGGCCGCCGCCACCGGCCGGATCGACCTCGCCGACACCTGGCGCGGCTGACCCCTCCGCGACGGGCCGCCCCGGCCGCCACCGGGGCGCCCCGTCCGCCTCACCCACCCCCACCCCCGAAGGAGCACCCCCACCGTGCCGCGACCCCCTTCACCCCGCCGCCTGCTGGCGGTCGCCGCCTCTGCCGGCGTACTGGCGACGCTGCTCCACGCGGCTCCCGCCCCGGCCGCCCCCACGCCAGGCACGCCCCTCACCGTTGGGTCGTCGGCCACCGCCGGGCGGACCGCTCAGACCGACGCCCACGACCTCACCGAGGCCCGCGCCCACTGGATCGACCGCGGGACCGTCGTCTGGCCGACGCCCGTCGACCCCGGCGCCGCCTGGCAGCTGGTGCACGACGCCTCCGGCTCGCTGACGACGGCCGACGGGGAACTCACCGGCCCCGGCACCCCGATCGACCTGACCCCCACCACCCTCACCGACGAGCAGCGCGACCGATTCCCGCACCTCGCGGACCAGCCGGCCTTCGCCCTCACCGGAGCGGGCGCCCGGTCCGCCGCCGACGCGCTCCGCGGTCAGGTCGTCGCCGTGCACCGCGGCCCGGACGGCGCGCTGCTCCGCGCCACCGGGGTCCAGCTCCCCGGCGTGCTGGACGACCTCTACGCGGCCGAGGCGACCGGCGCCACGCTCGGTGCCTCCTTCCTCGACGCCACCCCGGGCGTCCCCGCCGCGGACACCGCCACCAGAGCCCCGGGCGGCGCCACCGAGGGGCAGTGGCGGCCGGGCGTCCCCCGGCTCGCACTGTGGGCACCGACGGCGCAGCAGGTCCGGGCGGAGATCGACGGCGAACTCCACCCGATGCGGCGGGACGACGCCGACGGGGTCTGGTCCGTCACCGGCGACGCGGACTGGTACGGCGCCGCCTACCGTTTCCACGTCACCGTGTGGGCGCCCGAGGCCGGGGCCGTCGTCACCAACGAGGTCACCGACCCGTATGCGACCGCGCTGACCACCGACGGGACGCACAGCCTGGTCGTGGACCTCGCCGACCCGGCACTCGCCCCCGACGGCTGGGCGGACGCCGCCGCGCCGGAGGCGGTGCCGATGGCTCGGGCGGCGATCCAGGAGGTCCACGTCCGCGACTTCTCCGTCGCGGACCCCACCTCCCGGCACCCGGGCCGCTACCTGGCGTTCGCGGAGGAGGACAGCGACGGGACGCGGCAGTTGCAGCGGCTGTCCGACGCCGGTACCACCCACCTGCACCTGCTGCCCACCAACGACATCGGCTCCGTCCCGGAGGACCCGGCCGACCGGCGCGAACCCGACTGCGACCTCGGCTCCTTCGCCCCCGACTCGCCGCGCCAGCAGGAGTGCGTCTCGGAGGTCAGGGGCCGCGACGCCTACAACTGGGGCTACGACCCGGTGCACTTCAACGTGCCGGAGGGCTCCTACGCCACCGACGCGGAGGGCACCGCCCGCACAGTGGAGTTCCGCGAGATGGTGCGCGCCCTCAACGAGCGCGACCTGCGGGTGGTCGTGGACGTCGTCTACAACCACACCTTCGCCGCCGGCCAGGACGAGCGTTCCGTGCTGGACCGGATCGTCCCCGGCTACTACCACCGGCTGCTGGAGGACGGCAGCGTCGCCGACTCCACCTGCTGCCCCAACACCGCTCCCGAGCACGCGATGATGGGGAAGCTGACCGTCGACTCGGTCGTGCTGTGGGCGCGCCACTACCGCGTCAACGGCTTCCGGTTCGACCTGATGGGCCACCACCCCAAGCAGAACCTGCTCGACGTCCGCGCCGCCCTGGACGAGCTCACCCCCGAGCGGGACGGCATCGACGGCGCCGCCGTCGTGCTCTACGGCGAGGGCTGGAACTTCGGCGAGGTCGCCGACGACGCGCGCTTCGAGCAGGCGACCCAGCGGAACATGGCGGGCACCGGCATCGCCACCTTCTCCGACCGGGCACGCGACGCCGTGCGCGGTGGCGGCCCGTTCGACGAGGACCCGGGAGTCCAGGGGTTCGGCTCCGGGCTGTGGAGCGCCCCCAACGGCTCCGCCGCCAACGGCAGCCCCGACGACCAGCTGCGACGGCTCCTCGGCTACCAGGACCTGGTCAAGGTCGGGCTGACCGGCAACCTCGCCGACTACCGTTTCACCGACTCCGCCGGGCGCGAGGTGACCGGCGCCGAGGTGGACTACAACGGCTCGCCGGCCGGGTACACCGCAGCCCCGGGCGAGGCCGTCGCCTATGTCGACAAGCACGACAACGAGGCGCTGTTCGACGCCCTCGCCTACAAGCTCCCCGCGGACACCGCACCCGCCGACCGGGCCAGGATGCAGGTGCTGGCGACGGGCACGGCGCTGCTCTCCCAGGGTGCCGCCTTCGGCCAGGCCGGTGCCGAACTGCTGCGCTCCAAGTCGCTGGACCGCAACAGCTACGACTCGGGCGACTGGTTCAACGCGATCCACTGGGACTGCGAGGCGGGCAACGGCTTCGGACGCGGCCTGCCGCCGGCGTGGGACAACGAGGACAAGTGGCCGTGGGCCGCGCCGCTGCTCGCCGAGGAGTCGCTGCGGGTGGGGTGCGCGGAGATCCGCGCCACCGAGGCCGCCTACCGCGACCTGCTCACGATCCGCACCACCGAGGACGCCTTCGGGCTGACGACCCTCGACGAGGTGCAGCGGGCGGTGTCCTTCCCGCTCTCCGGCACGGAGCACGAGGCACCCGGGGTGATCACGATGCGCGCCGGTGACCTGGTGGTCGTCATCAACGCCACGCCGGGGACCAGCAGCCAGCACCACCCGTCCTTCCGGGGCGCCGCGTTCGCGCTGCACCCGGTACAGGCCGAGGGCGACGACCCCGTGGTGCGCGGGGCCGCCTTCGACGCCGAGGACGGCACCTTCGACGTGCCGGGCCGGACGGTCGCGGTCTTCACCCTCCGCTGACGGCCGGACCGGAGGTGCCGGGGCAGGCGGCCCCGGCACCTCCGATCCGCTCGGGCCGAGCACCAGCACCACGCACCACGGCCCCGGGCCGGGGCCTCGCCCCGGCCCGGGCCCGCCGCTTCGCCCGCGGTCAGCCGAACGTGGCGTTCCAGGTCGCCGGCCCGACGACGCCGTCCACCGCGATCCCCGCACGGCTCTGCAACGTGCGGCAGGCCGACTCGGAGGCCGGGCCGTAGGAGGAGTCCACGGTGAGTGAGAAGCCGTGGGCGCTGTTCATCCGCGACTGCCAACTCCCCACGCTCGCGTGGTTCATGACCGGAGGCTGCCGGAAGTACACCCCCGGCCACGGCGGGGTCCCGGGGCCGCCCCCGCCCGGGTTGAGCCGGCCGTCCTGCACCAGCGGGTAGAGGTTGCCGGGGCAGGCGGTCGAGGTGTGGTCCCGGTGGCCGTTGACCGCCCCGCCCGCGCCGCCGGAGGCGCGCAGCCGGGTGATCGCCATGTGGAAGGCGTCGATCAACTCCGCCGTGATCGGGTCGTAGTTGCCGGCGGTTCCGCCGGTCAACCCGCAGACGGCGTACCAGTTCTGGTTGCCGGGAGTGGTGCCGTTGGCGGCGGTGCGCTGCCCCTCACCGCGCCCCTCGAAGACGTACCCGTGGACGCAGACCAGGTGGCTGTAGGCCACGTCGGTCCAGCCGTTGGTGTCCATGTGGTGGTTCTGGATGCCGCGCACCTGCCCCGCGCAGTCGGCGTGGCTGGTGCGGGCCACCCGGACGCCGTCCACGTGGTGCACGGAGACCCCGCCGTGCTGCGGGGTGATGTCGGTGTTGCCCGAGCGACGGGCGCGGGCGCCCCACTGGGCGCGTGTCACGAAGATCGCCATCTCAGCCGGCCCTCCCGTGCAGCCCGCAGGCCACGCTGGCGTTCAGCGGTTCGGCGCCTCCCGCGGCACTCGCCGCCCAACGGGCGGCGGGGTGGTCGGGGTGGGTGACGACGGGGAGATCCCCCGGCGCGGCCACGGCCGTGCCGGCACAGATCACGGGGAGTGCGACCGCGCCCCCGGCGGCGGCTGCGACGGCGGTCAGGAAACCGCGTCGCGAGGTCTTTCCGGACAATGCTCCTCCAGCGAACTGGTCGGTTCGGTACCGGACGTCCCTCGAACCCTGTCCTCGCCGCCGCGCCGCCACCGGCCGGGCCGCAGCCCGGCCGGTGGCGGCGCGGGTGAGTGGGAGCCGCGGTACCGGAGTGGTCGCCAGCGTTGTGCCCGTTCCTGAGGTGTACATGACACGTATCCGCGTGGAGGTCGCGGGAAGTCATCTCCACGGCATCTTCGCGCGTAGATCCCTTGCCGGTCCAGGTGGATGTACGGTCCGCCGCGAACGAACCGCCGGAGAGCCACGGCAGCGGGCGGGAGCGGGCGCGTGCCGTCCGTGCCGTGCCGCGGAGAGTGGCCCCCGCGGCACGGCACGGCGAGCGGGTCAGCTCAGCGCCGCGACCGTGGTCCCGTCCGAGAGCGTGCCGCTGAGCTCCGCCTCCGCGCCCTCGGTCGCGGGGAGTGCCGCGATCCGTCCCGGCACGGACCCGCTCACGCCGCCCTCCGCCGAGATCGAGGCGACCCCCTCGGTGCCGGCGGCGAGCAGGAACCACTGCTCGTCATCGCTCTTCCAGAGGATGCCGCCGACCAGCTCCGGCGCCCGCTCCCCGCACGCCGCGGTGTCCTCGGCGCGTGCCGTGACCACCCCCGGCGCCACCGCCTCGCCGTCGGCCTGCGGGCCCTGGAACTGCGTCATCGCGCGCGAGCCCGCGCCCCGCCACGTCTCCGCGCGGGTACAGACCCACTGCGCCGTGCCGCCGCCGCCCGGCAGCTCCTGGGACGCGAAGGACACGCTCGTCACGGTGCGCACCCCCTCGCCGTTCACCGAGGAGAGGTGGCAGGCCGTCCGGGCCCAGACGTCCGCGCCCGGCCCCTCCAGCGGCGACCCCGCGTCGCCGCCGAGCTGGGCCGGCAGCAGCTCGCCCATGTCCGCCAGCACCGCGGGCGCCGGGGCGCCGCCCGCGCCCTCACCGCCCGCGCCCTCACCGCCCGCGAACCGGACGACCGGGTAGGTGGTGCAGCTCTCGCGGTTGAAGACGTTGGCCACCGGGCCGGTCACGCCCTCCTCGTCCAACGCCAACTCCCGCGGTTCGGCGCCGGGGAGCAGCAGGTCGTGCACCTCCGCCGCGGCCACCCACGGCGCGGTCAGGTACCGGGTGGTCTCCGCGTCGCGGTTGAGCACCACCGCTGAGGTCGAGCCGTCCGCGCCGTCCGTCCTGGCGAAGTCGAGCACGGCCCCCTCGCCCTCCAGCGGCTCGCCGTAGCGGACGAGCCGCAGACCGTCGTGCATGATCACCAGCCGGGCGTCGCCCACCTCCCCGGCGTACAGCAGCTGCGGCGGCCCGGCGGCCGGTCCGGCCGCGGTGCCGGGGGTGGCCGACACCCGCACCGAGTCGTCCGGGTCCGCCCACACGGCGAGCGCGCGACGCAGCAGGTCGTTGTCGTCGGTCAGCGCGCCGCGCGCCGGCCAGGCGGCGAAGTCGAGCCGGGACGCGGACTGCCAGGTCTCGGCTCGCGCCTTGACCACGAGCGACGGGTCCAGCGCCTGCAGGGCCGCGGGGTTCCCCGACGGCCCGCCGTCCGGCACCACCGCCAGCAGGCCCGCCCCCACGACCACCGCCGCGGCGACGGCGACCGCGGTCCGCAGACGCTGCCGCCGCCGCACCAGGTCGGTCGGGTGGAGGTGCAGCACCGCCGGGTCCTCCAGCTGCGGCGGCACCGAGGCGGGACCCGCCTGCTCGGCCTCCTCCGCGCCCGGCAGCCGCGCCGCCGAGGTGACCGCGCCGTGGGCGTGGGGTTCGCTCATCCCGGCCGCGACCAGGAGCGTCCGGGCCTCCTCGCGCGACATGCCCTCCAGTCGCTGCAGCGCGAACGCCGCGCGGGTGCTGCTGGAGACCCCGGCCAGCGCCTTCTCCAGCGCCAGCGACTCCCCGCCGCCCGACCTCGGCCGCAGCCGCAACCCGAACACGCGCGGCAGCAGCGGCTGTGCCCGTCGCAGTCGGCCCAGCTCGCGTCCCGCGAGCCGCGGCGGTCGGCCGGTGTCCAACGCCTCACGGAGCGCCCGGAGCCGGACCAGCGCGTAACCCGGGTCACCGGCGGGGCCGTTCGCGGCGCGCTGCCTCGGTACGGCCGCCGCCTCGTCCGCCACCGACTTGGCCCGGGGCAGGGCGCGCTGGGCGACCGCATGCGCGGTCAGCACCCGGCGGTGCCGGCCCAGCGACGGGGGTAGGACCACGTAGGCCAGCCGCACCAGCCGCCGGTAGTGCTCGACGATCGCGGCCTCGGCCTGCTCCATGTCGAGCGGCCCCGGGGCCCCGGCGCCGCCGTCCCGGGGGTGGGTGTTCACCGCGGTCGTGGCGCCGCCGGGGAACGGACCGGGGACGCTGGGGGGACGGCCGTCGCTGGCGCGGCCGTCGGGTCGGGAGGGGTTCGCAGGAGTCGACACATTCGGCTGAACGAGTGGCCGAGGTCCCTGGTTACTGCCCGACCAGCCGCACGACCGGTGCGCGGCGCGCGGGTGCGGCGCACGGGCCCCGCCCGCGCCGGTCGGGTGGGCCGGGACCGCTCGCCGGCGCGCTCGCTCAGGGGAGGAAGAAGGTGACCGTGCCGTAGAGGCCGACGAGGACGAAGATGCTCCCGACGAGCAGCTGCGACGTCCTCCCCGCCTTGTGCGTCCGGTCGTGCCCCAGGCCGATCCGGGCGAACCGGCTGCCCCAGCGTGCGGTGTTGGCCTCGGCGAGCCGCTCCCGGAACACGATGAGGGCCACCCCCACGCAGGCGATCAGGAGGGGCACTGCGAGCTCCATGGGCCTCCTCTCCGGTCGGGCGGGCCGAGCTGTGCGGGCCGGTTCCTGGCGAACGGCCCGTCGACACGGCGACGCGTTCGGCATGGCCTACCCCGGCGACGGCGGGGCACGCCCCCGGCCCCGGCGCCCGCCCACCGGTCGGCCGCCCGGTCCGCCCGCTGCGATCGGGGCGGGCGGACGCGGGGTGCGGCCGGACGGTGGCGGCGCAGCGGTGAGGTAGGTCAGCCGCGCGGCAGGGAGGTGCGCAGCACCTCCGGGAGCGTCGCCCAGTCGGAGGTCAGGACGGTCGCGTGGTGCCCGGCGAGCAAAGCCGCCCGGTCGAGCGCCTGCGCGGCGGTCGGGGTCCGGTTGTCGATCGCCGGAGCCACGGAGTGGGCGCCGGTCATGACCAGGACGTAGTTGTTGGCGGCGTACCACCCGGTGTCGATGCCCGGACCGGTGTAGGCGGTCGCGGCGCCGTCGAAGACGACGAACCACGGGCGCAGCGAGGCGTCCTGGTAGCGGCCGGTGCGGGGGTCGCCCGCCTCTGCGCCCAGCACGGCGGGGAACGCGGTCGCCTGGTCCGCACGGCCCGCGGCGGCCAGGTCGCGCAGGTGGCGTGCGTACTCCACGTCGGTCCACAGCGTGTCGAAGGGGTTGCGCTGTTCGACGGTACCGGGGATGAGGTGGATGACGAACCGTCCGGCGAGCTCGTCGCGCGTCGGCCAGGCCCCGGCGCGGGCGGCGGCGTCCAGGGTCGGGTGGGCGCCGAGCAGCTCCCCGGGGCGGTGGACGGCGTCGCCGAGGATCTGCCGCACCAGGGCGTCGAACTGGGCCGGTCCGCGGCCGAGGTTGGCGGCGAAGCCGTCCTTCATCTCGAACTTCAGGTGGATCGGCCGGTGGCCGGGGTTGGCGTCGTGCCAGGCCCGCAGGTCGCGCAGGCAGCCCGCCAGTCCGTGGTCGCGGGGGCCACCCCGCAACTGCGAGGCGTCGGAGGCGTCGGCGCAGTTGTTGTCGTTGCCCAGCGGGTTGTCGTGCGCGACCCGCCAGGTACCGCCGAAGAAGTTCGTCCAGACGTCGAGTTCGACGAGGCCGGCGCCGGAGTCGAGGGCGTCGGCGAGGTAGGGGAAGGTGGACTTCTCGTAGGCGTTGTGCACGCCGACCGTCGTGACCGACGGGTGCGGGAGCGAGCCGGTAGCGTCGGAGGCCGAGGCCGCCTGCGTGGGGGAGGGGACGAGCACGGCGGCCAGAGCCGCCAGCGCCGTTCCCGTCAGGACCGTCCGGGTACGTGCGGAGTTCCGCATGCAGCCACCCCTGGGGTGAGCCGGGCCGTAGTGGGGCCCGGAGCTGGTCAAAACCCTTGCACCGTAGGGCAGTTCGGGCAAACTGCGGGAGGTCGGCCAGGGGATCGGCCGGTGTCCACCGCCTGAACGACCGAAGCCCGCCGTTCCCGCCCCCCTGGCAGTCGGCGGGTCGGACCGCGACGGGCGGCGGCCGGGGCGGCCGGCACCAGCCGGGCGGCCCCCTCCTGCCAGGAGACCGCCACCGGGGTGCCCGGTGCCAGGGGGCGGTGCGAACCGCTCGGCAGCTCCACGTCCAGCTCGGGGCCGTCGCCGCCGACGCGCACCCGGTAGGCGACGGTCTCCCCCGTGTAGCCGGCGGTCAGCACCGTGCCGACGAGGACGCCGTCACCCGCGGCGGCGTCGGCGTCGAGGACGACCCGGTGGGGCCGCAGCAGCACCGTGACCGCCTCGCCGGCCGCCGGGGCGTCGCCCTCGGCGGTGATCCGGCCGACACCGGCCACCTCCACCGCGGTCGCCGCGCGTCCGTCGACGGGCGGCCTTCCCCGGACCACCGTGGCCGGGAGCAGGTTGGCCCGCCCGACGAACTCGGCGGTGAACCGGGACGCCGGCCGCTCGTAGATCTCCTGCGGGCTGCCGAGCTGTTCCAGCCGTCCCTCGTGGAGGACGGCGACCTGATCGGCCATGGAGAGTGCCTCGTGCTGGTCGTGGGTGACGAAGACCGTCGTGATGCCGGTCTCCTGCTGGATGCGGCGGATCTCCTCGCGCATCGTGTTCCGCAGCTGGGCGTCGAGGTTGGACAGCGGTTCGTCCAGCAGCAGCACCTCGGGACGCACCACCAGCGCCCGGGCCAGTGCCACGCGCTGCTGCTGCCCCCCGGACAGCTGCGAGACCCGGCGGCGCGCCAGGTGGTCCAGGCGGACGAGTTCCAGCGCCTCGGCGACCCGCCGCTCCCGTTCGGCCCGGGGCACCTTCCGCATCTCCAGGCCGAACGCGACGTTGCCGGCCACGTCCATGTGCGGGAAGAGGGCGTAGGACTGGAAGACGACGCCCATGTCGCGGCGGTGCGCCGGGACGTCGGTGACGTCCTCGCCGTCGACCAGGACCCGTCCGGCCGAGGGCGCCACGAGCCCCGCGATCATCCGCAGCGTCGTCGACTTGCCGCACCCGGACGGACCGAGGACGGCCAGCATGGCGCCGCGGGGGACGGAGAGCGAGACCCCGCGGACGGCCGCGCCGTGGCGGCCCGGGTAGGTCTTGACCAGGCCGTCGACGACGAGGTGGCCCTCGCCCGCCCCGGTGGCGGTCGCCGCGACCGGGTCCGCGAGCGGCGGCGGGCCGCCGGTGGGCTCAGTCACCGATGACCTCCCGCTTGATGCGGTCCACCCACGCGGTGTAGCGCGTCGTGAGCCAGCTCCAGTCGGCCGCGATCTGCTTGTCCTGCTGCGTCTCGGAGGCAGTGGTGCGCTCGGCGACATCCTCGGCCAGCTCGGCGTTCTCGTTCACCGGCGCGTAGTAGGCGTCGTCGCCGAACGCCTTCTGCGCCTCGGCGCCGATCGCGTAGTCGATGAACTTCTGCGCCGCGTCGGCGTTGGCCGAGTTGTTGACCAGGTTGATCGAGTTGACCTGCTGGACGGTGCCCTCCTCGGGGAGCACGGGGACGACCGTGCCGTCCGAGGAGTCCTGGTAGAACTGGCCGCGGGCGTTCCAGCCCACCGCCACGTCGACCTCCCCCGACTGGACCGAGGTGTACACGTCGGGGGAGGGCTGCCAGGTCTGGACGGCCGGCGCCAGCTCCCTGAGCCGCTCGATCGCGGGGTCGATGTCCTGCTGGTAGTCCTCACCGAGGATGTCCGACAGTGCGATGAGCAGAGCCACGCCGCGGGTGTCGGCGATGGGCATCGCCAGCCGCCCCTCGAACCGCTCGTCCCACAGGTCGTCCCAGCTGGTGGGCGCGTCCGGCACGCGGTCGCTGTTGTAGAGGATGGACAGGCTGTCCAGGGTCAGGCCGGGCCCGTACCCCTCCTGGAGCCGGGCGGCGTCGACCAGCTCCTCCAGGTTGGGCACGAGGGCCGGGTCGAGGCGGGCGAACAGCCCCTCCTCGTTGGCCGTGGGCGCCACCGAGCTGTCCATGAGGGCGACGTCCGCCACGGGGCGTTCCTTGGACGCGCGCAGTTTGGCCAGTACCTCGGCGGAGTTCTGGATCGGCACGTAGTCGATCTCGATGTCCGGGTTGGCGTCCTCGAACGGCTCGATGACCGTCTTGGTGAAGGAGTCCTGGAAGGTGCCGAAGAAGCCCATGAAGGTCACCGTCTGGCGGCCGGAGCCGTCCGCGGCACCGCCGCCGGGCGCGGTGGCGGACCCGGCGCAGGAGGTGAGGAGGAGGGTGCCGGTCAGCAGGCCGGCGGAGACGGCGAGAACGCGGGGACGCAGGGGCATGGCGGGTGGCTCCGGTTCGCGAAGGGGAGGCGGTCGGTCGGCGGGGTGGCCGCGGTACGGGGTGGGGACGTCCGGCGGGCGATCCGGGCGGCGGCGCGTCAGCGCATGCCGTCGTGGGGTGCCGTGGCGACGGACGTCCCGGTACAGCAGACCCCTGGGCACGGTGCGCCGGGCGGTGCCGGTGCGCCCAGGGTCTGCATCAGGCGGTTGGCCCAGCCGAAGAGGGCGGCGCAGTGCACCAGGTCCCGCAGCTCCTCGTCGGTGAGTCCGGCCGAGCGCACGGCCGCGAGGTCACCGGCGTCGGCCCTCGGTGCCGGGGCCGCGAGCCGCTCGGCGAACCGTGCCACGGCCTTCCGGCGCGGGTCGTGGCCCAGGGCAGGGGACCCGTGTGCCAGGACCTCCTCGGTGAGGCGCTCGTCCCGCGTCAAGCGCGCGAACTTCCCGGCGTGGACGCCCGCACAGTAGGCGCAGCCGTTGACCCGGGAGGCGACCAGTGTCACCAGCTCCCGGTCGGCCCGCGCCAGGCCGCCGCGGCCGTACATCAGCGCGTTGTAGACGTGCGTGCGGTGGTCCAGGGCTGCCGGGTCGTGGAGCAGCGTCCGGTAGTAGGGCGAGTCCGTCGACAGGGTGGCGTGACGGTCGAGGACCTCGCGCTGCCCGCCGGAGAGGAACTCCGGGTCCACGGGGTCGATCCAGGGGTGCCACACCAGCGGAGCGGAGGTGAGACCCCGGGGCGGCGGCCCGCCCGTTCCGGCAGCCGCGGGGGGCCCGGCCGTCCTGCCGGCGAGCAGCTCCTCGCCGACCGCCACGCGGACCTCGTAGGAGACGAAGGCGACCAGCTGTGCGAGGGAGACGACGGCCGCGTCGTCCAGCCCGGACGCCAGCAGGGAGGCGACACCGTCGCGGCCCACTGCCGCGGGGCTGAGCGTGGCGGTGCGGGTGAAGGCGCGGACGGCCGGGCGTGCAGCGGCTGTGTCGTCGTTCGCCGCGGCGGCCGGTGACCCAGCGGTGGGGCCGCGGCCGTAGCGGGCGGTGAGCTCCGGGCGGCCGGCCGACTCGGCGGCGAGGCCGGCCGCTTCGGCGCGCAGCGCCTCGCCGAGCCGCCCGGGGGCGCGTGGCCTCAGCAGTGCGGCGCGGGCCGCGTCGGTGTGCGCCAGGACGCCGGCTCGGTGGAGCGTGGTGCGATCACCCATCGGGTACTGCTCCTCTCGGCACTCGGATCGTCGGGCGCGGTGGCCGCTTCGGGGAGGGATCCGGTCCGACCCCGGCGGGCCCGGTGCGGCCCGCCCCTCGGCTCGGGGGCGGTGCGGTCGGGACGTCGTCGTCCTTCCGCCACCTGGTGTCGTCCTCGCTGCGCCGCGGACCGATCACCATGCGGACCCGCTTTCGAGACGTGATCCGGAGAGAGAATCTAGCTCGGTCCTATCGAGGCGCGCAAAGCTCACGCGTCGCGGACCGTCGACGCTCCGTGTCCGATACGGGCGCCATCGGTGCAGGTCGAAGACGTATTGCCTGATGCATCAAGCGGTCGACCCGACTGCTCACCCGGCGCTGGGCGGCGGCTGTCGGGTGGGGCCTGATGCATCAGGCGCGTGCGCGGGGGTACGGTCGGTGGGGTCCGTCGCGAAGCGGTGGGCCGGAAAGAACCCAGAAATCGTCTCGACATGCGAGACATCGTCCGGATTGTGAGATCAGGTGAGGTCGTTCCCCTCCTACCGGCGGCTCGCCGACGACCTGCGGGCCCGGATCGCCGCCGGCGAGTTCCCGCCGGGCACAGCGCTCCCCTCCCGCGCCGAACTCGCTGCGGGCTACGGCGTCGGCTCCAACGTGGCCGCTCAGGCGGTACGGCTGCTCGTGGCCGAAGGGCTGGCCCAGGGGAGGGCCGGCCGCGGGGTGTTCGTGCGCGAACCCCGGACCACCGCCACCATGGCGCGGGGCTGGTCCCCGGAGCGGATCGCCGGCCGGCTCGCCGTCGCCCCCGGCGAACCGCCCCGGCCCACCGCGGCCGACGGCTGCGCGGCCACCCGCGTGCTCGCCGGCGCGCCCGGTCTCACCGCCGACCCGGCCCCACCCCCGGGTGATGGGAGCTCCCGCACGCTGCGCGGCACCCCCGACTCCGCCACCGAGGCCGCCACCGCCGCCGTCGCCGGACGCCTCGCGCTGGCGGCCGGCGAGCCTGTCATCCGCAGCGAGTACCTGCTGCACAGCGACGATCTGCCCGCCATGCTCTGCGTCAGCTGGGAGCCCCTCGGCCTCACCGGTGGCACGCCCGTGAGCCTGCCCGGCGCCGGCCCCGTCGCCGGCGGCAGCGTCGTCACCCGGATGGCCTACATCGGCATCCGTGTCACCCACGTCACCGAGACCGTGACCGCGCGCCCCGGCACCGCCGCCGAGACCACCGCCCTCGACCTGGCGGACGGAGCCGTCGTCGCCGCGATCGAACGGACCTACTTCTCCGAGGACCGCCCGCTGGAGACGGCCGACCTGGTCGTCCCCGGCGAACGCTTCCGACTCGCCTACGAGATCCCGGCCCCGCCCGCCACGGACCCGCCCTGACCGCGAAGCTCCCGGCCCCCGGCCGGAACTCGTCCTACGATCGGCCCACCGCCGGAGCGGCGGCACCCAGAGGGAGGCACGCGGTGAGCGAGACCCACGACCCCGGCGACCGGCCCGGCGACCACGCCGCCGCGCCGACCCCACCGGACGCCGGGCGCCCGCCCGCCCGACTCCTCCGGCCGGACGCCCACCGTCCCGGGCGCCTGCTGATGCAGATCCGCCGCACCGACCTGCCCTTCCTGGTCACAGCCGCGCTGGCCGAGGGGGTCGGGTCCAGCGAACTCGGACTCGACCGAGGCCGCCTCGGGAAGGGCCGGCTCGCCGAGTTCCGGCGGGCGGGCGACCGCGTCGTCCTCGTCCTGACGCCCAAGCACCACCGCGCCTCGGGTGACGACGCCGCCCTGCGGGCGGGAGCGGAGTCCTTCGCCGACACGGCGCTGTGGAGCGCCCCGATCATCCATCAGAGCCCCGACGGCCCCGTCGTGGACGCCACCGGACTGGCCCTCCTCGACCTCCACGGCGTGGCCGCCACCCTCGCTGCCCGGGGCCAGGGCGAACACGACCTGGAGCGCGACGCCTCCCACCTGATACCGGACCAGGTCACGGACGGCCCGGCGGGCGCCCGGCTCGCGGCCCGCCTCACCTTCCGCTCCGCCCGGCCCGGCGACGCCGTGAGCGGGGTCGCTCCGCTCCCGGGGACGGTCAGCGTGGTCCAGCACCTCCACCTGGTCCCGCTCCCCGAAGCTCCCCTGACCGCCCGTCACCACCACCCCGACTCCGGTGGCTACGGAATCGGCCACCACGACCACGGAGCGCCGCCCGACCGGGGCACCGAGGTCATCCTCCAGCCCCGCTTCCGCATCCGGGTCGACCGTGCGGGGATACCCGTCGAGCCGGTCGTCTTCCTCGTCGACCCGGCGATCCCCGAACCCTGGCGGAGCGCCGTCGTCGAGGGCGGGAACTGGTGGGGCCAGGCATTCGAACGGGCCGGGTTGCCCGGGGCCTTCCGCGTCGAGGTGGCGCCCGAGGGGACCGACCTCCACGACCTGTCGAAGAACGTGGTCCTCTGGGTGCACCGGGACGGCCGCGGCTGGTCCCACGGCCAGGCGCTCACCGACCCCCGCACGGGCGAGATCCTCGCCGGCCGGGTGCGGCTCGGCTCCCAGCGCACCGAGCAGGTCACCGCCCTGGCGGAGGCGCTGCTCGCCCCCTACGGCCACCCCGAGGAGGCGGAACGGCTCGCCGTGGTGCGCGAGACCGTGCTGCGGCGGCTTCGCCGACTCGCCGCGCACGAGATCGGCCACGCGCTGGGCTTCATGCACAACTTCGCCGACCGCGCGCACCCACTGCCGTCCGTCATGGACTACCCGCACCCGGAGACCACCCTCACCGAGGACGGCGTCCCCGACCTCACCGACGCCTACCACCAAGGGCTGGGCCCCTGGGACCACTTCCTGGTGGCCCACGCCTACGGCCCCGACGCGCCCGGCCCCCCGCCGTTCCCACCCCGAGGCACCGGCGCGCACCTGCCCAACCTCGCCGACGAGGACGCGCAGGGCCCCGGCGCCGCCCACGCGGACGGCGCCGTCTGGCTGCCCCACGAGGTCGACCCCTTCGCGGCACTGGACCGGACCCTGGCCGTGCGCCGCGCCGCGCTGGACGGCTTCACCCGCGGTGTGCTGCCGCCCCACCGCCAGACCGGCGAGCTGGAGACCCGCGCGGCCCTGCTGCACCTGCTGCACCGGCACGCCCTGACCGCCGTCGCCCGGCAGGTGGGCGGCATGCGCTACCGCTATGCCCTCGCGGGCGAGCCCTCGCCGCGCGAACCGGGCACCGAACCCGTCGCCGCCCCCGTCCAGTGGAAGGCGCTCCGGCGCTGCGCCGACCTGCTGACCCCCGGCGAGCTGGTGCTGCCCGACCGGGCCGAGCGGTTGCTCACCCCGCCGGCGATCCGCCGCACCCGCGGCCGGGAGTACCTCGACACCCGCGCGGGGCGCGTCTTCGACCCGCTGTCGGCGGTGGAGGCCGCCGCCGCCCTGGTCGCCGAGTCGCTGCTGGACCCCGCGCGGCTGACGCGCACCGCCTGGCAGCATGCGACCGACCCGGCCCGGCCCGGGCCCGGCGAGATCGTCGACGCTCTTCTCGACGCCTGCTGGCCCCGGGCCGCGGACGACGACGGCGGCTACGGGACCGCGGACCGACCCGGCGTCACACCCGGCCAGGCGGCGCTGGCCCGGCGGACCGCCGGGTGGGTCGTCCTGCGGTACCTCGCCGTCGCGACCGGCGGCGACTCGCTCCCCCCGGCGGTGCGCGACGTCGTCGAGGGCCGGCTCCAGACACTGGCCGACCGCCTCGACCCTCCGGCGGCAGCTCCGGCCGCGGGCCCCCCGAGCGCCACGCCGGACGAGGACCGTGCCTCCGAACGGCGCACCGGCCGCAGGCTCCGCGCCTTCCTCGCCGCCCCGACCACCGCGGGCCTCGGGGCGCCGCCCCGGATCCCGCCCGGAGCCCCGTTGTGAGACCGGGGCCTCAGCGGTCCTCCCGCCGCCGCCCCAGCGTGCGGTGGCACCAGCCGACGGCGACGGCGTTGACCAGCCCGCACAGCGCCACCGACACCACGAGCCACCCCGGATGGTCGGGCAGGGGCAGCAGGAGAGCGAAGAGACTGAGCGGCGCGGTCGCCAGCACCGGCCAGATACCGGCGAACGACGCGTCCGGCGAAGGGGCCGCGCTGACGACGGCCGCCCAGACCAACAGAGCGAACACGAGCCCGAGGTAGCCGAGGGCGATCGACGACGTCAGGGCGGCGCGCAGCGTGCGGGCGACGGGCGAGCCGGCCGCCCCCACTCGGCCTCGGCCTCGGCGGGTGGGCTTCTCCATGGGCGTGGTCCTCTCCGGGACACGGAAGCGGCGGGACGGGAGACGGCGGGGAGGACCGGCCGTCGGCGTGGTCACGGCGGACTCACTCCCCGGCGCCGGGCGGGCGGGGCCGGGCGAGCCCGAGATCGTAGGCGAGGATCGTCGCCTGGACCCGGTCCCGCAGCCCCAACTTCCGTAGCAGCGCGTTGACGTGCGACTTCACGGTGCCCACGGTGATGCCGAGCTGATCGGCGATCTCCGCGTTGTTCAGCCCGCCGGAGACCAGCGTCAGCACGTACCGCTCCCGCTCGGTGAGGCGGGCCATCGCACCGACCGGATGCCTCCCGTGGTCGGGCCCGGCCGCGTAGTGGGCGATCAGCCGCCGCGTGGCCGCGGGGGAGAGAACGCTCTCCCCGGCCGCCACCACGCGGACCCCGTCCAGGAGTTCGGAGGCGCGCACGTCCTTGAGGAGGAAGCCCGAGGCGCCGGCGCGCAACGCGTCGAAGACGTAGGCGTCCAGGTCGAACGTGGTCAGCACCAGCACCCGCGGCGATTCGGGGCGAGAGGTCAGGATGCGGGTGGCGGATATGCCGTCGAGCTCCGGCATCCGCACGTCCATCACCACCACGTCCGGACAGAGTCGTTCCGCCAACCGGACCGCGGCGGCGCCGTCGCCCGCCTCACCCACGACGGTGAGATCCTCCTCCGCGTCGATCACGGCGGCGAAGCCCGCCCTCACCACGCTCTGGTCGTCCACGACCATCACCTTGACGCTCATCGGGATCCTCGCTCCTCCTCGGGGGCGCCGCCGCCCCCTTCTCCGTGGCCCGGGTCCACCGGGCGCCCGCCCGGGGCCGCGTCGTCGACGCGCCCCGCCCCCAGCGGCAGCAGCAGCCGGGCACTGCCCGCCGACGCGGAGGTGAACGTACCGCGCAGCGCCTCGGCGCCCGCCGCCAGCTCGGCACTCCGCTCCGGCAGCAGCTCCCGCAGCCCCTCCGCGCACAGCGTCAGCCACTCCGGGCCGCGCTCCACCCGCAGCACGGCCGGGCCCCTCCCCGCGGCGGCCAGCAGGGACTCCGCCGCCCGGTAGGCCGCCAGGTCCACCGCCACGGGCAGCCCGCGCAGGTCCTCCGGGTCAGCCCGCACCTCCACCCGCCGCCCCGCGGCACGGCTCTGCCGCACCAGCAGGTCCAGCGCCCCCAGCGTGGGCTGGGGACGCCGCTCGGCGTACTCGGCGGTGGTCCCCTGCCGGTCGAGCAGCGCCCGCATGGCGGCGAGCGCCTCCCGGGCACGCTCCGCGGTCTCGGCCAACCGGCCGGCCTCGGCCTCCCGGACCATGGCGGCCGTCCGGGCGAGCACCGTCGTCTCCAACCCCGCCGTGATACGGCTGCGTTCGGCCCACGCCTCCCGCACCGCCTCACCGGTCCACTCGGTGATCCGGTCCTCGTGGGCCAGGCGCGCCGCGCGCGTCCGGGCCCCGTACCGGCACCCGGACCACCACCCCGCGCCCACCGCGGCCACCGGTGCGGCGACCGCCGCGACCGCCGCCCACCCCGGCCC
>NZ_JAAVJB010000068.1 GCF_012034385.1 Streptomyces spiramenti
CCCGGCTCACAGCGGGGTGCCCTCGAACCGCGCGAGCGCCTCGTCGGCGCCGTAGGGCCGCAGGTAGGGCATCCAGCGCGGGTCGGGTGCTGCGGGGCGTCGGGCGCTCCCTCGGACGGCCCGCCCGAGCGGCCGGCGTCCGAGTGCCGACGGGTGTGCCGGTGGCCCGGACCGGTGGTTCACCGGCCCGGGGCGGTCACTCCTCGGCGGTCAGGCCGTCGCGCAGCTGGGCCAGGGTGCGGGTCAGCAGCCGGGAGACGTGCATCTGCGAGATGCCGATCTCCTCACCGATCTGGGACTGGGTCATGTTGCCGAAGAAGCGCAGCATGATGATGCGGCGCTCGCGGGCAGGCAGCCGGGCCAGCAGCGGCTTCAGCGACTCGCGGTACTCGACGCCCTCCAGCGCGACGTCCTCGTAGCCGAGGCGGTCCGCCAGCGAGCCCTCGCCGCCCTCCTCCTCGGGGGAGGGGGAGTCCAGGGAGCTGGCCGTGTAGGCGTTGCCGACGGCCAGGCCGTCGACGACCTCGTCCTCGGAGACACCGAGGCAGACGGCCAGCTCCGGGACGGTGGGGGAGCGGTCCAGCCGGTGGGAGAGCTCGTCGCTCGCCTTGGTCAGGGCGAGGCGCAGCTCCTGGAGCCGCCGCGGGACGCGGACCGACCAGGAGGTGTCGCGGAAGAACCGCTTGATCTCGCCGACGACGGTCGGCATCGCGAAGGTCGGGAACTCCACGCCGCGTTCGCAGTCGAAGCGGTCGATCGCCTTGATCAGGCCGATGGTGCCGACCTGGACGATGTCCTCCATCGGCTCGTTGCGGCTGCGGAACCGGCCGGCGGCGTACCGCACGAGCGGGAGGTTCAGCTCGATCAGGGTGTCGCGGACGTAGCCGTGCTCGGGGCTGTCCGGGTCGAGGGTGGCGAGACGCTTGAAGAGGGACCGGGACAGGGTGCGGGTGTCCAGTCCGTCGGAGGTGCCCGGACCCACGGCGGCCGTCGTGGCGGCGTCCGAGGCGCCGCCGGGATGCGGCGCACCGTCGGGCCCGCCGTCGACGGCCGGCGCGGGAATGTGCGGCGTGCCGTGGGTGGAGAGCACCTTGGAGCTGCCCAGTTCTACGGACATGCCACCCCCTTGGAGGTCGTGGATGGATCGCAGTGGCACTCCCCGGTGTGAGAAGTGCGCCCGTCAGGTTGAATACCGGAGTTGCCCCTGCGACAAACGCTCGTCTAGCAGAATGTCACAAGTCATCAACACGATGTAGCGTCTTGTCGACAATGAGTTCCAGATCAAGCCACTTCCGTACAGGGGCTGTTCACCCCGACGGGTTAGGCATCGATCGTGTTTGTGGCCCTCAGTCTGCTGAAACTCCGCGAGATCAGCCGGGAGACGTGCATCTGTGAGAGGCCGAGTTCCGCACTGATCTGTGACTGCGTCAGATTGCGGTAGTAACGGAGCAACAGGATGCGCTGCTCGCGCTCGGGCAGCTGCACCAGCAGGTGTCGCACCAGTGAGCGGTGCTCGACGCCGTCCATCCCCGGGTCGTCGTGGCCGAGGCGTTCCCCGAGCGCGGGGGTGCCGTCCTCCCGCTCCTGCGACGCCTCCAGTGAGGCGACGCGGTAGGAGCGGCCGGCCTCGGTGCCGGCGAGCACGTCCTCCTCCGGTACCCCGAGCCGCTCGGCGATCTCCCCGGTGGTCGGGTTGCGGCCGAGGCTGAGGGTCAGTTCCTCGGTGGTGCCGTGGATCTGCACCCACAGCTCGTGGAGGCGCCGCGGTACGTGCACGGTGCGGACGTTGTCCCGAAAGTAGCGGCGGATCTCCCCGATGATCGTCGGCATCGCGAAGGTCGGGAACTGGATGCCGCGCGAGTTGTCGAAGCGGTCGATGGCGTGGATGAGGCCGATCGTGCCGACCTGCACGACGTCGTCCATCGGCTCGTTGCGGCTGCGGAAACGGTTCGCCACGTACCGCACCAGCGGCAGGTTCACCTCGATGAGTTCGCCTCGGACGCGCGCGTGCTCCGCGGTGCCGGGTTCCAGGCGGTCGATCTTCTCGAACAGTTGATGGGTGAGCGCCCTGGCGGCGGCGCCCCGCGATTCCCGGGTCTGCGTCGTCGCCACCGGCCGACCACCCCTTCGTCGTACCTGATATCCGGCAAGAGCGGTCATAGCATCACAAGACATATTGGTTGTGTGCAAGCACCCTCATAACGCCGTGTTGAGCAGAGGCCATGCCTTGCGGGTGCGTGACCGCTGCCCCGGTTGCGGCCGGTCGCGGTGGCCGGAACGCGCCCCGTGCGACCGCGCGCTGGGGTAAGCGGCGGGAAGGGCGTCGCGGACGCGGGGCCCCGACGCGCAGGCGACGGACGAGAAGTGCACGCTCCGGCGTACGCCTGGAGCGAAGGGGCGCGCTGTCAGTTCACGAGCGCCGTCATGAAGTCGCCCACGGCGCCGGCTGCCGAGGAGATCCCCTCGAAGCCCATCTGCACGATCTCCGCGGAGCGCTCCGGCGAGGTGATGATCGTGTACAGCACGAAGACGATCAGTACGAACAGGATGATCTTCTTGAGCTGCGCCATCGTCTCCCCCTCGGCGTGGCCCGCGGGGCCGCGGCACGCACCGCGCTGCGCACTCGGGTGAGCTGCGCGGTCGGGTGAGTTTAACCAGGCTTCCGGCGGAGTGTCCGGTGGTCGTTCGGTCGCAGGTGGGGAACCGGCTGCGGCGCGCGTGGCGCAGCCGGTGGAGGCCTCGCCCGAAAGGTGACGAAGGTCCCGCCAGGTCGGGTCGTTCGCGCCTCCCCGGGGGCCGCGTGCGGCGCATCCTGGAGACATGCCCGGCGGTGCCCCCACCGCCGGAGCGGACGGAACCGCCGCGGCCTCCGGCAGCCCCCCCGCCGGACCCCGCGAGCCCCGTCCGAACCCGGAGGAGGTGGCACGTCCCCCCGGCGCCACCTCCTCCGGCCCCTCCGCCGCCGTCGGCCCCTCCCGTCGCGGGCCCGCCGCCCCGGGCCGGGCTCTGCCCCCGTCGCGCTCCGATCCGTCCGCCGCGTCGAACGCGTCGCTCCCGGGTGCCGTTCCCCGGCTGCGGCGGGCCGCGCGGGACCCCTGCCGCTGGGCGCGGCTCTGCCCGTAACCCGATTTCGGCACAGCGCGACGTTGGGCTAGGATCTCTCTCGGTAGCGTGTCCGAGCGGCCTAAGGAGCTCGCCTCGAAAGCGAGTGTGGGGGCAACTCCACCGAGGGTTCAAATCCCTCCGCTACCGCAGATGGACGAAGGGGTGACGCCAGGCGGCGTCACCCCTTCGTGCTGTCCGCGTCCCGGTCCGCGTCCCGGTCCGTCCCGCCCGATGGCGCGCGGCTCAGCGCGGGGAGCGGAAGAAGTCGGTGAGGAGCTCTCCGCACTCCGCCGCCAGCACGCCGTGGAGTACCTCGGGCCGGTGGTTGAGGCGGCGGTCCCGCATCACGTCCCAGAGCGATCCCACCGCGCCCGCCTTGGCGTCGACCGCGCCGTACACGACACGGTCCACCCGGGAGAGGACGCCCGCCCCGGCGCACATCGTGCAGGGTTCCAGCGTCACCACCAAGGTGCATCCGGTCAGACGCCAGCCACCCAGGTGCCGCGCCGCGGCGCGCAGCGCGACCACCTCGGCATGGGCGGTGGGATCGCCGGTCGCCTCGCGCTCGTTGCGCCCGGTGGCGATGACCTCGCCGTGCGGCCCGCCCGGCCCGAGGACGACGGCGCCGATCGGTACGTCACCGGTCCGCGGCGCGGAGCGCGCCTCGGCCAGGGCACGGCGCATCGCGGGGACCCAGGGGTCACGCAGCGGGTCGGGCCGGGTGGCCGGCTGCGGCTGCGGCGCGGCGCCGGAAGCGACGAGCGCGACGGGCTGTTCTGCTCCGGAAGCGGCTCCGGAAGCGGCGGCCGATGGTCGGACGGCCGGGCCGGCCTCGGTGGCCGGGTCCGGGTCCGGGGAGCGGTCCGCGCCGGTGGGAAGGTACGGGGCGGCGGGGCCCTCCGGGCGGGGGCCGCCCCGGCCGGAGGGCGCGTCCCCCGTCGCGCCGGCCGGCCGGGGCGGGGTGGTCACCGCACTGCCTCCAGGACGTCGCCGCAGCCCAGGGCGTCGGCGATCTCAGCGAGGGCGTTGTCCGGGGTGAGGCTCAGAACGGCGGCGCTGTCCACCCCGAAGTCGGCCATCAGGCCGGGGTCGCCCACCGGGCCCTGCGGCACGGCCTCGGCCGCGTCGTCGGTGTCCTTGCCGGGCTCGGCGAGGGCGTCGGTGCCGTCCTCTGTGCCGTCGAGGTCCACCAGTTGGTCGAGCGCGTACGGGTCCTCGGGCTCGCGCCCCAGGAGCTCGTCGCTCAGCAGAATCTCGCCGTACGCGCTGCGCACGGCGCGTGCGGCGTCGGAGACGAAGACTCGCGGGTCGTCCTCACCGTCCACGCGGACGATTCCGAACCACGCGCCTTCCTGTTCGATGCAGACGAGGACGGGTTCCTCGTCGCTCCCGGTCTCGCGGGCCAGTTCGGCCAGCTCGTCCAGGGTCTCGACGTCGTCCAGTTCTCGGTCGCTCGCTTCCCAACCGGTCTCGGTTCTGGCGAGCAGTGCGGTGAAGTACACCTCGGCTCTCCCCACGTTCGGCATGCCTGTGGGCATCGTGGCAGAAAAGCGAGGATCTGTCGGGTAACTCAGCACTTCACCAGCGGAATGTCCGCATTCGCTGCTGACGGCGCATTCGTGCCGTGCGGGCGCGCCGGGGCTGTACGCGGTCGCGCAGCGCCTTGGCTTCCTGGAGATCGCGGAGGAACTCGGCGCGGCGGCGCCGGTGTGCCGGATCGGGGTCCTCGGGGTAGCCGGGTATCGGCATCCCTCACCTCCCAGTCATCAGTCCTCCACTGTCCCCCCACACCATGATCCCGTCCAGTCGGCGGAGCGATGACGGCCGATCGGCGGCCAGGTGTGGCGGGGCACAGCTGTTCGTTAGGGTCGGGGCATGCGGATTCACGTCGTCGACCACCCGCTGGTGGCGCACAAGCTCACAACGCTGCGCGACGAGCGCACCGATTCACCGACCTTCCGGCGACTGGCCGACGAGCTGGTGACCCTGCTCGCCTACGAGGCCACGCGGGACGTGCGGACGGAGCAGGTGGACATCCGGACGCCGGTCACCGGCACCACCGGCGTCCGGCTCTCGCACCCGCGCCCGCTGGTCGTCCCGATCATCAGGGCCGGGCTCGGCATGCTGGACGGAATGGTCCGGCTGCTGCCCACGGCGGAGGTCGGCTTCCTCGGCATGATCCGCGACGAGGAGACGCTGGAGGCGTCCACCTACGCCAACCGGATGCCCGAGGACCTCTCCGGCCGGCAGGTGTACGTGCTGGACCCGATGCTGGCGACCGGCGGCACGCTGGTCGCGGCCGTCCGCGAGTTGGTGGCCCGGGGCGCGGACGACGTGACGGCGCTCTGCCTGCTGGCGGCGCCGGAGGGCGTGGAGCTCATGGAGCGGGAGCTGGCCGGTGCGCCGGTGACCGTGGTGACGGCGTCGGTGGACGAGCGGCTCAACGAGCAGGGGTTCATCGTGCCCGGTCTCGGCGACGCCGGGGACCGGATGTACGGCACGGTCTGAACCGTGTCCGGGTCCGTGTCCGGCTCCGGCTGAGGAGATCACCGCCCGCCCCGGCGGTGTGACGGACGGACGGAAACCCCGCGGGCACCGACCTGAGTGTGTGAGACCCCACGTCGGATCGGCTCGCGGCGCCAGATGCGGTCAGCTGCACGGCGGAGGGGCACCCTCATACCGGGTTGTCTTCGGGTGTTCCTGACAACGCAGCAGATGGCCGTAGCTGGCGTCGCGGGCCCGGCGTGGGGTCTCACACACGCTCTGAGCGTCCACGCCCCCGAAGACCTCGAACACGTCGCCGAGCAACCCAACGGCCGCCCACGCAAGACGCTCGGCTGGGATACCCCAGCCGAGCGGCTTGCGTGATCTATTCACCACCTGAAACCACATGGTGTTGCGACGACCCCTTGAACCCACGTGGCGCGGACGCGGCGGGGGTTCGCCCGGGTGCGCCGTCCGGTCAGTTCCGGTCGGCGGCGGCCTCGGTGCGGGAGTCGGCGCGGCCGGTGCGGTCGGCTACGTCCGTCGATCCCTCGCCGGCGGCGGAGAAGCCGTCGGCGCAGGGGTCGTCCGGTGCCGCGATCAGCTCCTCCAGCAGGAGCGCCACCCGGGGTTCGTCGAGGAGCTCCCCGGAGTCCTCGCCGAGGATCAGGTCGACCTCTCCGCCGTCGCGCTCGACGGTGCCGGTCTCGGCGCTCTCCTCGCCGACGTGGCTGCCGAGTACCTGGAGAGCGCCGCTCTGCTCGGCGTCGTCCGCGCCGCGCAGCAGGCCGCCCGCCGGGACGGTGTCGACCAGTTCCTCGGGGGCGTTGTCCACCTCACCGATGACGAAGCCGCGTTCGGCGAGCGCGTCCGCGGTGTCCCGGGCGAGGCCGGTCCGGTCGGTCGCGTTGTAGACGTTGACGGTGATGGCGGAGGGCTCGGGGAGCGGGGTCCGTTCGACCTCCTCCACCTCGCACTCCGGTTCCACGACCGGGGCGGCCTGCGCGGCCGGTTCGGTCTGTCCGGTGAAGACGTCGACGAGCTGCGTGGTGCCGTAGCCCAGCAGTGCGAGGACCGCGAGTGACGCGACCAGTCCGGCGGCAGTTCGGCCGCGGCGGCGGGTCCGGCGCATCCGTGGGTAGCGGTCCCCCGTCACGCGGTAGTGCTTACCGCTCATTCCAGGGGGTGTGAGCATGCTCATAGCGGCAGCGTATCCAGGGTGGGTGGTTGTGCGTACCAGATGATCAGCGTATCGGGTGCCCGACGCGCCGTTCGCCGCACCCGGGTGGGCTCGCGACCCGTTCGGCTCAGCTGCGCCGTTCGGAGGTTCCGCACCGGCGCGCGGGCGCGGCGCCCGAACGGGGGCAGCGCTGAGGGCGGACGCCTCACGCCCCCTTCTGGCGGCGGGGTGGGGCTCGCACGGTCGGGGGCGCGGTGAGCGTCGAGGAGCGTCGCGAGGTCGGACTGTGCGGCCGGCGCGCGGGGCGGTGGCGAGCGGGGCGACGGGCGGCTGTCGTCAGCCGAGGTCGAGGACCCGCGCGTGCAGGACCTGGCGCTGCTGGAGCGCGGCGCGCACCGCTCGGTGCAGGCCGTCCTCCAGGTAGAGGTCGCCCCGCCACTTCACGACGTGCGCGAACAGGTCGCCGTAGAAGGTGGAGTCCTCCGCGAGCAGCGTCTCAAGATCCAACTGGCCCTTGGTGGTGACGAGTTGGTCCAGCCGCACGGGCCGGGGGGCGACGTCCGCCCACTGCCGGGTGCTGTCCCGGCCGTGGTCGGGGTAGGGCCGCCCCTCACCGATGCGCTTGAAGATCACAGGGAGAGCCTACCGGCAGGCACCCCGGTGGCGCAGCCTCGTGACGCCGCGGTGAACAGTGCGTATCGCGTCATAACGGGTGGTGTCGGTGTGTGATCTTGGCGTGAACCCTCGCGGCGCCCGCCTGACGGGCGCCGCGGCCGACCGGCGGAGGCGACGGAAGGCGGGCGGGCGGGAGGCCCCGTCCCGCCCGCCTTCCGCTGCCGCGGGGGTGCCGCTGTCAGCGGTCCAGCCGGTGCGCTGCCCGCTCGTGGGGCCCGCCGTGATCGGCGGTGCCGGAGCGAGTGGGCCGCGACTCGGGGACCGTTTCGGACAGCGAGCCCGTGTCCCAGGCGTAGCCGCCGACCAGGTGGGCGATGACGCGGGTGTTCACGTCGAGCGCCTCGGCGCTGATGTTGTCGAGGTCGTCGCACGCCCGGTGGTAGCAGGGGTCGTAGGGGGCGCCCACCTCGCCGCCCCACAGAGCGGCCTGCTCCGCGGTCTTGACTCCCTCCGCCCCGGTGAAGGTGCCGCCGGCCGGGATGCCGGCGTCGATGAACGGCCCGTAGTCGCTGCGGCCGTTGAAGGCGGTCGGCCTCGGCTGCTCGCCGCGGTCGTCGAGGAAGGTGTTGATGGCGTGCTCGATCTGCGCGGAACCGTCGGGGCCGGGGGCGGAGATCCCCTCGGAGCCGTCGCCGTCGTAGACGAACAGGCCGTAGTTGGGAGAGGCGATCATGTCGAAGTTGAGGTAGAGGTCGACGCGGTCCCGCTCGGCCTGGTCGAGTTCGGCGACGTAGTGCTCCGCGCCGAGCAGTCCGAGCTCCTCGGCGCCCCAGAACGCGAAGCGGACGGTGTTGCCGTGGTCCGGTTCCCTGCTGTCGACCCGCGCGGACTCGGCGAAGCGCAGCGCGGTCTCCAGCACCCCGGCGGTGCCCGAGCCGTTGTCGTTCATCCCGCTGCCGTCCAGGACGGAGTCGAGGTGGGCGCCGGCCATGACGACCGTGTCGGGGTCGCCGCCCGGGGTCTCGGCGATGACGTTGACGGTGCGGCGGTCCTCGGCGAGCTCGCGGAGCTCCATGTCGACGGTGACGGTCTCACCGGCGTCGAGCGCCTCGGAGAGGGCGCGGCCGTCGGCGCGGGAGATGCCGCCGGTCGGCAGCCGACCGGCGGCGGGGTCCCCGAGGGTGCCGCCGAGCGGACCGGTGCCGTCCTCGTTGTCGTAGATCAGGACGCCGACCGCTCCGGCGTCGGCTGCGCCCGCCTGCTTCTCCGCGAAGGTGCACAGCCCGCGTTCGATGAGGGCGATCCGGCCCTCGACCTCGGGACCGAAGTCGCCGGCGGCGCAGCCGGCGCCCGCCGCGGCGGCGACGTCCTCGGTGATGGCGGTCTGCCGCTCGGTGGCGGGGTCGCCGACACCGCCGGCCCGGACCTCCGTCAGCTCCGCCGTCACGCCGCCCTCGGGGGACGGCGCGGTGTAGGACATCGCCCGGACCTCGATGTCGCGGTCCTGGGGCGTCCGGACCGCGAGGCGCTCGGTGAGCGCCTCGCGGTAGGAGAAGTCGAACTCCTGGTAGGTGACGTCGTAGCCGGCCTCGTCCAGGAGTTCCCCGACGTGTCGGGCGGCGGCGTCGTACCCGGCGGTGCCGGCGGCACGGTTGCCGTCGTGCTTCTCGGCGATCCGCTGGAGTTCCTCCAGGTGGCGCATGGCGCCCTCGCCGGTGGCGCGTCCGACGAGGCGTTCGGCGAGGTGTTCGCCGCGGACCCGCTGGGCGAGCTCGGCCGCTGAGTCGGGCCCGTGGAGGGCGAGTCCCTCGTCGTCCCGGACCGACCCCACGGCGCCGTCCGGGCCGACCGGCCCGGGGAGCGACGGGAGGACGGACGCGGCGACCTCGCCGTCCACGGGGGCGGGCGGCGCGGAGACGGCGGGGGTGGTCAGCAGCAGGGGTGCGGCGAGCGCGGTGGCGAGCAGCGCTCCGAGCGTGCCACGGCTGCGGCCCAGTGGGCGTCGCGGTCCTCTCACGGTGCGGGGTCCTTCCGGTGCGGTCGGTGATGACTGCGGAAGCTATCCCCGGTGAGGGGGCGTGCGGCGCGGGTGACGCGCCCCCTGGCACCGGATGGCGCAACGCCACGCCCGGGAGTGCCGGTGTGATCACCCGATCGGTAGCGAGGGTGTGGTCACTCGGACGGCGGCTTGCGTCCACAGGACGACGGCGCACTCGGGGAGGGGTGCGCCGCGGCGCACCGGCCCGTCCGTCGGTGGCCCGTACGAACCGGGACGGGGCGTCAGCGGGTGCGGGCGGCGCGCTTCCCTGGGCCGCCGGCCCCGCCCGTGGACTTCGCCTCCTTGGCGGCCCGCTTCATCTCCTGCTTGTGTTCCCGGACCCGCGCCAGCGTCTCGGGTCCGGTGATGTCCGCGGCGGAGAGGTACGCGCCGTCCTTGCCGTAGTCGCCCGCGGCCTCCCGCCAGCCGGTGGGCCGCACTCCGAGACGCTTGCCGAGCAGCGCGACGAAGATCCGTGCCTTCTGCTCGCCGTAACCGGGCAGCTCCCGCAGCCGGGACAGCAGCTCCTCGCCGGTGTCGGCGGTGCGCCACACCGCTGCGGCGTCCCCGTCGTAGTGCTCCACCAGGTGCCGGCACAACTGCTGCACGCGCTTCGCCATCGACCCCGGGTAACGGTGGATCGCGGGCTTCCGCGCGCAGAGTTCGGTGAACTCCTCGGGGTCCATGGCGGCGATGCGGCCGGCGTCGAGGTCGTCCCCTCCCAGCCGCTCCAGCAGGGTGTGCGGCCCGGAGAAGGCCCACTCCATCGGTACCTGCTGGTCGAGGAGCATGCCGACCATGGCCGCCAGCGGGCTGCGGCCGAGCAGCGCGTCGGCGTCGGGGTCCTGGGCGATCCGCACGGTCTGGTCCATGGCCCCATGATGTCCCCGGGCTCCGCCACCCGCACGCGGGCCCGCCGCGCCCCGCCGTACCGGCGGGTCGGCCCCCGTGCCGCTGCTCCCGCCCCGTCGCTCCCGCCCCGTTGTCACCGCCCCGTTGTCACCGCCGCAACGCGCGCTCCAGCTCTGCCTTGCGCATCGAGGAGCGGCCCTTCACCCCCTTGCGCTGGGCCTCCGCGTACAGCTGGTCGTAGGTGCGCCCGCCCGGCCCGCTGTGGGACCGCTTCCCGCCGCGCCGCGAAGCCGACATGTCCTCGGTGGAGGTGCGGCTCGCCGTGCGGCTCTCACCGGCCTGGGCGCGCTCCTTGTTGACGGTCCGCGCCGCGATCTCCTTGGCGCGACCGGGAGGTGTGCCGCGTTTCTCGGCGCTCTCCTTGACGTGCTCGTACTGGCGCTCCCGCTTGGGCGAGGAACCGCTGGGCATGGGGTCTCCCTCCGATGTCGGACGTCCCCGTACACCTCGACGGTCACACCGGGCCGTCCAGAAGGCACGTCGGCCGCGCCGTTCGGCCCCGCGGACCCCGGCCCGACGGGTCCCGGACGACCGCCGCGGACGGCGGCGGACCGCCCGACCGGGTGCCCCGGGCTGCGGATCGCGCTCCGAACGCTCCACCATGTCTCGTATGTCCCAGAGTGTGCGATTCGGATACACGATGATGACCGAGCAGGCGGGCCCCCGGGATCTCGTCGACCACGTGGTGGCCGCCGAACGTGCCGGGTTCGACTTCTCCGTCACCTCCGACCACTACTTCCCCTGGCTCGCCGCGCAGGGCCACTCGCCGTACGCGTGGAGCGTGCTGGGCGCGGCGGCGCAGGCCACGTCGACGATCCCCCTCATGACCTATGTGACCTGCCCGACGGTCCGCTACCACCCCGCCGTCGTGGCCCAGAAGGCGGCGACGATGCAGCTGCTCTCCGAGGGCCGGTTCCGGCTGGGGCTCGGCTCCGGCGAGAACCTCAACGAACACGTCGTCGGCACCGGCTGGCCCGCGCCCGCCACCCGCCTCGCCATGCTCTCCGAGGCCGTCGACATCATCCGCGCCCTCTTCGACGGCGGGGACGTCACCCACCACGGCGAGCACTACGACGTCGAGAACGCCCGCCTCTGGGACCTGCCCGCGGAACCGCCGCCCATCGGCATCGCCGTCTCCGGCCCGCTCTCCTGTCGTCTCGCCGGCGAGCAGGGCGACCTCGTCATCGCGACCGAGCCCCGCGGCGAGCTGCTCGACGCGTTCGACCGGCACGGCGGCACGGGCAAGCCGCGGGTGGGCCAGCTGCCCGTCTGCTACGACCCGGACCGGGACGCCGCCGTCGCCCGCGCCCACGAGCAGTTCCGCTGGGCGCTCAACCCCTGGAGCGTCAACTCGGAGCTGCGCGGGCCCAAGGGCTTCGCCGCAGCCACCGGCAACACCGACCCCGAGCAGGTGGCCGGGACCATCCCGTGCGGCGACGACCCGCGGGAGTTCGTCCGCGCCGTCCAGCCGTTCATCGACGCCGGGTTCACCGAGATCGCCCTCGTCCAGGTCGGGGGAGACCACCAGTTCGCGTTCCTCGACTGGGCGCGCGACACCCTGCTCCCCGCACTGCGGGTGCGGTGACCGGGCGCCGCGGGCACCGCACCCGCCCACCGGCCCGGCGATCGGCCGCGACCACCACTGTTGCCGTGGCCCGTCGCCGGGCAGGCGTTCCCGACGCGACCCGCGACACCAGGCCCGGTAGGCGCCGGGCCCGAGGAGGATTTCATGACCCGCGCCGCAGTCTTCGACGTGGACGGCACCCTGGTCGACAGCAACTACCTGCACACCGCGGCGTGGACGGAGGCGTTCCGGCAGACCGGGCACCCCGTCACGGGCCGCGACGTCCACCGGGCCCTCGGCCTGCCCGGCCACGACCTCCTCGCCCGGCTGCTGGGCGAGGCGCACGACCCCGAACTGGCCGACACACTGCGAGCCGCCCACAAAACCCTCTACGCCACCCACTTCGAACGCCTCCGCCCGCTGCCCGGCGCCGCCGAGCTGCTGCGCGCCGTCGCGGACCGAGGCTGGCGGGTCGTCCTCGCCACATCGGCCGACGGTGAGGAACTCCAGGCGCTCCGGCGGGCGATCGACGCGGACGACGTCATCACCGACACCGCCTCGGCGGACGACGTGACCGAGGGCAAGCCCGCGCCGGAGCCCGTCCACCACGCCCGCTCCCTCGCCGGCGACGTCCCCGCCGAGCAGACCGTCTTCGTCGGCGACTCGGTGTGGGACATGCGGGCGGCGGCCCGCGCCGGCGCCACCCCGATCGGGGTGACCTGCGGCGGACTCGCCGCGGAGGAGCTGTGGGCGGCCGGTGCTGCGGAGGTGCACGCCGGTCCGGCGGCGCTGCTCGACGCCCTGGCGGTCAGCCCGTTCGGGCGGTGAGCGGCGTGCGGCGGCGGGGCGCCGTCGTGGGCGCGGTGAGCGGGGGCGGGGCGCCGTCATGACCGGGCCCGGGGCGCCGGGGCGGCGCGGCGTTCGGCCGACGCTCTCCGCGGGCAGCGGTGGATCAGCCGTCAGGTCCCGCACCGGGCGGTGCGGCGCGTGCGCGGGCGGGCGTGCGCCCCGGGGCGGGCGGAGTGCCACCATGGGACCCGCCCGGACCGCCGGGCACGCCCGGCCGATCGGGCACACCGAAGGGAGAGGCGCCGTGAGCGCTGCACGACGCATGGTGGTGGTCGGCGGGGACGCCGCCGGGATGTCGGCGGCTGCGCAGGCCCGCCGGCTGCTGTCCGCCGACGAGTTGGAGATCATCGCCTTCGAGCGCGGGGACGACACCTCCTATTCGGCCTGCGGCATCCCGTACTGGGTCGCCGGTGACGTCGAGGAGCGGGACGACCTCGTCGCCCGCTCGCCCGAGGAGCACCGCCGCCGGGGGCTGGACGTGCGGACCCGGACCGAGGTGATCGCCCTCGACCCCGACCGCAGCCGGGTCCGGACCCGCGACGCCGGGGGCACCGAGGAGTGGCACGGGTACGACGACCTCGTCATCGCCACCGGCGCGACCCCGCTGCGGCCCCCGATCCCCGGCATCGACGCCGAGGGCGTGTACGGCGTGCAGGACCTGGCGGACGGTGAGGCGCTCCGCAAGGCCGTCTCCCGCCTCGCGCCGGACGGGCCTGGCGGCGAGGGCGGCGCGGGCTCACCGCCTCGCGCCGTCGTGATCGGCGCCGGCTACATCGGCATCGAGATGGCCGAGGCGATGGTGCGGCGCGGTTTCCGCGTGACCCTGGTCGATCGCGCCCCCGAGCCCATGACCACCCTCGACCCCGACATGGGCACCCTGGTCCGCGAGGCCATGAACGCCATGGGGATCGAGACCGTGATGGGCCGGGCCGTCACCGAGATCGAGACCGGTGAGGACGGTGCGGTCCGCGCGGTCCGCACCGCCGACAGCCGTCACCCGGCCGACCTGGTCGTCCTCGGCCTCGGCACCAGCCCGCGCACCGCGCTCGCCGAGGCGGCGGGGCTGCCGCTCGGCGAGTCCGGCGGTCTGCTCACCGACCGTGCCATGCAGGTCCGCGGCCATCGCCACATCTGGGCGGGCGGCGACTGCGTCGAGGTCGAGCACCGGCTCACCGGCATGACCCGGCACATCCCGCTCGGCACCCACGCCAACAAGCACGGGCAGATCATCGGCTCCAACATCGCCGGGGAGTACGCCACGTTCCCGGGCGTGGTGGGCACCGCCGTCAGCAAGGTCTGCGAACTGGAGATCGCCCGCAGCGGACTGCTGGAGGCGGAGGCCACGGAGGCCGGCCTCCAGTACGTGACCGTCACCGTGGAGGCGACCAGCCGGGCCGGTTACTACCCGGGCGCCCGCCCCATGCACGTCAAGATGCTGGCCGAGCGCCGGACCGGCCGACTGCTCGGTGCCCAGATCGTCGGCCGGGAGGTCGCCGCCAAGCGGGTGGACGTCGTCGCGACGGCGCTCACCGCCGGGATGACGGTCACCGACATCGTGATGCTCGACCTCGGGTACGCCCCGCCGTTCTCGCCCACCTACGACCCGGTGCAGGTGGCGGCGCGCAAGGCCGCGGCGGCGGTGCGGGCGGCGGGCTGACGCGGCGCGGACGGCGGCGCCGGGCGCCCGCCCGGCCGTCGCGGTGGGGCAGCCGTCCGCAGTGCCCCGTCCGCAGTGCCCCGTCCGCGGTGGGTCCCGTCCGCGGTGGGTCCCGTCCGCGGTGGGTCCCGTCCTCCCGTGCACGGTGCCCCGTCAGCGAGCGGCACCGGCGGGAAGCTGCTTCCGTTCCGCCGGTCCGTGTCCTCGCGGTCCCCCGTTCCGCTGCTCAGGGAAGAGCCTGGCAGCCGGGTACGACAACACCGCCCCCTGCCCGCCCCGCCCGCCGCCCGGGCGGCGGGCGGGGCGGGCGGCGGCGTGTTCAGGACGAGGCGTCCGCGCCCGGGGCCGGGCGGGCCACCGTCGGCACCACCGCGGTGACGGACGGTGCGTGGCGGCGGCGTGTTCCTGCCGGTTTTCCACAGGCGCGCACCCGCTGTCGGTCGCCTCTGGCAGCATCAGCCCCACTCGTCACGACGCCGGGTGCGATGACGGGGGAGAACGCGCCGCCGCTTGGAGAGCCATGAGCATCAATCAGCATCTGGACGTCTTTCACGACCTGCCCGTCCGCCGCTTCGGGCCGCCGTCGGCGGACCACTCGGAGTTCACCGACCACGGTTCCGTGGCCTGGAACATCCATGTGGACCCCTACGGCGACGAGGAGGAGGAGTTCACCGAGGCGTTCGCACGGTTCGAGCGCACCGTCGACCTCTCGCAGGTCAGCGCGTTGATCATCGGATCGTGGGGCGAGGTCTACGACAACGACTCCTCCGAGGCCGTCGCGTGCGTCCTGGCGGTCAAGGACCGCCTGACCTCGCTGCGGGCGCTGTTCGTCGGCGACCTGGTCCTGGAGGAGGCGGAGATCTCCTGGATCGAGCAGTCCGACCTCACCCCGCTGCTGGAGGCCTTCCCCGACCTGGAGGTCTTCGGCGCCCGCGGCGGCACCCGCCTGGTGCTGCGCCCGGTCGAGCACGCCGCGCTGCGCTCGCTGCTCGTGGAGACCGGCGGCCTCCCCCGCGAGGTCACGCAGGCGGTCAGCGACAGCAGCCTGCCCGCCCTGGAACGTCTGGAACTCTGGATCGGCCAGGAGAACTACGGCTGCACCACCACCACCGAGCACCTCGCCGGCCTGCTCTCGGGCGCTCGACTGCCCGCCCTCCACCACCTCGGGCTCCGCAACGCGGACGACCAGGACGCGGTGGCCGCCGCGGTGGCCGCGGCTCCCGTGGTCAGGCAGCTCAAGACCCTCGACCTGTCGATGGGAGCACTCACCGATGCCGGTGCCGACGCGCTGCTCGCCGGCCAGTCGCTGGCGCACCTCTCCTCCCTCGACCTGTCGTACCACTACCTGAGCGACGCGGCCGTCGCCCGGGTACAGGCAGCGATGGACGAGGCGGGGGTCGCGGTGGACCTCTCCGACCAGCAGGAGCCCTACGTCTACAAGGACGAGGAGCACCGCTACTCGGCGGTCGGCGAGTGACCGCGGTGGGCGCGGGCGGGGACGTCCACCCCGGCCGCGCCCACCGACGCCGGGTCCGCCGCACCCGCCGCACCCGCCGTTCCGCCGCGCCGCCCGACCTCCGCGCGTCGCCCAGCACCTCGCGGCACCCAGCACCCCGCGGCGGATCCGCCCCACCGCGACACCACCACACCTCGACCGGCCGGCGCCGTCGCGCCGCCGGGCCGTCCCCAGGGGGAGCCTTGACCGACCACGGCCACGCCGACCAGCCCGTCGACCTTCCCACCGAGCCGTACGAGGGGCCCGGCGCCGCCACCGCCGTCGCCGACCACGGCGCTGTCGCCTGGCACCTCTCGTGCGACCGCGGCGGGCGGGAGATCCCCTTCGCTGACGTCTTCCGCTCCTTCTGCGAGCACGTTCGCACCGAGGAGGTGCGGGAGGTGCGGATCGGCACCTGGGACGAGATCGGCAGCACGGGCTCGGAGGAGGTGGTCGCCCTGCTGTGCGGGGCCGCCGAACGCTTTCCGGCGCTCCGTGCCCTCTACCTCGGGGACATCCCCTGGGAGCAGTCGGAGATCTCCTGGATCGTCCAGTCGGACGTCACCCCGCTGTTGACGTCCTTCCCCCGGCTCCGCCGGCTCGTCGTGCGCGGCTCCGGTGTCGGGCTGCGGCCCGTTCTCCACGAGGAGCTGCGACTGCTCCGGATCGAGACCGGCGGACTGCCCGGCGCGACGGCCCGCGCCGTGGGCGCCTGCGACCTGCCGTCGCTGCGGGAGCTCGAACTCTGGATGGGGGAGGAGGAGTACGGCGCCGACTCGGACGTGGAGGACCTCGCCGGGATCCTCTCCGGGGAGCGGCTGCCCGAGCTGCGCCACCTGGGCCTGCAGAACAGCGAGTACCAGGACGCGATAGCCGCCGCCGTCGCCACGGCGCCGGTGGTGCCGCGGCTGCGGACGCTCGACCTCTCGATGGGGGCGCTCGGTGACGCCGGCGCCACCGCGCTGCTGGCGGGCCAGTCCCTGGCCCACCTGGACTCGCTCGACCTCTCGCACCACTTCATGAGCGACGAGGTCGTGGGGCGGGTTCGCCGCCGCATGAGGTCGCTGGAGGTCGAGGTGGACCTCGACGAGCAGCTGGAGGAGGAGCACGACTGCGAGGAGGGCACGGAGGGCGGTCCCGACTGCGACTGCGTCGGGTACCGGTACGCGGCGGTCGGCGAATGATCCGCACCACTGTCGTCGGCAACCCGGACAACCGTCGCGTCGCCCTCCACGCCGCGGCCGTCCGGGCGGCCGGGCTGCCCGCGCCGCGTGTGCTGCCGTGGCTGGACGTGCTGACCACGCTGCGGGAGCACGGCCCCTCGGCGCTCCCCGGCTTCGCGCCGGACGAGATCGTCCGCATGGACTCGCCCGGCGAGGACGCCGCGGTGGACGCACTGCTCCGCGGTGCAGGCGACCCGACGCGGGTCGAGGGCGGCGCCCGCTGGTACGGGCAGTTCATGACCGCCGTTCGTGCGGTGGCCGACCGGGCCCGAGCGGACGGCGCCCGACTCCTCGACGACCCCGACGAACTCGCGGTCCTCTTCGACAAACGGCTGTGCCACGGCGTGCTCCGGGAGGCGGGAGTCCCCGTCCCGGAGTCCCCGACCTCCGGCCCGGCCGCTCCGGTGCCGCGCGGATGGGAGGACGTCCGCGCCACCGGGCTCGGACGGTTCTTCGTGAAGCCGGCCCACGGGTCGTCGGCATCCGGCGTACTCGCGGTCCAGTGGGGGCCCGCGGGCCGCATCCGGGCCGTCACCTCGGTGGAGCGTGACGGCGAGGGCCGGCTCTTCAACTCGCTGCGCGTCCGCACCCTCACCGAGGAGCGGGAGATCGGCGGGCTGGTCGACGCGCTGGCGCCAGACGGACTGCATCTCGAACGCTGGTGGCCCAAGGCTTCGCAGGGGAACCGCTCGGTGGACCTCCGGGTCGTGGTGGTCGGCGGGCACGCCACCCACGCGGTGCTGCGCGCCGGCCGCTTCCCGATGACCAACCTGCACCTCGGCGGGGTGCGCGGCGACCTCGACGCCGCCCGTCGGGCCGCCGGACCGGTGTGGGAGGAGGCACTCGCCGTCTGCGAGCGCGCGGCCTCCCGGTTCCCGGGGACGCTCTGCGTCGGCGTGGACCTGCTGCCGAGCGTGCGGTGGGAACGGGTCGCGGTCGGCGAGGTCAACGCCTTCGGCGATCTGCTGCCCAGGCTGACCGGGCTCCCGGGCAGCGGAGCGGAGGACCTCGACACCTACGGCGCGCAGGTCGCCGCACTGCTGCGAGGCGCCGGTCGCCGCGGCACCGCCGCACCGCCGCGCCCCACCGGGGGCGAGCCACGCGACGACGCGGCGGACCACGCGGCGGCGGACGGGCCTCGCGGCGGCGCGGCCGACGCCGGTCACCCTCCGGCGCAGCCGCGGGACTCCGGGCCGACGGGCGTCCCGCCCGACGGCCCGGCACGGCCGCGCATCGCCGCTGGGGCGCCGTGGTCGGCCGACTCCCCCGACTCGGCTGCGGTCGTGGCCGGGACGGGGGCGGTGGCGTGGTCGGCCCGGCCGGTGGGCTCGACCGACCAGGCTGCGGCTGTGGCCCGGCCGGTGGGCTCGTCCGGGGGGACGGGAGCGGTGGGGCCCGCCGCCGTCGGCGGACACCGGGAGGCCGACCCGGGGCCGAGGGCCGGCACGGTGCCGGCCGGAGCCGCGGGCGGGAGACCGGTCGAGACGTCGCGCGACGAAGCCGACCGGGCCGAACCGATGGTGATGATGCCGCTCGCCTGGCGGGGGAGTGGCACCGATGGCGCGTGACTGTGAAACGGCGCCTGCCGACCCCGGGTCTCCGCTCGACGGGCGCCCCCTGCCGGACGGGCACGTCGTGCCGGGTGGGATCGGCGGCGCACCCGCCGGGCTCCACCGCGGCGAGGTCGGTGCAATTGCAGGGGTCGCCCCCGGTGCGCTCGGGTCGGGAACCGCCCGGCAGGGTGACCGCGTGGACACCGTGGACGGCGCGAGCAGTGCGCAGCACAAGGGAACGAACGAGAGCAGCGTGGAGGGCGAAGAGGTGGCGGGGCACCGCGACAGGATCGGGACATTCGGTACACCGGGAGGGGGCGACCACCGCCCCCCACGCCCGGCCGAGGGTGCGCGGCACCTCGACGCCGACGCGAGCCCCTTCGGAACCGCGGACCGGACGGGCCGCACGGACGGGCCGACGCCTGTCGGCACCGGCGGGGCCGGGGACCGCGACGGTGGCCTGGGCACGGCGGGTCGGCACGGTCCGGTCGGCGAGGAGCCGTCGGCGGGTCCCCCCACCGGCGTGGCGGGTGGGAACCCGCTGCGCGCCACGTCCGCGGGCCGACGTCCCCCTGCGGAAGCGCCGTCGGCCGGACGGCCGGTGATGAGCACACCCTCGACGACGGCGGAGGCGGAGCCCCCGGCCACCTCGTCCCCGCTCGGCTCGCCCATGGGCGCGCCCGCCACGGACGCGCCGGTCCCTTCCCGTCCGGCGGAACCCCGGGCGGTGGCGCGGAGCGCCCGAGCCGGCATGGGACGTGCCGCAGCCCGTCGCGCGCCGAACGACACCGCCGGCCGCGGTACCGCGGGTTCCGGGGTCACGGTCACCACCGCCTCGGTCCCTGCCGCCGGCGGACACGCCCCTCTTGACCCCGACGGCTCGGACGACACAGCCACGGACGACGCGGCCACGGACGATGCAACCCCCGCCGCCGTCGGGCCGGTCGCCGTCCGCCGGGCCGCTTCCGACCCTCGACGCCCCGGTCTCACCTCGGGCGGTGAACCGTCGGACGGTCGGCAGGCCAACCGACGGGGGAGGCCGCCCGGCGTCCATCCGCCGCGTTCCGACGTCGGGTTCCCGCCGGGAACGTCGCCGGCGTCCGCGACGGGCGGTACGTCCTCGGGCGCCGGCGACCGGCCGGGCCCCCCGAGCCCGACCGCCGTGCGACCCACCCCCGCGGCTCCGACAGCGTCGGCCGCGCCCGTCACTCCCGCCACGCTCGAAGCAGCCGCCCGCCTGCGGGCGACGCGGCACCGCCCCACGCCGCCCCGGACATCGCAACAATCCCCCGGCTCCGCTGCCGCCGGTGCCCCGGCCCCGGCCGACACCGCCCCGCACGACACTGCCCGGCCCGCAGCCGGGGCGCTGTCCGCCGCACCCGCGCACCGCGCTTCTTGGCAGGTGCCCGGCGATGACGACCGCCCCACGCACGACCGCCCCACGCACGACCGCCCCATGCACGACCAGCCGCAGTACGACCACCTCGCGCACGAGCGCCCGCCGCACGGCGCCTCGGCCGGTGGCAGCGCGCGGTTCGACGCCGGGGGCCGGGACCAAGCCCCGCCCCGCCGTGCCCCGCACGACGGCCCGGCCTCCGACGCCCGCGCCTCCCAGACTCGCGGCCCCGAGGCTCGCGATCCCCACGACCGCACGGGTGGCAGTGTGCCGTCGACCGTCCGGGCGGCGGCTCCGGAGCCGAGCGGGCCGGAGCCCGGAGGGCCGGACATGAACGAGATCGTCGGTCGCGACGACATCCTGCTCGTCACCCTGGACACCCTCCGCCACGACGTCGCCGTCGAACTGGCCGAGGCGGGCCGCATCCCGAACCTCGCCCGCCATCTCCCCGGCGGCGCATGGGAGGAGCGGCACGCCCCCGGCAGCTTCACCTACGCCTCCCACCAGGCGATCTTCGCCGGGTTCCTGCCGACACCGGCCGAGCCGGGCATCCACCCCCGGCTCTTCGCCGCACGGTTCGCAGGCAGCGAGAGCACCGCCTCCCGCACCTTCGTCCACGACACCCCCGACTTCGTCAGCGGGTTGGCCGCCACCGGCTACCACACCGCCTGCATCGGCGGGGTCGGCTTCTTCAACAAGCAGGGACCGCTGGGCACGGTGCTGCCCGCGCTGTTCCAGGAGAGCCACTGGGAGCGGTCCTTCGGGGTCGCCTCCCCGGATTCCTTCGAGGCGCAGGTCGCCTGTGCCGAGCGGCTCGTGACGCGGGTCCCGGCCGATCAGCGGCTCTTCCTCTTCGTCAACGTCGCCGCCCTGCACCAGCCGAACTGGTTCCACTCACCGGGGGCGAGCGAGGAGGCCGGGGACAGCCGCGCCACCCACGCCGCCGCGCTGGAGTACGTGGACCGGCACATCGGCCGGCTCTTCGCCGCCATGTCCTCGCGCCGCAGGTGCTTCGCCATCGTCTGCTCCGACCACGGGACCGCGTACGGCGAGGACGGCCACACCGGTCACCGCATCGGCCACCCCGTGGTCTGGACGGTGCCCTACGCGCACTTCTCCCTGCCCGGCCCGTCGGACGGCCCAAAGGACGGCCCGTCCGACGACGCGCCGCAGGGAGCCGACACCCCCGGAGCCGAGGCGACATGAGCACCACCACCGTCGACGAGACGGGCGCGAGGACGGCGGGCAGCCCCTACCAGTCCTACGTCTACGCCTACCCGCACAAGACGGCCTACCGGCCCCTGCCGGAACGGCCGGCGCTGCGCGGGTTGTGGCAGGGCGAGCCGCAGGACGCCCTCTCGCTCTACGCACACATACCGTTCTGCGAGGTCCGCTGCGGCTTCTGCAACCTCTTCACCCGCATCGGCGCCCCCGAGGGGATGACCACCGCCTACCTCGACGCGCTGGAACGGCAGGCCCTGACGGTGCGGGAGGCGCTGGAACCCGGCGCGCGCTTCGCGACCGCCGCGTTCGGCGGCGGGACCCCGACCTTCCTGACCGCCGCCGAGCTGGAGCGGCTCTGCGACATCGCCGAGCTGCGGATGGGCGCCCCGCTGGCGGACATCCCGCTGTCGGTCGAGAGCTCGCCGTCGACGGCCACCGCGGACCGAATGGCGGTGCTCGCCGCCCGGGGCGCCACCAGGGTGAGTATCGGCGTGCAGAGCTTCGTGGGCGCGGAGGCGCGGGCGGCGGTCCGGCCGCAGCGGAGGGCCGAGGTGGAGGCGGCGCTCGGCCACATCCGGGACGCGCGCATCCCGACGCTCAACATCGACCTCATCTACGGCATCGACGGCCAGACCGAGGACAGCTTCGACGTCTCGCTCGACGCCGCGCTGCACTGGCGGCCGGAGGAGCTCTACCTCTACCCGCTCTACGTGCGGCCCGGCACCGGCCTCGGCCGGCGCGGGCCGGACGGCGCCGGTGCGACCGGTGAGGCGTTCGGCCCCTCGCACCGCGGCGGTGGTTCCCCGCACCCGGAGTGGGACGAACAGCGGCTCCGCCTGTACCGCCACGGCCGGGACCGCTTGCTGGCGGCCGGCTACCGGCAGGCGTCCATGCGGCAGTTCCGGCGCGCGGATGCGCCCGCCACGGGGGAGGACGACTACGCCTGCCAGACCGACGGCATGGTCGGCCTGGGGTGCGGGGCCAGGTCCTACACCTCGCGGCTGCACTACTCCTTCGGCTACGCCGTGGCGATGCCCGCCATCAGGTCGATCATCGACGAGTACGTCGCCGCCCCGGACTTCGCGCACGCGGAGGTCGGCCGCTGGATGGACGCGGGCGAGGCGCGGCGACGGCACCTGCTCCAGTCGCTGCTCCAGGCGGACGGTATGGACCTCGCCGACTACCGCCACCGGTTCGGCACCGACCCGCGAGAGGACTTCCCCGCGGAGACGGCGCGGTTCGACGCGCGGGGCTGGCTGGCGGGGGAGGACGCGCCGGGCACGTTGCGGCTGACGCCGGAGGGGCTGGCGCACTCCGACGCCATCGGTCCCGACCTGTTCTCGCCGGTGGTCCGGGCCGCCATGGACGACTACGAGCAGCGATGAGCACCCCCGAGCCGCCGCCGGGCGCCCACCGGGCCGCCGCCGGCTCCGCCGTGCCGGACGACGCGCCCCGCACCACGGCGGTCCCCGGCTGCGCCGCCCGTGCCGGCCGTGGTGCGAGACGCTACGCATGCTACC
>NZ_JAAVJB010000069.1 GCF_012034385.1 Streptomyces spiramenti
GCCGGCGGCCCGGCGGCCGTGCCGCCCCCGGTGCGGGTGCACGCGCCCCGGGTGGGGCTGGACGCACGGGTGACGGCCGTGGGGGTCGCCGACGACGGCGGCGCGGCGGTGCCGTCGGATCCCCGCGTCGCCGGCTGGTACCGCTTCGGCCCGGCGCCCGGGGCGGTCGCCGGTTCGGCGGTGCTGATGGGCCACGTCGACTCCGCCACGGGCGACCTGGGGGAGTTCGCCGCGCTCTACGACATGCGGCCCGGTGACCGGGTCCGGGTGCACCGCGAGGGGGAGGCCGACCCGGTGGAGTACCGGGTCACCGCGCGCGAGACCGTGCCCGCCGACGGGTTGCCGGACCGGGTGTTCGCCCGGGAGGGCGACCCGGTCCTGACCCTGGTCACCTGCGCTCCGCCCTACGACGGGCAGGCCGGGTACCGCAACAACCTCGTGGTCACCGCGGTCCCGGCCGGTAGCCGGTAGCCGGCGGCCGGGACCGGCTACCGGCCGGGACCGGGCGGGGAACGGCCGAGCAGTGGCGAGGGACCGTCTCCGCCGCGCGCCGGGGCAACGACCCTCGCGAGGACCGCGACCGGCACGGCCGCCGTCAGGGTGGCCTCGACGTGGTTCACTTCGCCGTCGCCCGCCTCGTCGAGGCCGACGAGCGCGATACCGGTGACCAGCACGGTGAGCGTGCCGTGGACCATGCCCGGGGTGATGCGGCCCGTGGTCGTGCGCAGCGCCTCGGTCCGGCCGCAGGAAGCCGCCGACGAGGGCGGCGATGCCGATGACGTACAGGGCGCGCACGGTGCCATGAATACACCCATGGCCAGTAACTGTACCGTTCGGTTGGTACAGTTACGGCATGCGTCCCAGCTCCCGCGGTCGAATCCTCGACGCCGCCGTCCGTGTCGTGGAACGCGACGGCATCACCGCCCTCACCCTCGACGCCGCCGCCGAGGGGGCGGGCGTCTCCAAGGGCGGCCTGATCTACCACTTCCCCTCGCGCGACGCGCTGCTCACGGCGATCCAGGCGCATCTCACCACCCGGTGGGAAGCGCTGCTGCTCGCCGAACTGACCGTCCCCGTCGAGGAGTCCACACCCGCCGAGCGGACCGCCGCGTACGCCGCGGTCTGCGCCGGCGGCGGGACCGGCGCCGCCGACCTCGCGTTCATGATGGAGTCCGCCTCCGACCCGGCCCTCGCCGAGGCGTGGTCGGAGCTGACCCGCCGCTGGGTCGCCCCGCCGGTCTCCGCCGGGGCCGCCGAGATCGACGCGCTCGTCGCCCGGCTCGCCGCCGACGGCCTCTGGCTCGGCGACTCCGTGGGCGGTGGCGGGCAGCTCGAACCCGCCGTCCGGGCCGCCGTGGTGCGTCGGATCATCGAACTGACGGGGGCGGCTCCCTCCGTCGGGTGACTCCCGAAGAGCGCGTCGCGGCGGTAGCGTCGGCTCCCACCGTGCCTGCGGCCGGGACGGGCACCCCCGCGTCCCGGCGGGGCCGCTCCGCCGGCGGACCGGCCACCGCGCGTGACCGCACCGCCCGACCGCCGACGCGCCGGATCGGCCCCCTGCCCGGGGGGCCGCCCACCCGCCCCTCGACGCCCCGTCCCCCGATCCGCGGAGCGCACCATGGCCCCCTCCCTCGCCCTGCTGCTGGCCCTCGCCCTGTCCGCCGCCCTCCCGGCGCCCCGCGCGCTGGCGGCGGCCCGCTGGCCCGACCGCGACCCGGTGCTCGCGCTGCGGCTGTGGTGGTGCCTCATCGGCACGGTGATGGTCTGCTGCCTGTGCGCGCTGGCGCTGTGCGCGGCGGCGGCCTTTCCCATGGTGCACGCGCAACTCTTCGCTCCCGCGCCGGAGTCGGTGCTGCTCGCCTACGCCGCCGGCCCCTCCGCCCCCTGGGCCACCGGCCTGGCCGCGCTGCTGGCCGCCGGTGGTCTCTGGACGGCGCTGGTGGTCCTGCGGGAACTCCTGCGCGAGCGGGGTGTCCGCCGCGCCCACCGGCGCGCGCTGCGAGAACGCGCGCCCCGACTTCCCGGCGGACTGGACGGCGCGGCGCCCACGGGGGAGGCCCGCGGTTCGCTGCTGGTGCTGGAGGACTCCTATCCGGACGCCTGGTGGCTGCCGGGGCGTGACGCCCGACTGGTCGTCACCACCGGCGCGCTGCGCCTGCTCGGCCCCGAGGAACTGGACGCGGTCCTCGCCCACGAGCGGGGCCACGCCCGTGCGCGCCACCACGCGCTGCTGCGGCTCGCGATCGCGCTGGGCGACGGCTTCCCCGGCGTCCCGGTCTTCGCCGCCCTCCGGGCGCAGACCCACCGGCTGGTGGAACTCTGCGCCGACGACGAGGCGTCCCACCGGTGCGGGCGTCTCACCGCGGCCGTCGCGCTGATCCGGCTCAACGAGCATCGCGGCGTCCTGAGTTGCGCCTCCAGTCAAGGACTGATGACGCATCGGGTGACCCGGTTGCTCGACCCGGCTCCGACCGCCCCCGACCTGCTCCACCGCCGTCGGGCCACCGCGCTCGCGCTCGGTGCGCCGCTGCTGCCGCTGCTCATCGCCTTCGCCCCGGGACTGCTCGCGCTCCGATGACCCCGGGCCGCCGCCCTCGCGGCGTCCGGGCACTGCCGCACCGTCCGTCGGCGTCGGTCGCGGCCCGGCCGCGTCATCCGCCCGTTCGCCCGTTCGCCCGTCTCCGTACGGGGCGCGGCACCGCGGTGCGTGGGCGGCGTCCGCACCGAGGTGTCCGACGGCGGGCGGCCCACCCGATGCCCGGTACGGGAGCGGCCGAGGCAGCGGTACCTTGCCACCCGCCCGGGTCGACGGGCGCCGGTGGCCCCACCTCACCGGTCGTCGCGGCCGGTACAGCGGCGCGCCGACCCGCGAGCGGGGGCCGCCCCCTGTGGCGGTGGCGGTTCAGACCCTCCGGCGGCGCACGACGAGGGCGGCTGCGACGGCCAGCAGCGCGAGCGCCGCGATGTCGATGCGCGCCACGCGGATGGTCGCCGAACCCAGGTCGGCCGTGGAGTAGGCGAACAGCAGGAACGAGCCCATGCTGACGGCCGCCGCCGCGATCGCCGCCGGCCGCAGCGCGGGGAGGAACGCCGCGACGAGCAGCCCCAGTCCCACCAGCGCCAGCAGCACTGCCCGGTGTCGCAGCAGCATCGTCAGGTCGGCGCTGTCCGGGCCGTCGGTGGTCACGCCATAGGCCGTCTCCACCTGGGCGGGTGCGAGGGCGACGTAGCCGGGCAGCAGGTTCACCGCGCCCACGACGAGGAGCAGGGCGGTGATGAGGCGGTCGGTCCACATGTCGGTGAGGTCTCTTTCCGTTCGCGTCGGGCGTCGGGCGTCGGGCGTCAGGCGTCGGGTGGCGGGTCACGGTGTGCGGTGCGCCGCCCGCTCCAGCTGCCGCAAGTGGGCCCGGAGCAGGGCGCGGGCCGGACGGGAGGCGAGCGGGAGCCGTGGCGCGCGGTCGCGGTGCCACGGGAGGCGGGAACCGGCGGGGGCGGGTCCGGTGAGATGGGAGGCGACGTACCGGCCGTGGGCCACGGACATCGCCAGCCCGTGGCCGCAGCAGCCGCCGATGTACCAGATGTCGGGGTGCCCGCCCACCCGGCCGACGACCGGCAACCCGTCGACGGTCATGCCGATCCGGCCGGACCAGCGGTGTGCGACCGGCACGTCGACCAGCCCCGGGTGCAGCCGCCGCAACCGCTCCTCCAACCACCGCCAGGCCGCGACGCGTGAGGCGGCGTCATGGCCCGGTCCGTCGCCACCCGGCTCGTGGCGGGGGGCGTGGCTCACCCGGCCGCCGCCCACCACCAATCCGCCGTCGGGGGTGAGCCGGAAGTAGGGCGCCGTCGGTGAACCGTCGACCAGCGACGCGCCGTCCGCCCCGCCCAGCGCGGCCCGCACCTCCGGCGCCAGCGGCGCGGTGGCCACGGCGTGCACCCGCAGCGGCAGCACGGTCCCGACCGGCAGACCGAGCCGGTCCGCGTCGGCGTTGACCGCGAGGACGACCTTGCGTGCGCGCAGCGTGCCCTCGGCGAAGCGCAGTTCGCTGGGGGTACGCAAGGTTCCCGGCCGCAGCCCCAGCAGCGGGGAGTCGTGGTGGAAACGGGCGCCCGCTGCGGCACAGGCCGTCGCGAGGGCGTGGGTGAACGCCGCCGGGTCGAGTGTGGCGGCCCCCCGGTACAGCAGTCCGGCGTGGTACGGCACACCGACCCGGCGCCGGATGTCCGCTGCGGAGAGCACCGGGACGGTGAGACCCAGGGAGCGGTACGCCGCGTCCTGCCGGGCGAGTGAGGCGAGCCCGGACGCGGTCCGGGTGGCGACGATCTGTCCCCCCGGTCGGAGCCCGGCCGGGGCGCCCACCGCAGCAGCCAGGTCGATCACCCGGGCGACGGCGGCCTCGGAGGCGAGGTGCGCGGCGCGGGCGACGGACGGCCCGAACCGGCGGGCGGCCACGTCGATCGGCGGCCCGACCCGGGGGCCGAGCAGGCCGGTGCCCCGGCCGCTGGCGCCGGCGGCCGGGCGGAGCGCGTCGACGACGACGACATCCGCCGACGGGTCGCTCGCCAGGAGGTGATGGGCGGTGGCGAGCCCCGCGAGGCCGGCACCGACGACGACGACGTCGGCGCTGAGGGAGCCCGCCACCCGCGGTGCGCGGGCGGTCGGGCCGTCGGACCACGGCGGGGACTCGGCGGCCGGCGCGCTCACGGCGCACCCCGCTCGGCCAGGGCGTGGAAGGCACGGTCGTGCCAGACCAGCGGTCTGCCGGGGCCCGAGCACAGTGCGGTGAGCCGGCCGACGACCAGGCAGTGGTCGCCGTAGGGACGTATCTCCTCCGTGCGGCAGACCGACCAGCGAAGCGTGTCCGCGAGCACGGGCGCGCCCAGGCTCTCCTCGTACGACTCGGCCGCGAACCGTTCCTCCGGTGCCGCGGAGGAGAACCGCCGGGCACGCGGCGCATGCCCCTCGGCCAGCAGATGGACGGCGAAGGTGTCGCGGGCCCGCAGGGCGTCCAGGGTGCGGGAGGCGTGGGCGAGACAGAGCAGCAGCAGCGGTGGCTCCGCCGAGAGCGAGGTGACCGTCGAGACGGTCGTCCCCACGGGCCCCGCGTCGGTGGAGGCAGTGACGACGGCGACACCGGCGGCCAGGCCGGCGAAGAAGTCCAGGCACGCCTTTCTGCCGGGCACCGGCTCCGCCTGCGGTCCGCTGCCGGGCGAACCGGCCATGACGTGCGGCATGAGGGCTCCTTCCTGTCCGGGTGGGTCCGGGTCGGGCCTGCTCGTGATGCGACGTGCTGTGCGTGCGTCGTGCGTCGTGCGTCCGCGGGCCTGCCTGTGCGCTGTGCGGTGGGGTCGCGTCGGATCGCCGCCGGGCCGCGACGGGGCTCGCCGGATCACTCCCGCCGCCCGGCCTCCAGCGCGTCGCGCAACGCGAGGAGGGTGGCGCGCATCGTGGCCCGGTTCCGGGCCCGGCGCCGGGCGACGCCGGTCACCAGCGGGGTGACGGCGGTGAGCGCCGCGCCGAGCGGACCGGAACGCCGGTCGTGCCACTCCTCGCGCACCTCGCACCCCTCGGGCAGTGGCCGGAAGCGGTACGCCCAGCCCGCGACCGGGATGCCGAGGAAGCTGACGTGGAAGGAGAACGCGCGTCCCGGGTCCGCCTCCACCACCCGGCACAGCGTCGGCCAGGGCAGCCATCGGGCCCGGTTGCGCCCGATGAAGCGGGTGCCGGGCCGGACGGGCCCCTTGCCCCCGAGCACCCAGGCCCCCCGGCACTCCGGGCTCCACTCGCCCATCCGCGCCACGTCGCTCACCGCCGCGTAGGCGGCCCCGGGCGTCACCCGGACGACGACGGACTCGCTGATCAGTGACGGGGTGTCGGTCTCGTCGGGTGTCCCGGCGGTCTGCTCGGTCATGACGGGTGCGGTCCCTTCGCGGTGACGGTCGGGGCGGGCTGCGGCGCGTCGGCCGGGTCGTGCGGCCCGACCGCACGAGCGGCGGGACCGTCGTGGCGGCGACCGGGCAGCCACCAGTTCCACCTGCTCATCAGCCGCATCGAGGCGGGCACGATCAGCAGTCGGACGACGGTGGCGTCCAGGGCGATGGCCAGAGCCATGCCGAGACCGAGTTGCTGGATCGGAATGATGCCGGTGAAAGCGAAGGCGGAGAAGACCGCCACCATCAGCACGGCGGCGCCGGAGATCAGCGGCATGGTGTCCGCCATCCCCCGTGCGACGCTGCCGGTGTTGTCGCCGGTGGCCAGGTAGTCCTCACGGACCCGGCTGAGCAGGAACACCTCGTAGTCCGTGGAGAGGCTGAACAGCAGCGTCACCAGCAGCACCGGGACGAAGTTGGTGAGCCGGCCGTCCACGTCGAGCCCGAGCAGCCCGCTCAGCCGGCCGTCCTGGAAGATCAGCACCAGCACGCCGTACGTGGCGCTCACCGACAGCAGGTTGATGGCGATGGCCTTCAGCGGCAGGAAGAGCGAGCGGAACGTGAGGAGCAGCAGCAGGTAGATCACGGCGAGCATGGTGGCGATGACCGGGACGAGGGCGTCCTCGATCACCTTGTTGGCGTCCACGCCCTCGGCCGTCTCACCTCCGACCGACACCCGCCAGTCACCCGAGGCGGCCAGCACCGCGGCCTCGGCCCGGACCTCCTCCAACAGCCGCTGCACCGACTCCGAGGAAGCGGTGTCGTTCCCCACCACGTCGAAGAGCAGGGTGGTGCGATCGGTGGAGACGAAGTGGCCGACGGTGCGGCGGGCGTCGTCGGGCAGCGTTCCGGCGGCGGCCAGCACCGCGAGGGGGTCCTGCGGGTTCACCGCCCGGAGCGTCGCGACCGCCGAGTCGACCCGTACCACGCCGGGCAGGTCGCCCAACGCGTCGTGGAGATCGAGCAGTTCGGTCGTGGCACGGGCGGGCATCCCGTGCGCGGGCTCGGGCGCTGAGACCACCACCTGCAACGGTGCCGCACTGCCGACCCCGAACTCGTCGCGGGCGGTGTCGTACCCCTGGCGGACGGCGGTGTCGGCGGGCACGACGCGCGCGTCGGGCGTGAAGGTCTCCAGCCGCAGCGCGGGCAGCGCCAGCACCAGCATCGCGCCCACCCCGACGGCGAGGAACAGCACCGGGCGGGCCATCACCCCGCGGGTGACACGCGTCCAGCGTTCCCCGCGGCGCGCACCGTCCCGGGGGCGGCCCACGCGGCCCCACTCGATGCGCGGCCCCAGCAGGTGCAGCAGGACCGGGAGCAGCAACACGCTGGTGAGGACCGCCAGGGCGACCACGACCACCGCGCCCAACGCCATGGAGCGGATCACCCCGAGGTCCACCAGGAAGAGCGTGGACATCGCGGCGACGATGGTGAGCCCGGAGGCGAGGACGGTCTCGCCGGAGGTGCGCAGAGTGCGGGCCAACGCCCGCTCGGTGCCCTCCCGGGAGGGGGAGCCCTCCGCGCGCAGCTCGTCCTTGAACCTCATGATCATGAAGAGCGAGTAGTCCACTCCGACGCCCAGTCCGAGCATGGCGGCGGCGCTCTGCACGAACACCGACAGCTCCACCTGCCGGGCGATCACCGCCAGCAGGCCGAAGGCGAAGACCACGGCGGTGACGCCCACCAGCAGCGTGGCGAGCGCGGCGGCCACGCTGCGGAAGATCAGCAGCAGCACCAGCAGGATGACCGGCAGCGTCACGGCCTTGGCCAGGATCAGCCCGCGCTCGCTGAGGTGGTTGACCTCGCCCCACAGGGCGGCCTGGCTCACCAGCGACACGTCCAGTCCGTCGGGCCCGAACCGGTCGTCCAGACGCTCCTGGATGTCGGGCAGCACGCGGCGCGCGGTGCCGTCGTCGAGGTCGGAACCGACCCGGACCAGGGCGGTTCTGCCGTCCTCGCCGAGGAACGCCCCCCGGGTGGCCGTGTCGGTGAGCGTGGTCCAGCCGTAGCTCTCCGACGCGCGCAGCTCCCCGTCGCGCAGCACCGCGCCGACGGCCTCGCCGACCCGCTCCTCGAACGCGGGTTCACCCGCCCGGTGGCGGTGGTCGGTGACGACGACGGTGACGGAGGTGGCTCCCCGCCCCTCGAAACCGTCGTCGGCGAGCCGCTCCGCGGCCTCGGCGGAGCCCGAACCGGCGGCGTACCAGCCGCCCCCGCTGAGCAGTCCGGGCAGGGAGAACGCCTGCACGCCGGCGATGAGGAGCAGCAGCAGCCACACCGCGGCCAACGGCCACCGGTGACGACCGGTCAGCCGCGACAGGCGGGTCGGCAGCCCGGAACCGGGGTGCCCCTCCCGTCGCGGCGGGGCGGTCGGCCGGTCGGGTCCGGCCGGGCCGCCCACGGAGTCGTTGCGAAGGTTCATGCGCGGATCGGGACTCCGTGTTCGCGGTCGTCGGTGAGGATCTCCATCAGCGCGCGGCCGGTCGCGGTCAGACGTTCCACCCTGCCGGTCGCCTTGTTGGTGATCTGGAGATCGCACCGGCCGATCTTGGTGTTGAGGCAGTGCTTGATGCCGCCGGGCGGGTTGTAGTAGTTCAGGCCGACGAAGTCCTCCGGCGACGCCGTGAACCGGCCGCGCACCGCGACCGCCTCGTCGGAGGTGGCGAAGTCCCAGTAGAAGTAGCCGAAGTCGCCCTTGGCGCGGAGCGCCCGGCCGAGGGAGGAGAGCTGGTACTCCCGGTCGTGGTGGCGCAGTACCAGGAAGGTGACCTTCGGCGTCATGACCGGCCCGGCCAGCCGGGTCCGGCCGGTGACGATCTCCAGGAACGTACCGGGCTCGCCGTCGAATCCGGCGACCTGGCCGAAGGCGTAGTGGTCGGTGTGCCGGCTGCCCCAGTTGTGGTTCTGGCTGCCGGTCCAGCCGTCGATGTCGATCGCCTCGCCGTCCACGGTGAGGGTGCCGGTGTAGTTCGCCAGCGGCAGTCCGACGAGGCTCTTCGCCTTGGGGAAACCGCCGCCGTACATCCGCGGCGGCAGGAGGAGCAGCGGGGGTTCGGAGCCCTTGTAGCTCAGGTCCCAGCCGATCCGGCCGTCCGTTCCGTCCGCCTCGCCGCGCAACGAGCCCGGTTCCAGGACGCTGTCGGCGACGCGCGCGCCGAAGGAGTCGGGGGAGAAGTGGCAGTCGGCGATCGGGTGCTCCTCCTTCGCCACCACATGACGGCCGGTGGTGCCGTCGAAGTAGACCGCCCAGAGCTCGCTGATGGCCGACTCGGGCATCCCCTCGGGGCTGAAGACCGTGTAGCGGATCCAGAACGCCCGCGGCTCGGTGGGGTGGTTGCCCCGCTGGTAGAAGCTCTCGTAGTGGCCGGCCTGCTGCCCCGGGCGGTACTGCGTCCAGTTCAGCCGTGCGGCGTCCGCGGTGCTGGGGTCGATGTTCATCGGGTCCGTCTTCCGTTCGGTGGCGGTTTCGGATCTTCGGTGGAGGTTCGGCTCGTCGGAGGGGGTGCCGGTTCGTCGGAGGAGGCGGTTCGTCGTCAGGACGAGCCGGTGCCGTGAGGAGGGCGGCTGGCAGCGGGGTGTCGGGCGGCGTGGGCGGCCCGGAAGGGCGCCCCCGGCTCGGGCCGGCGCTCACCCGGCGCGCGCCGCCCGGGACCGCGTGTGGACGGTCATCTCCATGCCGTGGCGGGGGCGCAGCGTGATCGACGCCTGGTTGACGACGCGGTGTGCCGGTACGTGCCGGAACTCGTAGCGCCGCACCAGGGCGGCCAGCAGCAGGTGCGCCTCCATCAGGGCGAAGTGCTTGCCTATGCACAGGTGCGGACCGGCGCCGAACGGCATGTGGGCGAAGCGGTGGCGCCCGCGCCTGCCCTCGGTCGAGAACCGGTCCGGGTCGAAGCGCTCGGGGTCGTCCCAGTGCCGCTCGTGGCGGTGGATGTTGTAGAGGTTGACCAGCAGCCGGGAGCCCGCCGGCACGGTGTGGCCGCCGAGCACGGTGTCCTGGCGGGCCAGCCGCGGCACGATCGGCGCCGAGGGGTAGAGCCGCAGTGCCTCCTCGAAGACCTGGAGCGCGTACGGCATGGCGGCGAGGTCGGCGGGGGTGGGCATCGCGTCCCCGAGGACCTCGTCCACCTCCGCCTGTACCCGGCGCAGCACCTCGCGGTGGCGCGAGAGCAGGTAGAAAGCCCAGGTCAGGGTGATCGCGGTCGTTTCGTGGCCGGCGCCGAAGGTCGTGATGACCTCGTCGCGGACCTCACGGTCGCTCATGCCCTCGCCGGTGTCCGCGTCACGGACGTCCAGCAGCATGTCCAGCAGGTCGGGCGCGCCGTCGCCCCGCACCGTGCCGGCCGAGGCCGCCGCGCGGCGCTCCGCGATGATGCCGTAGGTCATCGAGTCGATGCCCGCCATGACCCGCCGGAACCGGCGGTTCCGGCGGGTGGGCCACCGGGCCGGCAGGCTGAAGGGGTTCTGGAGCCGGTCGAAGGCGTAGTTGACGGCGACCTCCACCGCCTCGGGGCCGATGCCGTCGCGGGTCTGCTCGACATCGGTGCTGAACATGCAGCGGCTGACGATGTCGAGGGTCACCCGCATCATCTCGCCGTGGATGTCCACGACGTCCCCGCTGCGGTGACCGCGTGCCATGTGCTCGACCTGCGCTGCCGTCGACGCGGCCATCGACTGGTACATGCGGGCGATGGCCTGCTTGGTGTAGATCGGCTGCATCATGCGCCGGTTGCGCATCCAGCTCTCGTGGTCGTCGCTGGTGAGCAGCCCCTCGCCCAGGATCAGCCGCAGCGGGTTGTCCGCCCCCAGCTTTCCGAAGGCGGCACTGTCGGTGAGGACCTCGGCGGCCAGTTCGGGACCGGAGACGCCGTGCACCACGACGGGCCCCAGCCGGTACCGGACCAGATCGCCGTGGTCGCGCCATCCCCGGTGCATGGCCCGCAGGATGTCGCGGCGGAAGTCGAGGATGCTACCCACCACGGGCAGCCCGCTGCCCTCCGGCGCGGGAGGCGGGCCGGCCGCGCCGGAGCCGGGAGCGGCGGCGGTCCCCGGAGACGTCGTCATCGGTCGTCCCCCTCTCTCACTTCCGCGCCAGGGCGCAGACCCAGCCGAGCGAGCGGCGTGGCTCCGAGACGAACCGGCCGTCCCGGAAACCCGCCTTCGTCAGCATCTCCACCAGATCGGCCCCCGACAGGATGCGCAGCCCCTCGCGCTCCGACCGCTCGGTGAACCGTCGCCCGAAGTATCGCTGGACGGGAGAGGGCTGCTCGGCGGCCTCGCGGCTCATCTCCAGGGTGACGGCCACCTGACCGCCCGGTCGGAGCACGCGGTACGCCTCGGCGAGGCCCCGCATCGGGTCGGGCCAGAAATAGAAGGTCTCGATGGCGCTCACCTGATCGAACGACGAATCGGGGTACGGCAGGTTGCCCGCGTCGCCCTCCCTGATCTCCACCCGGCCCCGGGCGATGCCGTCCACGTTGCGGCGGACGGACTGTCGGACCATCTCGGGGGAGTGGTCCAGCCCCGCGACGAACCCGCCGCTCGCCCGACGAGACAGCAGCTCGACGGCCATGCCGCTGCCGCAGCCGATGTCCAGCACCCGCTGCGAGCGCCGCACCTCCATGTGTTCGGCGGCCCACACGGTCAGGGTCCGGTGCTGTCGGGCCATCAGGTGGCCGATCAGATGGCCGGCGCGCCCGGTGGGGCGCCGGAAGTTGGCCTCCACCACTTCGAGCGGGCGCTTCAGGAGTCTGTCGATCATGCGCGTGTCCTTCGCTCGTCGCTGCGTCCGGGAGGCGCCGGCGACGGCCGGCGGGCTCCACGGCTGGGCCCGGGGGCGAACCGGGCGGGGATCACGGGGCGGAGCGGCCGACCCCTGGCCGGCCCACCGCCCGGCGGGGTACCGGCGGACGGCCGCCCCGGGCGGGCACGCGGGGGCAGGGCGCCCCAGCCGGATCGTCCGGGCAGGGCGTCGGGGCGGTCGGCGGAGAGGGCAGGATTCGAACCTGCGGGGGCTCGCACCCGGTCCGGATCGCTCCGGACCCCCGTTGGGCCACTTCGGGTACCTCTCCCGGTCGCGGAGGCGGTCGGGCCGCTCTCCTGCCGTGCCCCGGATGCTTCCGGAGTGTGCTGAGATCCCGCTGAGATCCTCCTGAGACGGCGTCACGCCCCGGAACGGGTCCCGCCGGGGGAGTGGAGCGGCTGCGGTACGGGCAGCAAGGAGGTGCCCTCGGGGGACAACGGGAGGGCGGTGAGGGAGGGGGACACCATCGACGAGACGTCCGATCCGGTGCCGTCGGCGGCGGGCGAGGCCGACGACCCCGGCTGTCTGCGGCCCGGTGAGGCGAGGCGGCTGCTCGCCCGGGCGCCGTGGCGCAGACTCGTGGTGATCGGCGACATCCCGGTCGAACGGTCCGCGGAGCCGCTGGCCGGGTACGGGCCGTGGCCCTGGTACGACCGGGTCGCGGCGGCGCTGCGGGAGGCCACGGCCGGGCTGGCCTACCTCAATCTGCTGGGCCGGCGTCAGGCCACCGCCGCGCAGGTGCGCTCCGCGCAGCTGCCCGCGGCGCTCGCCTTCCGCGGCGATCTCGCCCTGCTCTGCTGGGGGTCGGGGTACGTCGCCCGGGAGACGTCGGACCTGCGGGGCCCGACTGCGGAACTGACGCGGACCGTCGCCCCGCTCCGTGACGCCGGGTACGACGTGGCGCTGATCGGGCTCGGCCCCGCAGCGGTCCGGCCGGGGCCGGCCGGGCGGCGCGAACAGGGCGCCGAGCAGCAGCGCCGCATGGGCGACCGGGCCCGCGCGGTCGCCGTCCGCCACGGCACGCTCTGCGTCGATCTCGACCCGCCGACGGCCGAGTCGGGACAGCTCCCCGCGTGGAGCGGTGACCGGTCCCGGCGCACCGGGCGCGGCCACGCCGTCGCCGCGGCGACCGTGGTCCGGGCGCTGGCCGCGGCGCTGCCCGCGCCCACGCCCGGACACCGCCACGGGCAGCTCAGGCCCGGGTGAGGAGCAGCACGGCATTCTGGCCCCCGAACCCGAAGGAGTTGCTGACCGCCACCTCGACCGGGACCCGGCGGCCCGCCTTGTGGACCATGTCCACCTCCAGCTCCGGGTCCAGGCTCTCCAGGTTGGCCGTGGGCGGGATGTGGCCGCTCTCCAGCGTCAGCGCCGTCACCACCGCCTCGATGGCGCCGGCCGCCGCGAGGGAGTGCCCCACCACTCCCTTGACGGAGGTGACGGCGGGACGGCTCCCCAGCACCCGGCGGATCATCCGGGCCTCGGTGGCGTCGTTCAGGCGGGTCGCGGTGCCGTGGGCGTTGACGTGGTCGACCTCGTCGGCGCCCACGCCCGCGTCGGCCAGCGCCGCCCGCAGCGCGAGTTCGGCACCTGCCCCGTCGGGGTCGGGGGCCGTCGCGTGGTGGGCGTCGGCGGAGGCGCCGTAGCCGCTGACCATGGCCCGGATCCGCGCGCCGCGTGCGCGGGCGTGCTCCGGCCGTTCCAGGACCAGCACCCCCGCGCCCTCGGCCGGTACGAACCCGGCCCGGTCCGCGTCGAACGGACGGGAGGTCCCGGCGAGGTCCTCGCGACGGGCGGCCAGCGCGCCCATCTGGCTGAAGCCGGTGACCAGCGAGGGCACCAGTGGTGCCTCGGTGCCACCGGTGACGACCACGTCGCACAGGCCGGAGCGGAGCAGCTCCCGTGCCAGGCCCGTGGCCGTGGTGCCCGAGGCGCAGGCGGTCGCGGTCACGAAGCTCGGCCCGCGCGCCCCGAACTCCATGGAGACGTAGCCGGCGCACATGTTGGGGGAGAGCATCGGGACGAGGAGCGGCGACACCCGGCGGGGGCCGCGCTCCAGCAGCACGTTGTGCTGCTTCTCCCAGGTCGCCGCACCGCCGATGCCGTTCCCGAGGACGACACCGACGCGCGTCGCGTCCCAGGCGCCGCGGTCGAGACCGGAGTCGGCGAGGGCCTCGTGCGCCGCCACCAGCACCAGGTGGCTGCTGCGGTCCAGCCGCCAGAGCTGCTTCCGCCCGATGAGCGCGCCCGGGTCGAAGTCGGGGACCGTGCACGCGAAGTCGACCGGGAGTCCGGCGAGGTCCGGGTGGTCGACCGCCGCGGTGCCCCGGGCGGCGTGGAGCGTCTCCCAGGTGAGCGGCACCCCGACGCCCGCGGCGGTGACGAGACCGACGCCGGTGACAGCCGCGTGGAACGGCTCCCGGGGCGGCGGCGCCGCCGTGCGACCCGTCATCGGTGGGCCGTCAGCTTCCCGGAGATGACCCCGGCCGCCTGCGCGACGGTGGAGTCGAGGTCGATCTCGCTGTCGTCGAGCTCCACCCCGAACTCCTCCTGGGAGGCCACGGACAGCTCGACCAGGGCGAGCGAGTCCAGTTCGAGGGCGCCGAGGGTGCTGTCCGGCGCGATGTCGTCCGCGTCCAGGCCGAACGAGCCGGCGAGGAGGGCGACGAGGCGCTGGTAGGTGTCGGACATGGTGGTTCCCCTTTCGGAGGGGCTGTCGGGGCGGGCCGCGGGACGTGACGGTGTGCCGTCAGGTGTTCGGGGAGCGGGGGCCGGCGGTCGCCGCCGGGGGCCGGGGCAGCCCCGCGGCGGGGGCGGCCAGCTCGGAGGCGAGGCGCGCGTAGGCGGGGTGGGCGGCCGGTTCGAAGCTCAGGGCGAACGGCTTGAGGAAGTTGCCGAAGAGCGCGCGGTCGCCGAAGAGATGGATCGGGACGGCGAGCAGCGCCCACTCCGCGCCCCACAGCCAGATCCAGGCGAGCACCACCAGCCCCTGCGTGACCAGGCTGTGCATCACGTTGTAGAGCACGTGGTAGGCCCGGTGGACCTCCCCGGTCGGGCTGCGGCGGTGGGCGATCGCCCCGGGCACGTAGCCGACGAGGTCGATGGAGACGAACAGCGCGGCGAAGGCGGCCCAGCGGACCTCGCCCAGGTGGGTCAGGAGCAGCACCGTCGCGACCGCCAGCCCCAGCGCGTACTCCAGGCGGATCAGCCGGTAGGTGGTCGGGGTCTCGAAGAGGTTCCGGGCGTCCATCAGGGGGCCCCCGGCGCGCCCGCCGTGGTCGCGACCCGCGCGTCGGCCACCGCACGGGCGACGGCCTCGTCGCCCACGACGTCGGCGCCGCCCGCGAACAGCCCGAGGACGACCCGGGCGATGGTCTCCTTGAACACCCGCTGCGCGACGGGGTCCAGGATGCCCGCGAGGCTGGGGATGCCGAAGTCGAACTCCGCGGCGAAGACCACCAGGCAGTCGGGGCCCGCCTGCTCCGTCCGCCAGGTGCCCCTGAACTCGGCGAAGTCGCCGTCCACCTGCTCGAAGGCGATGGTGAGCGTGTCCCGGTCGAAGAGGTCGGACTCGCTCCAGCACAGCACGCCGTTGCGGAAGTAGACCTCCCAGTCGCTGATCTCCTCCGCGGGTGAGACCTGCCGCGTCCCGACGGACCGGATCACGTCGGTCAACTCCGGGTAGCGACTGAACGCGCTGACCCGGTCGAACGCCTGCTCGGCGTCCTGGTCGGCGATCCTGAGGGTGACACTGACACTACGCACGACTGCTGCCGCCTTCCGCCGCGGTTCCGTGGCGGACGCCCTGCGCGCGGCACGCGCGGTCGACCGCCTCGTAGAAGAAGTCCAGGTCGCCGCGGGTGAGCACCGCGGGCGGGGTGAAGCGCAGGACGAGGTGGGAGTTGAGGGAGTGGTTGGCGATGACGCCGTTCATGATCAGCTCGATCAGCAGGTCGCCGGCCGGCCCGGGGTCGGCGAACTCGACGCCGAGCAGCAGGCCCCTGCCGCGGACCTCCCGGACGGCGGCGCCGTAGTGGGAGCGGACGATCCGTCCCAGCTCGGGCAGCAGCTCGGCACCGAGCTCCCGGGACCGGGTGACGAGGTCGTCCTCGTGGAGAGCCGCGAGCGCCCCGCGGACGGCCGCCATCGCCAGCGGCGCCCCGGAGAAGGTGGAGGTGTGGAGGTAGGGGTCGCGGTCGAAGGCCCGGAACGCCTCGTGGGTCGCGACCACCGCCGAGACCGGGACGATCCCGCCGCTGAGGCCCTTGCCGACCAGCAGGACGTCGGGCGTGACGTCCTCGCGGTCCACACCCCACCAGGAGCCGAGCCGGCCCAGCCCCGTCTGGATCTCGTCCAGCACCAGGAAGGCGCCGTGACGGCGGCACATCTCACCCACCGACCGCAGGTAGCCGTCGGGCGGGATCACCACCCCGGCCTCGCCCTGGACGGGCTCCAGCACCACGCACACCTCACCGGGGTGGGCCGCCAGCACCGCCTCCAGCGCGGCGCCGTCCCCGAACGGGACGTGGGTGGTGTCCGGCAGCAACGGGCGGAACGGTTCCTGGAAGACGCTCCGTCCGGTGAGGCTGAGCGCTCCCATGGTCTTCCCGTGGTAGCCGTTCTCCATCGCGACCAGCCTGCGCCGCCCGCGGGTGCGTGCCAGCTTGACCGCCGCCTCCACCGCCTCCGCCCCCGAGCCGGCGAAGTGGACCCGTTCCAGCCCCGCGGGTGCGACGGCGACCAACGCGTCCGCCGCCAAGGCCATCTGCGGCTCCAGGAACAACCGGGTCGCCACCGGATGCGTGGCCAGTTGCTCGGCGACGTGCCGCACCACCGTGGGGTGCCGGGCGCCGGAGAGGAAGACGCCGTAGCCGCCGCAGTTCAGGAAACGGCTGCCGTCGGCGGTGGTGACCCAGGCCCCCTGGGACGCGACCTCGACGTGACCGCCGAAGAGTTCGCCGAGCGTGGCACGGCCCCTGCTGAGGTGGGCCCGGTAGAGGGCCCCCAGTTCGTCCCGCCCGGGGGCCGCCGCCCGCACGCCCGGTGTCGTCGGGGTGCGCAGCGGCGGTGGGGGCGCGGCTGAAGTCGATGTCATGGCTTCTCCCTCGTCAGGTGAGGCGCAGGGGCAGGCCCGCGGCGTGGTCGAGACAGGGGGCGGTGAAGCTCGCCCGCGACGGCGGGTGGAAGGACAGGCCGTGGGCGGCGCCGGCGAGGTAGCCGATGTCGGAGGAGGACATGAACGCGGAACCGCCGAGGAGTTCCACCGCCTGGCCCAGCGCGGCACCGAGCGCGTCCTGCGCTCCGTAGCGGGCGATGAGGGTGCGCGCCAGGTCGGAGTTGCCGGTTTCGCCGTCGGAGATCATCCGTGCGGTGCCCTCCAGCAGCAGTGCGCCCGTCTCCAACGTGACCAGGACCCGGGCGCGGTCCGCGGCGCTGCCGCGTCCGCCGTCCACGACCCGCTCGACCAGGCCGCTGACCATGCCGAGGTAGCAGGCGGAGATCAGCAGCTCGAACCAGATGAGACCGACCGTCTGGAGGTCGTCCAGCCTGCCCGGGACGGACGGTTCGGTGCGCATCAGCAGCTTCTCGTCGACGAAGACGTCGGAGAGCCGCACCTCGTCGCTCTCGGCGCCGGCCAGCGTCCGACTTCCCCAGAAGGGGTGGACGGAGATGCCCTCGGTCTCCCGGGGGACCAGCAGCACCGCCATGGTGGGTTCGGCGCCGTCCGCGGCCGGCAGCGCCACGCTCGCGGTGAGCAGGTCCATCGAGTGCGCCAGACTGCACGGCTTCTTCGCGCCGTTGATCACGTAGCCGCCGGGGGCTTCGGTGGCCGTCATCGTCGGGGAGAGGATGCCCCGCCCGGGGCGGCCCTCCGCGAAGCCGGAGGCGACCAGCAGCCGCTGCTCGGCGATGCCCTCCAGCAGGGCCCACTCCATGCCGCTGCCGTGGATGCTGTCGGCGAGGGTGAACAGCGTCGCCACGGAGAAGTGGTGCATCGTGGTGGCGACGGCCAGCGACGGCGCGCGCGAGGCGAGGGCCCGCACCACGGCCAGCGCCTCCAGCGGGTCGGCGCCCGCGCCGCCGTAGGAGGCGGGGATCAGCAGCGCCGGACCGCCGGCCGCGCGGAAGTGGTCGAAGGCCGCGCTGCGGGGGGTCTCCAACTCCTCCAGCGGGGTGTCGGCGAGCCGGTCCAGCAGACCGGGGAGAAACGACTCGCACGTCTCACGTGCGGATTCCAGCGAACGCAAGGGGCCCCCTTCGGGACTCTTCCGGTACTCGGATCGGGGTGCGGCGGGACGCCCTCGCCCTCGCCGCGGCGCCGTCGTGAGGGGCCGTGGCCGGGTGGGCGGGGGTACGTCGTGTCCGGTCCGCCGGGTGGTCGGCGGTCGGCGGTCGGCGGTCGGCGGTCGGCGGGTGGTGGTCGTGTGCGCGGGCGCGCACACGCGCGGGTCGGTCAGTCGGCGGCGGCGCGCATGGCCTGCCAGGCGCCGAAGACCGCCTCGGTGGGACGGACCCCGGTGGCGACGCAGACGCCCTGCACGTGGGAGGTGCGCAGGATCGGGTAGTTGGCCTCACCGAACGCGCCCCCGGTCAGGCCGGTGCCGCCGTGGGTGGGCAGGTAGGGCAGGAACCCGATGTGGGAGTCGTTGACCTTCAGCAGACCGCCCTGGGTGACGCTGCCGACGATCCGGTCGACCACCTCGGGGTCGCCGGCCCAGGCGGAGTTCCGCAGCCCGTGGGCGTTGCTGTTGACGAAGTCGACGAACCGGTCGAGCTGGACGTCGTCCGGGGCCGGCTCGGCCACGATCACCGGCAGCAGGGGGAAGAAGGTCTCCTCCCGGACCGCCCGCACCTCGCGGGCCTTCTCCAGACCGCCGCGCACCAGCACCACGGTCGGCTCCAGGAAGATCCCGGCGGTGTCGCGGGTACCGTCCTCCCGGATGGCGTGGCCGCCGCACACCAGCTCCGCGCCCCGGTCCAGGGCGTCCTGGAGGCAGGAGAAGAACTTCTCGTTGCGCAGGACCGGCGTCAGCAGGACGCCCTCCTGGGAGGCCCGTCCCGGGCGGATGCGTGCGGCCCGTTCGCCGAGCAGGGCGAGGAACCGGTCGCAGACGTCGGGGTGGACGACCACCTGGTTGGGGATCATGCACAGCTGGCCGGAGCCGTAGAAGCTCTCGGTGACGGCGTCGGCGGCGGCTTCGAGGTCCGCGTCCTTCCAGACCAGGACGACGTCGTTGCCCGCGAGTTCCAGGATCGGCTTCTTGCCCGCCGTGACGCAGCGCTCCTGGAAGCGGATGCCGTTCTCACTGCTGCCGAAGTACATGACGTCGTCGACCAGCGGACTCTCCAGCCAGGCGTTCAGGATCGGCACCGGGTCGCCGCACACCGCGTTCAGGGTCCCGGGCGGGGCACCGAGCTCGGCGAGCACCGGAGCGACCACCTCCTGGAGCACGTACATCGCGCCCAGGGGCGCACTACGGGGCGCGCGTACGACAAGGGAGTTACCGGCCATGATGGCGGTCACCCCCAGCAGGGCGCTGGAGAGCGGCGCGTTCTGCGGGGGGTTCAGGCAGACCACGCCGTCCGGGCGACGGCGGACCGAGATCCGCCGCTCACCGTGGCGGAACTCCTGGAGCATCTGGGAGCGGTAGAAACCCAGGGACTCGGGACCGAACACCTCCAGCGCCCCGGAGACCTGCCACCGGGCCAGGGCCAGCGGATGTCCTTCCCGCACCAGGACCTCGGTCAACTCCGCCGACCGCTCGACGAGCCGTCGGCGGAGCAGCGCGCCGAACCGGTCGATCCTGGTCTCCGGGGGGACCCGGGACCACGGGCCGGTCGCGGCTGCCGCCGCCTCCAGGGCGCGCTCCGAGGTCGCGCGGTCCGCGCGGGCCACTCGGGCGACGATTGCGGGCGGCAGATCCGTTGCCGGGACTGTTCCCCGCTCCAGTCTCCGTTTCAGGGAAAGCGTCGCGAACGCGTTGTCGAGCAGCGAGTCGGAGTCGATGACATAGACCCACTCATCGCTGGGAACGGCCTCGCCGCCGACCAGGGAAAGATAGGTCGAGATACCGGAGGACGGCCTTTCGGCCGGCCCTTCCGTCGACGTCGGGGTCATTGCGACATCGCTGCTCACGCAGCCCTCCGCTCTCCGTCCCGTCGACGACGGGAATTCCGCACTCCTGGTGACGGGTCAGACCTTCACAGAGCCGCCTGAGAATCGGCGGAGACGGGGCTGAGACCCCGCTGAGACAGCTGTTTCAGCACGATGGCAGAGCCGGTGAGGAGCATGGAGGGGGCTGCCCGTTCCGGCAACCGACGCCTCCGACGACAGGAGTGAGATGACGAACCCCGGCGGAACCGTCTCCGACGACGAGGTGCTGGACGTGCTGGAGCGGCTGCGCGGACACGGCGACAACCCCAGTGCCTTCCTCGCGCTGAACGCGGGCAACGCCTACTTCACCGGCGCCTCCCGCGGGGTCGTCGCCTACCGGGAAGCCGGGCGGTACCTCATCCAGCTCGGCGGGGTCTGGGCGCCGGAGGAGGAGCGGGAACCGTTGTTGCGGGCCTTCCTCGCCCACGCGCGCGAGCGCCGCCGCAAGGCGGTGGCGGTCCAGCTGCTGGGCCCGGACGTCGAGCTGTACGCCCGGTGCGGCTACACGGTCAACCAGGTCGGCTCGTCCTACTCCGTCCATCTGCCGGAGTTCTCGCTCCGGGGCACCCGCTTCATGAAGCTCCGCAACAAGATCTCCCGCGCACGCCGGAGCGGACTGGAGGTCGCGGAGGTCGCGCCCGCCGAGGTGGCGGCGCGGATCGAGCGCATCGACGCCGCCTGGCTGCGCGGCAAGGGCCGACACGTGAAGGAGATCGAGTTCCTCGTCGGCGAGTTGGGCGGGCCCGTGCAGCACGCCCGGCGGCTGCTGGTCGGCAGTCTCGACGGCGAGCCGGTCTGCTACATCTCCTACTCGCCCGCCTACGGGTCCCGCCCCGGCTGGCTGCACGACCTCAGCAGACGGCTGCCGCAGGCGCCGCCCGGGGTGATGGAGGCCGTCAACCTGACCGCCCTGGACACGTTCCGGGAAGAGGGGGCGCGGTGGCTGCACTTCGGGTTCACGCCGTTCACCGGGCTCTCCCCGGAGCACGACCCGCCGGGCGCCGGCCGTGCCACCGCCCGGCTCATGCGGCTGCTGGCCGAGCACGGGGAGCGGATCTACCCCGCGGCCGGCCAGCTCGCGTACAAGGAGAAGTGGGGGCCCCAGCTCGTCCGTCCCGAGTACCTGGCGTTCCACGGGCGGGCGCGGCCGGGGGCGCTGTGGCAGCTCCTGCGGGTGACGAGGTCGGTGTGAGCAGCCCCCGGGCGGCTCGCGCCGCCCGGCCTCAGGTGAGGTGGGGGGCCTGGCGGAGGATGTCCTGCACCCGGTCGCGGAGCCCGTGGCCGGGCTGGAGACCCAGGTGCTGCGAGAGGTAGTCGCGCGTGCGGTGGTAGGTGTTGAGGGCGTCGGCCTGCCGCCCCGAGAGGTAGAGCGCCGTGATCAGCTGCTCGCAGAAGCGCTCGTGGAGCGGGTACCGGGCGTGCAGGAGCTCCAGCTCCGGGATCACGGCCCGCGCCTGGTCCAGTCGCAGTCGGATGTCGAAGAGCCGTTCGTAGGCGCCCAGCCTGACCTCTTCCAACTGCGTGTAGGCGACCTGGCAGATCATGCCGCTGCCCGCGTCGACCAGCGCCGGCCCCCGCCACATCGCCAACGCCTCGTTGAGCAGGTCCACCGCGGTGCGCGGGTCGTGCGCGGCTGCCGCGTCGGAACGCGCCACGAGGGGGTGGAGCCGGGAGGCGTCCACGTCGTCGGGGGAGAGATCCAGCACGTATCCCGTCGGCGAGGTGCGGACGACGTCCCGCAGGTCCGACTTGCCGCCGTGAGCCACCAGGACCCGCCGCAACCGCGCGATGTGACCGTGCAGTGAATTCCCGGCGCTGTTCGGAGGCGTCTCCCCCCACAATTCGTCAATCAATTCGCTTCGGGACACCGAGCGACGCACGGACAGTGCGAGGGCGGCGAGGATCGCCCGTAACTTCTCCCCCGGTATCCGGAGCTGGACCCCGTCATCGATGACCTCCATCGGCCCCAGAAGATTGATCTGCACTGTTGGTGGTGCCTTCCTGCTGCGACCTTGCAGTGAACGCGTGGGATTCCCGCTCCGGGGGCCGTGGTCGCCGGAAACCGGCTCCGGTGTTCCATTCCGGCGTCGTCGGCTCTGCTGCCTCCGGAATCGGACGGAGACCCCCTCGACAGTGATGTTCGCGCCCTACCGGCCGGTACGGCAATGGTGGCCGAAAGTTCGGGGTGGTCGGCGGCGAACCTTGGCCGGTTCGAGAGAGACGATGTCCGATAACAGATTCGGACGACACGGTGTCGGTGCGTGACGTCCCGGGATGGGCCGATCGGCGGGGGCGATGGTGAAGGAGGGCTCGGCGGCACCCGACCAGGTCGGCCGTCAGCGGGTCTCCCCTCGGCCGCGCTGTCGGAGCGCACCGGCGCGCGTCTTCTCGGGCGACAGCCGCCCGGCGAGCGTCCGGCCGGAACGGCCGGGCGACGGGAACGGCCGAGGAGGTCTCCGCCAAGAGGTCCTGGGCGCGGGTGCGGCCCAGTCCGGAGGCCAGCACGGCGGCGATGCGTTCGGACACCAGTTGGCTGCCGGTCAACTTCAGGTTTGTGCGCATGCGT
>NZ_JAAVJB010000006.1 GCF_012034385.1 Streptomyces spiramenti
CCACCGGCCCCGTCCGGTGGCGCCGACACCGGCGGGCGGCGGGCGGAACGCCGCCGAAACGGAGGTTCGCACCGTGGGGTCGACGCCGGCGGAACAGGTTTGCGGAGCCGCAGATATGACCGGCGACGGGTGTTGATCTTCCCCCTTCCGGCGAACCTTCCCGCGTGCTAGGCTCGCCGCAAGTTGCAGTTTGGTTTCCCTTGCAGTGAGAGCCTGCGGAGCATGTAACCGCGGGCTTTCGTCGTTTTCAGGCTTCTGTGTAGGTTCTGGAGCAGGGCGACCCTGATAGGCCCAAGGAGGGCTTATATGGCTACCGGAACCGTCAAGTGGTTCAACGCCGAAAAGGGCTTCGGATTCATTGCCCAGGACGGCGGCGGTCCCGATGTCTTCGTCCACTACTCCGCGATCAATGCTGCTGGCTTTCGCTCCCTTGAGGAGAACCAGCAGGTCAACTTTGACGTGACCCAGGGCCCGAAGGGCCCGCAGGCGGAGAACGTCACCCCCGTCTGATCATTTCTGGCGTCGCGGTCTCGATCGCCCGCTCCGGAACGTAGTACCCAAGGAGCCCCCACCCGTGCGGTGGGGGCTCCTGCCTTTCCCTCTTCGCTCGTGGTGGCCCATCGTCCGCCCGGGTGGCGGGAGTTGGCCCCGGCCCGCAGCGCAGCCGCGCGTGGCCGGTAGCCGCCCCGACGGCGGGGTGCCGATCGCCCGGGGTGCCGCACGGCCTCGCGCCGGTCGCTGCGCGCCCGCGGCGGAGCCGTCGCGCTTGCGCAGCGGGGACCCTTTACGGGGAACGCCGGGCGAGCCCCGGGACTGCCGGGACCGCGTCCGGGGTGCCGACGGTCGAGGTGATCGGCGGGTCCTCCGCCGGAAATGCCGCAGGTGTTTCGCGAGTGCCCCTTTTCTCCGGTGCGGGCGCCGTCGCGCACTCCGTCCGGTGATTGCCCCGACATGTGACACCGATTTTCGGCGCAGCCCCCTTGACCTGAAAAATACTTACGTCATGCTCTGTTGCCATGACTCGACGCCCCCACAGATCCCTGCTGCTCGCGCCGATCGCCGCGTGCCTGGCCCTGACCCTCGCCTGGTCGGCCCCGGCCGGGGCCGACCAGAACCGGGCCGCCTTCGCGGACGCCCTGGACGAGATCCTCGACGATCCGCGGCTCGACGGCGCCCAGGCCGGGGTCGTGGTCGCCGACGCCGAGACCGGGGAGGTGCTGTACGACCACAACGGCGCCGACCGGCTGATGCCGGCCTCCAACTCCAAGCTGCTCAGTTCGGTGGCCGCCCTGGACGTGCTGGGCCCCGACCACACCTTCGCGACCGAGCTGCGCACCACGGGGCGGGTGGTCGGCGGCGTGCTCCTCGGCGATCTCTACCTGCGGGGCACCGGCGACCCGACCCTCCTGGCGGAGGACTACCGGTCCCTCGCCGCCCAGTTGCGGCAGGCCGGTGTCCGCCAGATCGTCGGCGACGTCGTGGCGGACGACACCCGGTTCGACACCGAGCGGTTCCACTGGGGGTGGAACGTCGACGACGAGCAGTACTACTACGGGGCGCCGATCTCCGCGCTGACGGTCGCCCCCGACACCGACTACGACGCCGGGACGGTGAAGGTGACCATCACCCCCGGCGCGAACCCCGGCGACCGGCCCGAGGTCTCGCTGGAACCGGACACCGGGTTCGTGAAGGTCGAGAACACGGCCACCACCGGCGAGGCCGGCAGCGCGCTCGCCCTGCCGCTCAACCGCGTCCACGGCGCCGACGTGCTCACCGTCAGCGGCTCCATCGCCGTCGACGCCCGCCCCACGACCAGCTGGCGTGCCGTGTGGGACGCGACGGGGCACGCCACCGCGGTGTTCCGGGACGCGCTGTCGCAGGAGGGGGTCCGAGTCACCGGCCGCACCCGGCTCGGCCGCGCCGCACCGGAGGGCAGCCGCGTCCTCGCCTCCCACGAGTCGATGACCGTCGGCGAGCTGATGAACCCCTTCATGAAGCTCTCGAACAACGGCCACGCGGAGGTGCTGGTCAAGGCCATGGGGCACGAGACGGCCGGGGACGGCGGCTGGTCGGCCGGGACCGCCGCCGCCCGGGAGTCCCTGGCGGCCTTCGGGATGGACGAGTCGACGTACGTGCTGGCGGACGGCTCGGGGCTCACCCGCCGCAACTGGGTGCCCGCCGCGGAGCTCGCGACGCTGCTGGTCGAGGTGCGTGACCAGCCGTGGTTCGACCGCTGGCACGAGGAGCTGCCGGTCGCCTGTGCCGGGGAGCGGTCCGTCGGGGGCACCCTCAACACGCGGATGTGCGGCACGCCCGCCGAGAAGAACGCCCACGCCAAGACGGGCAGCCTCACCGGTGCCACCGGGCTCTCCGGGTACGTCACCGACGCCGACGGCCGGGAGCTGGTCTTCGCCGTCGTCATCAACTACTACATGGGGAGCCACCCCAAGGACATCGAGGACGCGGTCGTCGTGACGCTCGCCTCGCACCGGGAGGGCGTTCCGGCGCAGGAGGCTCCCGCACCGCGTGAGGCCCCCCGGCCCGAGGGGGAACGGCCCGCGGACGGTCCGGCGGCCGACCACGACTCCCTCGTGGTGAAGCCGGAGGACCTCACCACCGTCGGCCACCGCTGACCCTGTCGCCGCCGGGCCTCCGTCACCGCGGGCCCGGCTGCGGCGAACGCCACGGCTGCGGCACGGGCGGGCGCCACCGGCCGTCCGTGCCGCAGCCGTGGCGTCCACCCCCTGTACGGCGATGGCCCGGCCCCCTGCGGGGCCGGGCCATCGGTGTCTGACGGGGCGCGCCGAGGTGGTCGGTCAGCCGGCGGAGCCGGTGCCCGAACCCGGGCCGACGCCCGCTGTGGCTGTCGGGCGGCTGTCCCCGTCGGCCGGTCCGTCACCGGCGGTCGCGGCGGCGGGCTCGTTCCACTCCTCGTCTATCTCGAAGGAGGTGGCGTTGTCGTACGCCTCGCGGTCGAGGATGCCCTCCCGGGCCGCGACGATCACCGGCACGGTGGCCTGACCGGCGACGTTGGCCGAGGTGCGGATCATGTCCAGGATCGGGTCGATCGCCAGGAGCAGGCCGACGCCTTCGAGGGGCAGGCCCAGGGTGGACAGCGTCAGCGTGGTCATCACCGTCGCGCCGGTCATGCCCGCGGTGGCGGCGGAACCGATCACCGAGACGAAGACGATGAGGATGTACTCCTGGATGCCCAGGCTGACGTCGAAGATCTCCGCGATGAAGATGGCGGCCAGCGCCGGGTAGATCGCGGCGCAGCCGTCCATCTTGGTGGTGGCGCCGAACGGCACGGCGAAGCTGGCGTACTCGCGCGGCACACCCAGGCGCTCGGTGGCGCGCTGCGTCACCGGCATGGTGCCGACGGAGGAGCGGGAGACGAAGCCGAGCTGCAGGGCGGGCCAGGCGCCGCGGTAGAACTGGAGCGGGTTGACGCCGCCGAAGAAGCGCAGCAGCAGCGGGTAGACGCCGAACATCACCAGCAGGCTGCCGATGTAGACGGCGGCGGTGAACTTGGCGTAGTCGCCGAGCAGGTCCCAGCCGTACTCGTTGATGGAGCGGCCGATCAGGCCGAGGGTGCCCAGCGGGGCGAGGCGGATGACCCACCACAGTGCCTTCTGCAGCATCTCCAGCACGGTCTCGCCGAAGGTGATGACCGGGGCGGCACGGTCACCGAGCTTCAGGGCGACGATGCCGACGATGGTGGCGAGGAAGACGATCTGCAGGACGCGCAGTTCCGCGAAGGGCTCGATGATGTTGTTCGGGATGATCCCGGTGAGGAAGTCGAGCCAGGAGCCGGTGGTACCGGGGGCCTCGCCGTCGGCGGGGGTGAGGCTGGAGCCGGAGCCCGGGTTGGTGATGAGGCCGAGGGTGATGCCGATGGCCACCGCGATCAGCGAGGTGATCAGGAACCACAGCAGCGTCTGGCCTGCCAGCCGGGCGGCGTTGGAGACCTTGCGCAGGTTGGTGATGGAGACCGCGATGGCGAAGAAGACCAGCGGTGCCACCGCCAGGCGGAGCAGCTGGACGAAGATCCGGCCGATCTCGCTGAGCGTCGTGCCGAGCCACTCGACGCTCCAGGTGCGCGCCACCCAGCCGAGCAGCACGCCGAGGGCCAGACCTATGAGTATCTGCGCCCAGAACGGTGGCAGGGATATACGCCGGCGGCCGGTCTCGGCCTTGGCGGTGGACGGGGAGGACACAGGGGGGCTCCGGTTGGGGGAGTGGGGACGGGGGTCGGGTGGTGCCTGGGCACGCCGTCGACCGGTCCGTCCGTGGTGCGGGCGGCGCGGTCGGGCCGAGGTGGTCGGTCACCGTCGGCGGGACGCAGACCGACGGGCACGCCGAAGGCGTGCCCGGTGCGCGGCGTGCTGCTCGAGGTCAGCTACACGCGGCGGTGTGGCGTCGACAGAGATCGATGTGCAGGCGCGCGACGAGCCGTGGGCGGCTCGGAGCGGAGTCGTGCGCGGCTGTCTTCACGTCGAACACATTAACACCGATCCTTTGAACTGCCCCAAGGCTGACTTTGGTCTGTGGTCGCGGAGAGCACAACACCCCACCGGGGAAAGGGATTCCCGATGGGGTGGGGCAGTGCGGGGTGATCCGGCTCACGTCTGCCGGTGCTCCGCCGGAGGGCCCGGTGGGTGGCCCGGCAGGCGCTTCGGCGGGCGGCCCGGCAGGTGCCGGTGAGACCCGCTCGGCGGCGAGCGCCGGTCGGTCAGTCGCGCTTACCGGTCGCCGCGACCCCGGAGGCGCCGCCCTCGGCGGACGCGCCGGTCCCCTCGCCGCGGCGCTCGTCCTCGCCGCCTGCGGCGTCGCCCTGTGCGGGCACCGGGGCCCGCGCGGCGTCGTCCACGTCGTCCTCCATCGTGCGGTTGGCGTGCAGCCGCTGCCGCGTGCGGACCACCGCGCCGCCGACCTGCTCCGACATCGCCTCGCGCTGCCGGCTCAGCACCATGAAGCTGATGGGCGACGAGATGAGAATGGCGAGCGCGATCAGCCACAGCGGGTTGGAGGTGCCGATACCGGCCGGGATCAGGCCGAGGTGGGCGAGGCCGGTCACCACGGCCAGGCAGGCGACGAAAATGCCGACGCGCATCCCGGTGTAGCGGATGGTCGCGTGCTTGGTGTCGGTCACGGCTGCTTCCTTCGGCTGGGCGCTGTGCGCGTCTACTGCTCCGGGGAGTCGGTGGTGCCTGTCCGATCCGCCGGGGTTGCCGGACTCGGTCGGGCCGCCCTCCAGTGAAGCATGCCGTCGCCGGGCTCAGGTCAGCGGGCGCCAGAACAGCACGTCGTCCCGGAAGTCGTCCTCGGCGACGCGGATGGCCTCGGGTGTCCGGCCGACCTCCTTGTAGCCGCAGGACTCGTAGAACCGCTCCAGCCCCAGCCCGCCGCGGCAGGTGAGCCGGATGGCGCGGATGCCGTCGGAGGCGCGCGCCGTCTCCTCGCAGGCCGCCATCAGGCGGCGGCCCTCGCCGGTGCCCTGCCGGGAGGGATGCACCATCACGCGGTACAGGCCGACCCAGTGCCGCATCAGCCGGTGGCTGTTGCGGTGGACGAAGGCGAGTGCCGCGGGGGTGCCCGCGTCGTCCACGCCGAGCACCAGCCGGGCCTCGCCCGCGGCGACCTGCGCCAGGTGCCCGTCGCAGACCTCGCGGATCTCCTCCGGGGCCACCGGGGGCACGTAGCCGACGGCGCCGCCCGCGTTGGTGACGTCCGCCCACAGCCGCAGCAGCCCGTCGGTCAGCCCCGGCGTCACCTCCGGGTCGACGATGTACTGGATACTCATGCGGGTCATCGTATATTCCTGCGGGTTCGGCGGGGAGGCCGTCTCGCATGCCGGGCCGCGCGACCCGGCCGCACGCCGACGTCCCGGGCACGCGTCGGCCCCGCCACCGGGAGCGGTGACGGGGCCGACGCGCGGAGCGCGGGCGGGGCCGCGCCCCGCCGGTGGCTCAGAGCGTGTGTGAGTCCCCGCGTCGGATCAGCTCGCGGCGTCGGATGCGGTCAGCTGCACGGCGGAGGGGCGCCCTCATACCGGGTTGTATTCGGGCGTCTCCGACAACGCAGCAGATGGCCGTAGCCGGCGTCGCGGGCCCGGCGTGGGGTCTCACACACGCTCTCAGAGCCGCATCGCCTGCGGGGACTCCCGCCGGTCGGCGTCCGGGCCGTCGTACTCGCGCACGATCTCGTACCGGGTGTTCCGCTCCAGCGGGCGGAAGCCCGCGTCCCGGATCAGCTCCAGCAGGTCCTCGCGGGTCAGCTTGTCGGGCGTGCCGAACGAGTCCGCGTCGTGGGTGATCTTGTACTCCACGACCGAGCCGTCCATGTCGTCCGCGCCGTGCTGCAACGCCAGCTGCGCGGTCTGGAGACCGTGCATCACCCAGAACACCTTGACGTGCGGGACGTTGTCGAACAGCAGGCGGGAGACGGCGAAGGTGCGCAGCGCCTCCGCGCCGGTGGCCATGGTGGTCCGCGCCTGGAGCCGGTTGCGGATCTTGCCGTCCTTCATGTCCACGAAGTCGTGCTGGTACCGCAGCGGGATGAAGACCTGGAAGCCGCCGGTCTCGTCCTGGAGCTCCCGGAGCCGCAGCACGTGGTCGACGCGGTGGCGCCGCTCCTCGATGTGGCCGTAGAGCATGGTGGCCGGGGTCTTCAGCCCCTTGGCGTGCGCCAGCCGGTGGATCCGGGACCAGTCCTCCCAGTGGGTGCGGTGGTCCACGATGTGCTGCCGGACCTCCCAGTCGAAGATCTCGGCGCCGCCGCCCGTCAGCGACTCCAGCCCCGCATCGATCAGCTCGTCGAGGATCTCGTCCGCGCTCAGCCCGGAGATCTCCTCGAAGTGGTGGATCTCCGTCGCGGTGAACGCCTTCAGCTGGACGGTCGCCGGCAGGACCTCCTTGAGCGCCCGCAGCGACCGCGGGTAGTAGCGCCAGGGAAGGTTGGGGTGGAGGCCGTTGACGATGTGCAGCTCGGTGAGGTTGTCGCCCTCCATGGCCTTGGCCAGACGGACCGCTTCCTCGATGCGCATCGTGTACGCGTCCTTCTCGCCCGGCTTGCGCTGGAACGAGCAGTAGGCGCACGAGGCCGTGCACACGTTGGTCATGTTGAGGTGGCGGTTGACGTTGAAGTACACGACGTCGCCGTTCTTCGCCGTCCGCACCTCGTGGGCCAGTCCGCCCAGCCAGGCCAGGTCGTCCGACTCGTACAGCGCGATGCCGTCCTCGCGGCTCAGCCGCTCGCCGGCACGGACCTTCTGCTCCAGCTCGCGCTTGAGTCCAGCGTCCATGGCCTGCCGCCTCCTCGTTGGTGTGTCTTCCCTGTCCGAGCGTACGTGCCCGCTCAGTGGTCGAATTCCTCGGGCAGCACCCCGACGCGGTTCTCCCACTTCGTGGAGAGCACGATCGTCGTCCGGGTGCGGGAGACGCCCCGGGTGCCGGACAACCGGCGGATCGTCCGCTCCAGGCCGTCGACGTCGGTGGCGCGCACCTTCAACATGTACGAGTCGTCGCCTGCGATGAACCAGCAGTCCTCGATCTCCGCGAGGTGCCGCAGCCGCGCCGCCAACTCCTCGTGGTCGGTCGCGTCGGACAGCTGGAGGCCGACGAGGGCGGTGACCCCGAGCCCCATCGACGGCGGGTCGATCGTCGCGCGGTACCCGGTGATCACGCCGGCCGTCTCCAGCCGGTTGATGCGGTCGGTCACGCTCGGCCCGGACAGGCCCACCAGCCGGCCGAGCTCCGCGTAGGAGGCACGGCCGTTCTCACGCAGCGCCTGGATGAGCTGCCTGTCCACCGCGTCCATGTCGCTGCGCCTTTCGCTGGTCCGTCGGGAGCGTCTTTCAACGGACGAATCTAAGGCATGGAGCCGCGCTCGCTTACGACAGGCCCGGCGAGGCGGAGTCGCCGTCCTCAGGCGCCCCGGCCGTCACCGTCCGCACCGGCCCCGCTGCCGCCACCGGTTCCGGACGCCCCGCCCGGCCGCTCCGCGGCGGGCGCGCCACTGCCGAGCCGGCCCTCCCAGCGGCGGTACAGGTCGTGGGGCACCCCCACGGCGTCCAACGCCCGGCCCGCCACGAAGTCCACCAGCTCCTGGATGTGCCGGGCGCCCGCGTAGAAGCCGGGCGAGGCCGGCAGCACCACGGCGCCCGCGTCGTCCAGCGTCACCAGGTGCCGCAGCGTCTGCCCGTTGAGCGGGGTCTCCCGCACCGCGACCACCAGCGGACGCCGCTCCTTCAGCGTCACGCTCGCCGCGCGTTGCAGCAGGTCCTTGGAGAGCCCCAGCGCGACCCCCGCCACGCAGGCGGTCGAGGCCGGCACGATCAGCATCCCCCGGACGGGGTACGAACCGGAGGACGGCCCCGCTGCCAGGTCCCCGGCCGGCCAGTACCGCACCCCCGACAGCTCCGGGGCGTACGCGTCGGGCGTGCCGTCCGCGCCGCGCGCCAGCCAGGTCGCCAGGTCCTCGCGCCAGTGGGCGTCGCGGAAGGAGATGCCGGTCTCGTCGAGCAGGGTCAGCCGGGACGCGCGGCTGACCACGAGGTCCACCGCCTCGCCCGCCGCGAGCAGCGCCCGCACCACCGCCGCCGCGAACGGCGTGCCGGAGGCGCCGGACACCCCGACCACCCATGGCTCACGTGCTTCCTCGGCCATCACGCATCCGTCCGTTCCGCCCGGTGCGTGCACCGGAGCTAGCCCTTGCCCGGCCGCCGTCCGCCTCGGCGCACGCCGCCGGTCCGCTCGCGCCCCGCGCGCGAGGTCGCGCGGTGGCTGCCGCCGTCCGGCGGGGCGGTCATCTCGGCCGTTTCGGTGGTCGTGCACCACCGCGCCGCACGCGCCGACGCACCACCGCGCGACGCCCCCGCCGGTCGGGCGTCCCGCCGTATCGCCAGGTCACGGGTGGGTTCCCCGCGTGTGACCGCCGAACCGAGCGTAGCCCAGCGGCCGGTGAACATCGGCTCACCGTCCGGTGACACCTCGGCCACGACGGGCCGTGGTCCGCGCACCCCTTAGGGTCGCCGTTGGACACTGTGCGGGGCGCGCACCGTCCTGTGCCGCCCGAGACCGACCAGGAGAGACATCATCAGCACCCTCCGCAAGCGGAGCGCCGCCCTCGGCGGCGGGGCGCTCCTGATCGTCGTCGCCGCGACCGCCGGCGGCTGCCAGTTCCAGCAGGCCGCGGGCGCGGGAGCGGGTGTCGGGGCCGCGGTCGACCAGTTGATGTCGCGTGAGGCCGTCACCTTGGAGGCCACCTTCCCCGCGACCCCCGAGGACATCCACGCCTATCTGGAGCGGTCCGCCGAGCTGACGGACTCCCCGGCACCCGGCGCCACCGACGCCGAGGTGCTGTCCACCCTCGAACTGACGGCCGTCGCGGGTGACCCCGAGGGGGAGACGGCGATGCGGGAGCTCGAACCGGGCGACCCGCTCTCCACCGCCCTCTCCGTGGGGTTCGGCGGCAAGGACGCCGTGGGCATCAAGCAGATCGACGGCGGGCTGTACCTCCGCATCGGCGCCGACACCCTCGTGCAGGACGCGCTCGACGGCGACCGCGAGACGGTCACCGCGGCGGAGCGGTTCATGGAGCGCGCCGCGGAACTGCCGCCCTCCCTCGACACCGCCTCCCGCGCGCTGCGCGGCGCCTGGGTGCTGGTCGACCCCTTCCTCTACCGCGCCTACGGCGACGCCCTGGACATCGGTGCGGGCGTGGACCGCGAGCTGACCGACCGGATCGCCGCCGCCCTCACCGACTCCGCGCCACTCCTCAACTCCGAGCACCAGTGGGCGATGCTGGGTGAGCTGGAGACGGCGATCGCCGAGGACGCGACCCTGCGGGGGACCGGCACCGCACACGGCGCCGAGCGGGTCGAGCTCCGGCTCACCGCGGCCCGCGCCGACCGGGCCCTCGGCCCGCTGCTGGACCTGCTCACCCAGCAGAGCGACCGCTTCGGGCTGACCCCGGTCGTCCACGACCCGGTGGACCCCGACGCTCCGTTCGTCGCCGAACTCGCCATCCGCAACGGTGTGCTGTCGGAGGTGAACTTCGACCTCGGCCAGTTCGCGGGCGAGGACTTCCCCGAACTGCCGCTGCGGCTCCACCTCAACGGCGGCAGCGCCATCAGCCTCACCGCGCCCGAGGCGCCGATGCTCCACCCCGACGACCTCACCGTCGCCCTGCTGTACCTGGACCTGCGCGAGCAGCAGCGCCGGGAGGACCCCGACCGCGCGGACGTGCCGGGCCCGATGCAGCCCTGACGGGCGCGCCGTACCCGCCGCGCGGGCGCGTCCCGCCGGGCGGCCCACCCGCCGCCCGGTTGCCGCGGTCGGCGCCGCCCGGTCCGGTTGGGTGCCGCCCCGCGCGGGTACGCGTCGCACCCGAGGTCACCGGTGACGCATCGCCTAGCCTGGAGCGCTCGGCGCCCCACCGGCGACAGGCCGCCCGACCGGGCGCGCCCGACGGGAACCGGTCTCCCCGGCGGCGCGTGGGAGACGGTGACCGCGTGACCGGGGCAGGCGACCGCCGGCCCCACGGGAGAGGTGACAGCGATGGTGAACCGCACGCCGCGCGGCCGACGGGCCGTCCAGGCCGGGCTGCTGATGCTCGGCTGGCTCGTACTGATGTGGGTGCTGACGGCCTTCGACGGCGACAACCCGCGCTGCTTCCCCGGCGACCCGGACGCGCCGCTCGTCTGCGACCTCGGCGTCGAACCCCGGCAGGCGGGGGAACTGCTCGACATCTACCCGGCCGCCTTCATGCACTTCGGCTACGACCACCTCATCGCCAACAGCGTGCCGCTGCTCATCTTCGGCTTCCTGGCGGCGTGGCGCGGCATCGCCCGCTTCCTGGGCGTCTGCTTCGTGATCATCACGGTCTCCGGGCTCGGTGTCTGGCTGTTCTCCTCCTCCGGGTCGATCACCGCGGGCGCCTCCGGTGTCGTCTTCGGCCTCTTCGGCTACCTGCTGGTGCGCGGTTTCGTGGAGCGCGACGCGGTGGACATCACCGTCGGGATCACGGTCTTCCTGCTCTACGGCTCGCTGCTCTGGGGCGTGCTCCCCACGCAGACCGGCGTCTCCTGGCTCGGCCACCTCTTCGGCCTCGCCGGCGGGGTGCTCGCCGCGTTCTGGCTGCGGCGGGGCGACACGCCGCGCCGCCGGCCCCGACGGGCGTCGGGGTTGTCCGGGCCGCCGCCGGGCCACCCCGGCTGAGCGGCGGTCCGCCCCCGGCGGCGGGCGCCATCGCGCAACGCCGACCATCCAGCGGCGCGTAGTCGCGCGATCACGCCCGGTGGCGTCTTTCTGTCGGTGGTCGGTCGTAGGGTCAGCGCATGAAGATCGTGAACCCGGAACTCCGGCCCTACCTGATCGACCACGCCACCCCGGCCGACGAGATCCTCCAGGAGCTCGCGGCGGAGAACCGGCGGGCCTACCCTCGCGACGTCCGCATGCAGATCACCCCGGACCAGGGCGCGTTCCTGGCGCTGCTGGTGCGCCTGACCGGCGCCCGCACCGTGGTCGAGGTGGGGACGTTCACCGGCTACTCCGCGATCTGGATCGCCCGCGCCCTCCCCGAGGGCGGCCGGCTCATCACCTGCGACATGAGCGAGGAGTGGACCGCGGTGGCGCGCCGCTACTGGGAGCGGGCCGACGTCACCGACCGGATCGACCTGCGGATGGGGGACGCCGCCGAGACGCTGCGCGCGATGCCGCGTGAGGAGCACGTCGACCTCGCCTTCGTCGACGCCGACAAGGTGGGCTACCCCGTCTACTACGAGGAGGTCCTGACCCGGCTCCGGCCGAACGGGCTCATGGTCCTCGACAACACCCTCCAACGGGGGCAGGTCGTCGACGACTCCGACACCTCGCCCTCCACGCTCGCCATCCGTGAGATCAACGACGCGATCACGGCGGACAAGCGGGTCGAGTCGGTCCTGCTCTCCGTCTACGACGGGCTGACGGTGGTCCGCAAGCGCTGACCCGGCCCCGGCCCCGGCCCCAGCCACGGCCCCAGCCACGGCCCGGGGCGGGTCGCGCGGTGGCCCGGGGTGTGGTCAGCGGCCGGGCGGGGCGCCGTCCTCCGGGCGGGCTGTACCCCCGGTCCCGCCCGTGTCGCCGGAGTCGCCGGGGCCGCCAGGGGCGTCCGCCGGGGAGTCGGGGCCGCGGTCGGGGCGGGCGGCGTCCGGACCGGGTGCCCCCGGTGACGGGGCCGGCGCCTCGGGTTCCAGCTCCGTCAGCTCGTCGGCGAAGACCTGCGACAGCGGCTGCGGCCCCACGTACCGTTGACAGGTGCAGGGCGCGGGCGCGTACCCGGTGGGGCGGTGCTGGGCGTCCCAGCCGGTCGGCCTGGCGACCTCCTCGTGGCACCGGCCGCGCCGGTCGTGCTGCGCGAGGTGGTGGCCGCAGCCGCAGACCGGATCGGGGACGTCCCGCCCGGCCTCCTCCGACCGCAGCAGCCTGTGCTCCTCGTTCCGCAGCTCCTCGATGCGCCGCTCCTGGCGGGTGAGCTGGGCGTCCCGCAACGAGTCCAGGAAGAAGACGACGGCGCCGGAGACCACGAGCACGCCCACGACCCACATGCCGACCGTCGCCATGACGCGTCACCTCCCGCGTCCGAGGCTACGCCGGGGCGGCCTGGCCCCGGCAGACCCCGAGCGCCGCGCCGGAGCCGGGCCGTACCGGCCGAGAACCCGGGCGGCGGGTCAGACGCTGCTCGCCAGGGAGAGCTTGACGGCGAACCCCAGGAACCCGGCGCCGGCCAGCGCCATGCCGCCGGCCTGGAGCGCGCGGCGCCGGCGGAAGGCGGCGGCGAGCCGGGCGCCCAGGAAGATCAGCAGGCTGAGGTAGGCGATGCTGAACAGCTGCACCCACAACCCCAGCGCCAGGAACGACAACGCCGGGTAGGGGTAGGCGGGGTCCACGAACTGCACGAAGAACGAGACGAAGAACAGGATCGCCTTCGGGTTCACCAGGCTCGCCAGCAGCGCCCGGCGGAACGGCCGCTCCCCCGGCACCGGAGGCGCCTCCGCCGCCGCCTCCACCTCGGCGAGCCGCTGCCGCCTCCGGCGCCACAGTGCCCAGGCACCCCGCAGCATGCCCAGCGCCAGCCAGGCCAGGTAACCGGCGCCGAGCAGCTTGACCACGGTGAACGCCACGGGGCTCGCGCTGAGCAGCGAGGCTGCGCCGCCCGCCGAGAGGACCATCAGCACCGCGTCGCCGCAGAGCACGCCGCCGGCCGCCCGGTAACCGGCCCGTACGCCGAGCCGGGCCCCGGCGGAGAGCACGTACAGCGAGTTCGGCCCCGGCATCAGGATGATCAGGGCCAGCCCCACCAGGTAGGTGGGCAGATCGGTTATCCCCAGCATGCGGCGCATGGTGCCACACGGCCCGGGTGCCGGTGGTGTCCGTTCCGTCCCCCGGTCCGGTCCGGCACGGCGCGTGCTCCGCCGGAACGTTCCGTGGCGCAGCACGTACCCGAGCACGCACCTGAGCCCGTACCCGAGCACCCGCCGGTCCGCCGCACCGGCGGTCTGCCGCAGCAGTTCCGCCGCGCCGGTCGCTCGCCTCGCGGTGCGACCGGCTCACGGCGTGACGAGCACCTTCAGCGCCTCGCGGTCGTCCATCGCCCGGTAGCCCTCGGGCGTCTCGTCCAGACCCACCGTCCGGTCGAAGACCCGACCTGGCTCCACTCGGCCCTCCAGGACGTCCGGCAGCAGCTCCTCGATGTAGGCGCGCACCGGCGCGGGCCCGCCTGTCAGCGTGATGTTGCCGCCGAAGAGGCTCCCGAAGCCGACGGGCGCCGCTTCGTACTGCGGCACCCCCACCCGGCTGATGACACCGCCGGGGCGCACCACGCCCACCGCCATCTCGTAGGCGGGCATGTGTCCCACCGCCTCCAGCACCGCGTGCGTTCCGTCGCCTCCCGTCAGCTCCCGCACCCGCTCGATGCCCTCCTCGCCCCGCTCGGCCACCACGTCGGTGGCGCCGAACTCCCGGCCGAGGTCGGTGCGGGAGATGTGGCGGCCCATGAGGATGATTCGTTCGGCGCCCATCCGGCGCGCGGAGAGCACCGCCAGCAGGCCGACCGCGCCGTCACCGATCACCGTGACGGTGGTCCCGGGCCCGACCCGCCCGAGGCGCGCCGCGTGGTGCCCGGTCCCGTAGACGTCGGCGAGCGTCAGCAGCGACGGCAGCAGCGCGGAGTCCTCCGCGACGGGCAGCCGTACCAGGGTGCCGGCCGCCTGGGGGACGCGGATCGCCTCGGCCTGGCCGCCGCCGAAGACCCCGCCCCGTCGGCAGGAGGTGTGCAGCCCCTCCCGGCAGAACTCGCAGGTGTTGTCCGACCAGACGAACGGCGCGACGACCAGGTCGCCGCGGCGAACCCCGCTCACCTCGCTGCCGAGTTCCTCGACGACGCCGAGGAACTCGTGGCCCATCGGCACGCCCCGGTCGCGGCGCTTCATCGAGTGGTACGGGTGCAGGTCACTGCCGCAGACGCAGGACCGCACGATGCGCACCACCGCGTCGGTGGGCTCGCGCAGCCGTGGGTCGGGGACCTCCTCGACCCGTACGTCGCCCGCTCCGTACATCACCGTCGCTCGCATCGGGAACCTCTCTCGTCCGTTCGGGGAGGTGGCGCCTACCCGCTGAGCAGCGGAGGACCCTCCCGGGCCGCTGTGGCGTGGCCGCCCGGGAACGGTACCGCCGCCCGGAGGTGCGGCCGGGGGACTCGCGGGGTCCCGTCCGGGCGGGACCCCGGGGGCGGCACAACGCGACGCCGCCCCCGGCCCCGAGGGGCGGAGGCGGCGTCGCGGTACCCGACGTTCGGGGCGTCGGGTGGTACGGCTACCGACGCATGGCGCGGCGGCGGTGGTTCCGTGCGGTGGTCGGTGGTCTCAGCCGATCCGCACGGCCCCGGTGGGCGGCGAGTAGCCGAGGTCCTGCTCGACCACACCGGTGGAGGGGTTCTGCGCGCCGACGAAGCGGCCGTTGCCGACGTAGATCGCCACGTGGTAGGCGCTGCCGCGACCACCCCAGTAGAGCAGGTCGCCCGGCTGCGCGTCGCTGACGGCGATGGCGGTGCCCATGGCGGACTGCTCCTGCGAGGTCCGCGGCAGCGAGATGCCGGCGGAGGCGTAGGCGGCGCCGGTGAGCCCGGAGCAGTCCCAGGCGCCGGGGCCGGTGGCACCGAGCTGGTAGGCGCTGCCGACCTGGGAGCGGGCGAAGCCCACGATCCCGGAGCCGCTGCCGGACGGCGCCGGCGCGGGGGTGGAGGCCGACGGTGCGGTCGCCGCCTCGCCGGAGGACGCGGCGAGCGGCGCCCGCTCGGAGCTGCGGGAGGCGGCCTGCTCGGTGCGCTCCTCGGCGGCGGCGTCCTCGGCGGCGCGCTCCTCGGCGGCGCGGGCCTCCTCGGCGGCACGCTCGCGGGCGGCACGTTCCTCGGCGGCGCGGGCCTCTTCCTCCTCGGCCTTCTGCTTCGCCGCGGCCTTCTCGGCGCGCACCCAGGCGAGGGTCTGGGCCTGGTCCAGGTCGGCGGCGGAGATGTAGCGCTCCGCGGCCTCGGCGGCCTGGGCCGCGCCGGCCACGTGCACGGTGCTGAGCGTCGTCACGGTGGGAAGCTCACCGGTGGCCTCGGTGGGCTTCTCGTCGGCCTGGGCGCTGCCGGCCGGAGCGGCGACCGCGATGGTGCCCAGGACGCCGGACAGGACTCCGCCACGCAGCAGCTGGGTGGCTCGCGTCTGGCGGGGCTTGCGGTGCCGGCCGGTGGGACGAGTGGTGCGGATTGGGGACATGGGCACCAGCCGTATCAAGGCCCGGCAACTGTGCTCAAGAAACGTGTAATGCGACACAAGTGCCCATCCCGAGCGGCTATATGCCCGGATTGTCGCGCGTACGCCGTACGGCGGGGCGCGGCTCACGGGCGCGGAGCGGCGCCGTACGCAGGCACGTGTCCGAAATGGCCTGCATTGGCCGCGACTTAGCACGGCGTTCCGGGGCCCGGCAATGGTGATCATCGACGGACCGTCAGCCTCGTGACACAGCTCATAGGCGACCGGGTGGCGTCGTCCCACCCACCGGGACGGCCGACCGGGAGCCTTGCGTCCGCTGTTCCGATGTGCCGTTCGCCGGGTCGGGGCCGGCACATCGGTGGGATCGCCGAACCGTCCGCGTCCGGTCCGCCCCTGCCCGCCGGGTGCACCGTGGCGCCGGCTCGTCCGGTAGTCGGACACGGAAACGGCCCCGCTCGGCGGGGCCGTTTCCGGTGCCGTGTGCGGTGCTGCCACCCACGGGGGCGGAACCGGTTTCAGCGCCCCAGCTCGCGGGAGATCCGCCCCAGCTGCTCCAGCCGCTGCTCCAGCGTCGGGTGCGAGGACAGCAGCTTGCTGAAGGAGTTCCCGGAGAAGGCGGGGGCGAAGAAGAAGGCGTTGAAGGGCTCCGCCTGCCGCAGGTCGCGTGTGGGGATCTGCGCCATCTGGCCGCTGACCTTGGTGAGCGCGGAGGCGAGTGCGGACGGCTTCCCGGTGAGCAGCGCGGCGCCCCGGTCGGCGGACAGCTCGCGGTAGCGGGAGAGCAGCCGCGTCAGCAGGAAGCTGACCGCGTAGACGACGGCGCTGACCAGCGGAATGATCAGGAAGAGGATCTGCGCCTGGCTGTTGCCGTTGCGACCGCCGCCCCGCATCATGCCGCTCCACAGCGCCATCCGGGTCACGGTGCCGGCGAGCACGCCGAGGAACGACGCGAAGGTCATCACCGCCACGTCTCGGTGCGCGACGTGCGACAGCTCGTGCGCGAGGACGCCCTCCAGCTCCTCCGGCTCCAGCCGACGCAGCAGACCGGTGGTGGCGCACACCAGGGCCTTCTTCTGGCTGCGGCCGGTGGCGAAGGCGTTGGGAACATCGGTGTCGGCGATGGCGACCCGCGGTTTCGGCAGGTCGGAGAGGGCGCAGAGCCGGTCGATGGCGGCGTGCAGCTCCGGCGCCTGCTCCGGGCTGACCTCGCGCGCGCCCATGCTGTAGGCGGCGATCCGGTCGCTGAACCAGAACTGGGCGACGAACATACCGCCCGTGAACAGCAGGACCAGCGGCCACGCGTTCTGGAAGGCGGCCAGCAGCACGCCGATCAGCACCACGTACAGCAGGCCGATCAGGAACATCGTGGTGACCATGCGGCTGGTGAGGCCGCGGTCGGGGGCGTAGCGGGTGCGCGTCATGGTGTCCACCTCCTCCTTCTCCTACCTCGGACCCTACGCCGCCGCAGGTCGGAACGGCGTCAGCCGGGGGTCGGACCGGTGCCGCGCGGACTCCTGCTCGGGTCGGAGACGCCGGGCGGGAGCGGAGGCCGAGGGGGAGGGGACCGGTTCCGTGTCGGACGGGGTCCGCCCGGCACCCCGGTCGGGACCGACGGGCACACTCCGGGGTCCGGGCGGGCAGCCTGCGCCCGGGGCCCCGGCAGCGCGGTCGCCGCCCCCGTCGGTGGAGCTCGGGGCAGCGAGGCGGCGGGCCGCGCGCGGGCGACGGCGCGGGGGGCGAGCCCGCGGGGCGACTGCCGCACGGTGAGTGCCGTCAGGGTGAGTGCCGCACCGTGACGGCAGTGCGACGCGGCGGACGGAAGGGGCGGTCGACCGCCGGGCGCCCGCGCCCCGCGTCCGGCCCGGATCGGCCCCGGCCGCTGGGACGCCCGGTCGCTCAGCCCTCGGCGGTGAGCCCGGGAGCACCCCAGACGGGGAACCAGCGGGTCAGGTCGCTCTCGGTCCGCAGGTCGTCGCCGAGCGCGCTGTTGATCTGGAGCTCCAGCGGGTTGTCGCGCTTCTCCCCGCCGCCGGCAGCCGGCGCGAAGGGATAGAAGGTGCCCCTCTTGTAGAGGTACACCAGCGCGAGCGAGCGGCCCCGGTCGTCACGGAAGCCGACCAGCGAGCAGAGCAGCTGCGGGCCGAACCCCGCCGACTCCAGGGAGGTGTTCACCGCGTGGAGGTCGTTGACCAGGGAGACCAGGTCCTGCGGGTCGCGGCGGCACAGCAGCCAGGTGTAGCCGTAGCGGTCGCGCACGGTCTCCGCCTCCCGGCCGAGCAGCGCGGTGGTGTCCTCCTGGAGGCGGCTGAACGCACCGCCCTCGGCGCCGGCGAAGCAGACCGAACCGAGGCCCGTCGGGGTGAACCCCGAGCCGGCCTCCAGCGTGATCGCCGCGGACGGCAGGGCGAAGAGTTGGTCGAGGTCGGGCTGCACCGGCTTGCGGCGGCCGAAGATCGCGTCCAGGAATCCCATGGTGGAGTCAGCGTAGTGGAGTCGGGGCCCGCCCGTCGCGGCGCCGCCGGGCCGGGGTGCCGCGGGCAGGTCAGGCCCACCACTGGTCGTAGGCGAGGCGGCTGACCAGGGCCGCGACGACCACGAGCAGCACCACGCGCACGAAGCCGCTGCCGCGCCGCAGCGCCATGTGCGCGCCGAGCCAGCTCCCGGCGATGTTGAAGACGGCCATCGACGCGGCGAGTTGCCACAGCACGGTGCCGTGGACGGAGAAGGCGACCAGCGCGCCCAGGTTGGTGCCGACGTTGACGACCTTGGCGGTGGCCGACGCCGAGAGCATCGTCATGTGCAGCAGGCCGACGAAGGCGATGATGAGGAAGGTTCCGGTACCCGGGCCCAACAGGCCGTCGTAGAAGCCGACTCCGGCCCCCGCGACCAGCAGCGCCAGCGCGCCGCGTCGCCGGGAGGCGACTCGCCCGCTGTCCTCCGTGCCGAAGGACGGCCGCAGCACGACGAAGAGCGCGACGGCGAGCAGCAGCACCATGATGAGCGGTTGCAGCACCTCTTTGCTCACCGCGGTCGCGAACGAAGCACCCACGGCGGAGGAGGCGCAGGCGAGTACGCCGAACCGCAGCGCCAGCCGGACGTCCACCGGGTGCCGTCGGGCGTAGGTGACCGCCGCGAAGGAGGTGCCGGCGATGGCGGTCGCCTTGTTGGTGCCCAGCGCGTACGCCGGTGCGTGCTGCGGCAGTCCGATCAGCAGCGCGGGGACCAGCAGCAGGCCGCCGCCGCCCACGACGGCGTCGACCCAGCCCGCGAGTGCCGCGGCGAGGAACAGCATCAGTAGCACGGGCAACGACAGCTCCAGCATGCGCTCAGCGTACGGAGCCCGCCGGGCGCCGCCCTTTCCCGGGGGCTCGGACCGCGGTCGGCGGTCCCGCCCCATCGGTCGGACCGCCCCGGTGCCGCCCCCGACCGTCGGTGACCTCGGGCGGAGCCGTCCCGCGGCCCCGTCGGAACGTCTCGCGCCCCGGGCCGGGTGGTTCGAGGAGGCCGCGGCGGCGCTGCCCGGCAACACCACGGCAACGCCGTGTCAATGACCGCGAAACATCTGATTCCGGGGCGTCGCCGCTGGTTTCGCGCATACCTCGCAAGCGGCCGAGGTGCAAATTTGCGCTGAGACGATACGACCTGATAGCGCGACGCGGGCGCGTGAGGTGCCCGAACGGGCGCCGCGTCACGAGCCGTACGGTCACCGGCACGTCCGGTATCAGGACGGTGACGCCACCCACCTGCGTGGATGCACTTAGGTGACCCTTGGTGCCATAGATCACAAACTTCGTCGGGTACCCCGTGTCACAACTCACAGGGGGTGAGGCATAGGATGCGCTCGTGCTTGTGAACTGACTCACATAGAAGTGATCTTCTAGCAGCAGTCGCCGTCGACTGGAAGGAGCGAGGTGCGGTGAACGCGTACGTTCCCATCCTCGTGCTGGCAGCCCTCGGGGCAGCCTTCGCCGTGGGCTCCGTGATCGCGGCGGCGATCATCGGGCCGAAGCGCTACAACCGGGCCAAGCTCTCGGCCTACGAGTGCGGCATCGAGCCCACCCCGCAGCCCGCGGGCGGTGGGCGCTTCCCCGTCAAGTACTACCTGACGGCGATGCTCTTCATCGTCTTCGACATCGAGATCGTCTTTCTCTACCCGTGGGCCGTCCACTTCGACGCCCTGGGGATGTTCGGGCTGGTCCAGATGGCCATCTTCGTCGGGCTCATCGGCGTCGCGTACGCCTACGACTGGCGCAGGGGAGGGCTGGAGTGGGACTGACGACTCCCGCCGCACCCCGCACGCCGTGCCCCGACACCGCCGCGGCGCCCGGCGGTCCGCACCGCCGGGCCGGAACGCGGCGCCCGGTCGGGACGCCGCGCCGAGCTGAGAAGGAAGGCATCTGAGATGGGTCTCGAAGAGAAAATCCCCGGCGGGTTCATGCTCACGACCGTCGAGAAGATGGCCGGGCTCGCCCGCAAGTCCTCGATGTTCCCCGCGACCTTCGGTCTCGCCTGCTGCGCCATCGAGATGATGACCACCGGCGCCGGCCGCTACGACCTCGCCCGCTTCGGCATGGAGGTCTTCCGCGGGTCGCCGCGCCAGGCGGACCTGATGATCGTCGCCGGCCGCGTCAGCCAGAAGATGGCGCCGGTCGTCCGCCAGGTCTACGACCAGATGCCCAACCCCAAGTGGGTCATCTCCATGGGCGTCTGCGCCTCGTCCGGCGGCATGTTCAACAACTACGCGATCGTCCAGGGCGTCGACCACATCATCCCGGTCGACATCTACCTCCCCGGCTGCCCGCCGCGGCCCGAGATGCTCATGGACGCGATCCTCAAACTGCACGAGAAGATCAAGGACGAGAAGCTCGGCGTCAACCGCGAGGCGGCGGCCCGCGAGGCGGAGGAAGCGGCGATGAAGGCCCTCCCGACGATCGAGATGAAGGGGCTGCTGCGGTGAGTGACGCGGACAACCGCCGAAACGGTTCCACACAGGAACCGTCCGGCCCGGAGCACCAGTTGGAGGACTCCGCCGGGGCGCTCCCCGCCTCGGTCGGCGCCCCCGGCGAGGTGATCGCGGAACGGCGCGGCATGTTCGGTGCCAACAACGGTGGCGACACCTCCGGTTACGGCGGCGTCCGCCGCACCGTGCGGATGCCCGCGGCCACCTCCCGCCCCTACGGCGGCTACTTCGACGAGGTGGCCGACGAGTTGGAGGGCGCGCTGGAGGAGCAGGGTGTGGACCCCGCCGCCGCCATCGAGCGCACCGTGATCGACCGGGGCGAGGCCACCTTCCACGTCGCGCGCGAGCACCTCCTCCAGGTCGCCCGCACCCTCCGCGACGACCCGGCGCTCCGCTTCGAACTGTGCACCGGCGTCAGCGGCGTCCACCTCCCGACCGACACCGGCCGGGAACTGCACGCCGTCTACCACATGCGGTCCATCACCCACGGCCGGTTGATCCGGCTGGAGGTGAGCGCCCCCGACGCCGACCCGCACATTCCGTCGATCGTCCCGGTCTACCCGACCAACGACTGGCACGAGCGCGAGGTCTACGACTTCTTCGGGCTCGTCTTCGACGGCCACCCGGCGCTCACCCGGATCATGATGCCGGACGACTGGCAGGGCTTCCCGCAGCGCAAGGACTACCCGCTCGGCGGCATCCCCGTCGAGTACAAGGGCGCCCAGATCCCGGCTCCCGACCAGCGGAGGTCGTACTCCTGATGTCCACCTCACACCCCACCGCGCCGGCGGGCGCCCGCGAGACGACCGAGGGCACGGTCTACACCCTCTCGGGCGGCGACTGGGACGCGACCGCCGAGCAGATCGCCCGCAGCGACGACGAGCGGATCATCGTCAACATGGGTCCGCAGCACCCGTCCACGCACGGCGTGCTGCGACTGATCCTGGAGATCGACGGCGAGACGGTCACCGAGGCCCGCTGCGGCATCGGCTACCTGCACACCGGGATCGAGAAGAACCTCGAATACCGGACGTGGACGCAGGGCACCACCTTCGTCACGCGCATGGACTACCTGACGCCGTTCTTCAACGAGACGGCGTACTGCCTCGGCGTCGAGAAGCTGCTCGGGATCACCGACGACATCCCGGACCGCGCCAACGTCATCCGCGTGCTGATGATGGAGATCAACCGCATCTCCTCCCACCTCGTGGCCATCGCCACCGGTGGCATGGAGCTGGGCGCGACCACCGTCATGATCTACGGCTTCCGCGACCGCGAGCTCTGCCTGGACGCCTTCGAGCTGATCACCGGCCTGCGCATGAACCACGCGTACATCCGGCCCGGCGGCCTCGCCCAGGACCTGCCGCCCGGCGCCGTGGACCACCTGCGCGAGTTCGTGAAGACGATGCGGAAGAACCTGGTCGAGTACGACCAGCTCTGCTCCGGCAACCCGGTCTTCAAGGCTCGGCTGGAGGGCATCGGCTACCTCGACCTCGCCGGCTGCCTCGCGCTCGGCGCCACCGGTCCCGTCCTCCGCTCCGCGGGCCACCCGCACGACCTGCGGAAGACGGACCCCTACTGCGGTTACGAGACCTACGACTTCGAGGTCCCCACCACCGACACCTGCGACTCCTACGGCCGCTTCCTGCTGCGCGTCGAGGAGATGCGGCAGTCGCTGCGGATCATCGAGCAGTGCCTGGACCGGCTGGAGCCCGGCCCGGTGATGGTCGCCGACAAGAAGATCGCCTGGCCCGCGCAGCTCGCGCTCGGCCCGGACGGACTCGGCAACTCGCTGGAGCACATCCGGAACATCATGGGCACCTCCATGGAGGCCCTGATCCACCACTTCAAGCTGGTCACCGAGGGCTTCCGCGTCCCGGCCGGCCAGACGTACACCGCCGTGGAGTCGCCCAAGGGCGAACTCGGCGTGCACGTGGTGAGCGACGGCGGCACCCGTCCCTACCGGGTCCACTTCCGCGACCCCTCCTTCACCAACCTCCAGGCCGTGGCGGCGATGTGCGAGGGCGGCATGGTCGCCGACGTCATCGTCGCCGTGGCCTCCATCGACCCCGTGATGGGAGGCGTCGACCGATGACGGAGGCAGCCAACGCCGCCGTGGGACTGGGCATGCCGCCCCTGCCCCCGCCGGACTACCCCGAGGACGTGCGCACCCGGCTCGCCGCCGACGCCGCCGAGATCATCGCCCGGTACCCCGGCAGCCGCTCCGCGCTCCTGCCGATGCTGCACCTGGTGCAGTCGGAGGAGGGCCACGTCACCCGGACCGGCATGCGGTTCTGCGCCGACCAACTCGGCCTGACCACCGCTGAGGTCACCGCGGTGGCGACGTTCTACTCCATGTACCGCCGCAAGCCCTCCGGCGACTACCAGGTCGGAGTCTGCACCAACACCCTGTGCGCGGTCCTCGGCGGCGACGCGATCTTCGAGGCGCTCCAGGACCACCTCGGCGTCGGCAACGGCGAGACCACCGAGGACGGCACGGTCACGCTCGAACACATCGAGTGCAACGCGGCCTGCGACTACGCCCCGGTCATCATGATCAACTGGGAGTTCTTCGACGACCAGACGGTGCAGTCCGCCAAGGACCTCGTCGACAAGCTCCGCGCCGGTGAGACCGTCACCCCCACCCGCGGCGCCTCCCTCTGCGACTTCAAGAAGACCGCCCGCATCCTGGCCGGCTTCCCCGACCCGCGCGCCGGCGCCGTCGTCGAGGGCGGCAGCGGCGGCGACGCCTCGCTGGTCGGCCTGCGCATGGCCACCGGCGAGCAGCTGCCCGCCGGTCGGCCCGCCACCGGCGCGGGCCGCCACCCCGCCGACGACGGCCCGCCGCAGTACCTCAGCAAGCACGACGCGCCGCAGCAGACATCCGCCTCGGACCCGCACAACCCCGCGGCGAGCCCCACCGCCGAGGAGGGCGAGTGAGCGCCATGTCATCCGACAACACCAGCGCCGCGGCCGTGGCCAAGGACCTGCTGACCCCGGTCCTCTCCGCCAACTGGGGTGACGCCGACAGCTACACGCTGGACGGCTACCGCCGCCACGGCGGCTACCGGGGCCTGGCCAAGGCTTTGGCGATGGACCCGGACGAGCTCATCGCCTACGTCAAGGAGGCCGGACTCCGCGGCCGAGGCGGCGCGGGCTTCCCCACCGGCATGAAGTGGCAGTTCATCCCGCAGGGCGACGGCAAGCCGCACTACCTCGTCGTCAACGCGGACGAGTCGGAGCCGGGCACCTGCAAGGACATCCCGCTGCTCTACGCCAACCCGCACTCGCTGATCGAGGGCATCGTGATCGCCTGCCACGCGATCCGCTCCTCCCACGCCTTCATCTACCTCCGCGGCGAGGTCGTCCCGGTCCTGCGGCGGCTGCACGCCGCCGTCGCCGAGGCCTACGCCGCCGGGTACGTCGGGAAGGACGCCCTCGGGCCGGGCAAGGACCTCGAACTCGTCGTCCACGCCGGTGCGGGCGCCTACATCTGCGGCGAGGAGACCGCGCTCCTCGACTCGCTGGAGGGGCGCCGCGGCCAGCCCCGGCTGCGTCCGCCGTTCCCCGCGATCGCCGGCCTTTACGCCTCGCCGACGGTCGTCAACAACGTCGAGTCCATCGCCTCCGTCCCCGCGATCATCGATCGCGGCAAGGACTGGTTCAGGTCGATGGGCAGCGAGAAGTCCGCCGGCTTCACCCTCTACTCGCTCTCCGGGCACGTCGCCCGTCCCGGGCAGTACGAGGCGCCGCTCGGCATCACGCTGCGCCAGCTCCTCGAACTCGGCGGCGGCATGCGCCCCGGCCACCGGCTGAAGTTCTGGACCCCCGGCGGCTCCTCCACCCCGCTCCTCACCGAGGAGCACCTCGACATCGCCCTCGACTACGAGGGCGTCGCCGGCGCCGGCTCCATGCTCGGCACCAAGGCGCTTCAGTGCTTCGACGAGACCACCTGCGTGGTCCGCGCCGTCACCCGCTGGACCGAGTTCTACGCCCATGAGTCGTGCGGCAAGTGCACCCCCTGCCGGGAGGGCACCTACTGGCTCGTCCAGCTGATGCGCGACCTGGAGGCCGGCAAGGGCTCCATGGCCGACCTGGAGAAGCTCCTCGACATCGCCGACAACATCAACGGCAAGTCGTTCTGCGCCCTGGGCGACGGTGCCGCCGCGCCCATCATGTCCTCGCTGAAGCACTTCCGCGAGGAGTACGAGCAGCACGTCACCGGCGGTGGCTGCCCGTTCGACCCCGCGAAGTCCACCGTCTGGGCGGACGACCGCGACGCCACCCAGGAGGTGAACGCATGACTGTCACCACCACCTCCGGTACCACCGGCGGCGGACCGGCCACGCCGCCCGAGGACCTGGTGACGCTGACGATCGACGGCATCGAGATCTCCGTGCCCAAGGGCACCCTGGTGATCCGTGCCGCCGAGCTGCTCGGCATCGAGATCCCGCGCTTCTGCGACCACCCGCTGCTCGACCCCGCCGGGGCCTGCCGCCAGTGCATCGTCGAGGTCGAGGGCCAGCGCAAGCCCATGGCGTCGTGCACCATCACCTGCACCGACGGCATGGTCGTCCGCACCCAACTCACCTCCCCGGTCGCGGAGAAGGCCCAGGTCGGGGTGATGGAGCTGCTGCTCATCAACCACCCCCTGGACTGCCCCGTCTGCGACAAGGGCGGCGAGTGCCCGCTCCAGAACCAGGCCATGTCCCACGGCCAGGCCGACTCCCGGTTCGCGGGCGTCAAGCGGACCTTCGCCAAGCCCGTCCCGATCTCCGCGCAGGTGCTGCTCGACCGCGAACGCTGCGTGCTGTGCGCCCGCTGCACCCGGTTCTCCAACCAGGTCGCGGGCGACCCGATGATCGAACTCCTGGAGCGCGGCGCCCTCCAGCAGGTCGGCACCGGCGAGGGCGAGCCCCTCCAGTCGTACTTCTCGGGCAACACCATCCAGATCTGCCCGGTCGGCGCGCTCACCTCCGCCGCCTACCGGTTCCGCTCCCGCCCGTTCGACCTGGTCTCCTCGCCCAGCGTCTGCGAGCACTGCGCCGGCGGCTGCGCCACCCGCACCGACCACCGCCGCGGCAAGACGATGCGCCGCCTCGCCGCGGACGACCCCGAGGTCAACGAGGAGTGGATGTGCGACAAGGGGCGCTTCGGCTTCCGCTACGCGCAGCTCCCCGACCGCCTCACCGTCCCGCTCGTGCGCGACACCGGTACCGGTGAACTCGTCCCCACCAGCTGGCCCGAGGCGCTGGAGGCCGCTGCGGCCGGTCTCACCGCCGCCCGCGACGGCGCCGGGGCGGCCGTGCTCACCGGCGGTCGGCTGACCGTCGAGGACGCCTACGCCTACGCCAAGTTCGCCCGGCTCGCGCTGGCCACCAACGACATCGACTTCCGCGCCCGGCCCCACTCCGCCGAGGAGGCGGCGTTCCTCGCCGCCCACGTCGCCGGCAGCGGCGTCGACCGCGGCGGTCCGGTCACCTACCGCGCACTGGAGTCGGCCCCGGCCGTGCTGCTGGCAGGGCTGGAAGCGGAGGAGGAGGCGCCCGGCGTCTTCCTGCGGCTGCGCAAGGCCAACCGCAAGAACAACCAGCGCAGCTGGTCGCTCGCCTCCCACCTCACCCGGGGCCAGGCCAAGGCCGGCGGCGTGCTGCTGCCCGCCGCCCCCGGCACCGAGACCGAATGGCTGGACGCGCTGGCCGCGGGAACCGGCCTGGAGGGCGCGGGGCAGGACGCCGCCGAGGCGCTGCGCGCCGACGGTGCGTTGATCCTCGTCGGTGAGCGACTGGCGCTGGTGCCGGGCGCGTTGACCGCCGCGGTCGCCGCCTCCGCCGCCACCGGCGCCCGGCTGGTGTGGATCCCGCGCCGCGCCGGTGAGCGCGGCGCGGTCGAGGCGGGCGCGCTGCCCGGGCTGCTCCCCGGCGGGCGGCCCGACCACGACGTTCTCGCCCGGCAGCAGACCGCCGCGGTCTGGGGCGTCGCCGAGGCCGACCTGCCCGACCGCCCTGGCCGTGACACCGCCGCGATCCTGCGCGCGGCGGCCGACGGCGGGCTCGCCGGCCTGGTCGTCGCGGGCGTCGGAACCGAGGACCTCCCCGACCCGACCGCCGCGCTCGCCGCGCTGGACCGGGTCGCGGCCGAGGGGTTCCTCGTCAGCCTGGAGCAGCGGCCGACCGAGGTCACCGCCCGCGCCCACGTGGTGCTCCCGGTGGCGGCGGTCGCCGAGAAGAGCGGCACCTTCCTCAACTGGGAGGGTCGCTACCGGCCGTTCGAGGCTGCGATCGCCGCCGACCAGATGACCCGCCGCCACGTCCACCCCGACGGCCGGGCGCTCCACATGCTCGCCGACCGGATGGACATCGCGCTCGGCCTGCCCGATGTCGCGGCCACCCGCCGCGAGGTCGGCCGGTTCCCGGCCTGGGAGGGCGCGCTTCCCATCGGCCCGACCGGCACCTCCGTCACCCCGCCGGCGCCCGCCGCCGGCGAGGCGGTCCTCGCCGGCCACCGGATGCTGCTCGACCAGGGCCGGCTCCAGGAGGGCGACAAGGCGCTGGCCGCCACCCGTCACCCCGCTCCGGCGCGGGTCTCCCCGACGACCGCCGCCGGTGCCGGTCTCGCCGACCGAGGCACCGTCGCGGTGACCGGACCCGCCGGGAGCGTCGAACTCCCGCTGCTCGTCACGGAGATGCCCGACGGCGTCGTGTGGCTGCCGGTCAACTCCTTCGGCGGCGGTATCTACCACGACCTGGGCGCCCACCCGGGCGAGCTGGTCGCCATCGCCTCCGGGTCGCCGTCCGGCGCCCCCGGCCAGGCCCCTGACGAGAAGGGAGGGAACGCCCGATGACCGTGCTCGCCCAACAGACGGATCTGTCGATGTTCGGCAACGATCCGTTCTGGCTGATCCTGCTCAAGGCGGTCGGCGTCTTCGCGTTCCTGATGGGCACGGTGCTGATCTCCATCGTGATGGAGCGCAAGGTGCTCGGCTGGATGCAGCTGCGTATCGGCCCCAACCGCAACGGCCCCTGGGGCATGCTCCAGTCGCTGGCCGACGGTGTGAAGCTGATGTTCAAGGAGGACATCGTCGTCAAGGGGGCCGACAAGCCGGTCTACATCCTGGCGCCGATCCTCGCTACCGTCCCCGCGTTCATGGCCATCGCGGTGATCCCCTTCGGTCCGGCCGACTCCCCGGTGTCGATCTTCGGCACCGAGACCGTCCTCCAGCTCACCGACCTCCCGGTGGCGATGCTGTACGTGCTGGCCACCTCGGCCATCGCCGTCTACGGCACCGTCCTCGCCGGCTGGTCCTCCGGCTCGACCTACCCGCTGCTCGGCGGCGTGCGCGCCACGGCGCAGATCATCTCCTACGAGGTCGCGATGGGCCTCTCCTTCGCGGCCGTCTTCCTCTACTCGGGGTCGATGTCCACCTCGGGGATCGTCGCCGCGCAGGAGGACCGCTGGTTCGTCGTCCTGCTGCCGGTGTCGTTCCTGATCTACATGATCGCCATGGTCGGCGAGGCGCACCGCCCGCCGTTCGACATGCCGGAGTCCGAGGGCGACCTGGTCGGCGGGTACCTCACCGAGTACTCGTCCATCAAGTTCGCCTTCTTCATGATGTCCGAGTACATCCACATGGTGACCGTCTCCGCGCTGATGGTGACGATCTTCCTCGGTGGCTGGCGGGCGCCGGCGCCGATCTCCTTCTGGGAGTCGGCCAACACCGGCTGGTGGCCGCTGCTGTGGTTCACCCTCAAGCTGCTCGCGGTCATGTTCTTCTTCGTCTGGATCCGCGGCACGCTTCCCCGAGTCCGGTACGACCAGTTCATGGTGCTGGGCTGGAAGGTCCTCATCCCGGTCGCGCTCGGCTGGCTGATGCTGGTCGCCACCGTCCGCGCCTTCCAGAACGACGGCCGCTCCTTCAGCGACATCCTGATCTGGGTGGTCGGAGGTGTCGTCGCCCTGCTGCTCGTCTCGCTGGTGATCGACACACTCCGGGACCGTTCCGACCGGGCGAAGCGCGGCACGGAGCCCGAGGAGCCCGAGTTCGACCCGATGGCCGGGGGCTTCCCCGTGCCGCCCAAGCCCGGCCAGACCCTGCCCCCGGTACCGCGTCGCCCCTCGCGCGCGGACCGGCACCGGGCCGGCGTCGCGGCCCCGGCCGGGGCGGAGGCCTCTACTGCGGGCGCCGACAGTGACGCACCGAGCGACGCACGGAAGGAGGACGGCGATGCCTGACTTCAACAACCCGGTGGCCGGCTTCGGCGTGACCTTCAAGGGCATGTTCAAGAAGCGGCTCACCGAGCAGTACCCGGAGGAGAAGAAGCCCACCGCGCCCCGCTTCCACGGCCGCCACCAGCTCAACCGTCACCCCGACGGGCTGGAGAAGTGCATCGGCTGCGAGCTGTGCGCGTGGGCCTGCCCCGCCGACGCCATCTACGTCGAGGGCGCCGACAACACCGAGGAGGAGCGCTACTCCCCGGGTGAGCGGTACGGCCGCGTCTACCAGATCAACTACCTGCGCTGCATCCTGTGCGGGCTGTGCGTGGAGGCGTGCCCGACGCGCGCGCTGACCATGACCAACGAGTACGAGCTCGCCGACCGGACCCGCACCGACCTGATCTTCACCAAGGAGGAGCTGCTCGCCGGCCTCCAGGACGACATGGTCGAGGCGCCGCACTCGATGTACCCGGGCGCGGACGAGCAGACGTACTACCGGGGCGAGGTCCCGGGCGCCGCGGAGGGGACGGTCCGGCAGGTCGCCCGCTCCAAGGGCGAGGAGGCCCCCGGCGAGGAGGTCACCCCGCAGGACGCGCTCGCGGCGGCGGCCTCGCTGACCGACCCCACCGGGCACGACCACCGCGGCAACATCGGCGACGACGGCGAACCGCCGGAGGTGCGGGCATGAGCACGATGACCGCCCTGTCGACACTGGCGGCGGAGACATCCACCTCCGGTGGCGAGGCAGTCCAGTTCTGGATCCTCGCGCCGATCGCCGTCGCCGGCGGGCTCGGCACGATCCTGATGCGCCGCGCCGTCTACTCGGCGCTGTGCCTGGCCGGGACCATGGTCATCCTGGCCCTGTTCTACCTGGCCAACGGCGCCTACTTCCTCGGCGTCGTGCAGATCGTCGTCTACACCGGCGCCGTGATGATGCTCTTCCTCTTCGTGCTGATGCTCGTCGGCGTCAGCGCGGCGGACTCCCTCAAGGAGACGATCAAGGGGCAACGGATCGCGACGGCGGCCATGGGCCTCGGTCTGGGCATCCTGCTGATCGCGGGCATCGGCCAGGCGTCGGTGGGCTCCTTCACCGGCCTCGCGGAGGCCAACTCCCAGGGCAACGTCGAGGGCCTGGCCTCGCTGCTCTTCACCCGGTACATGGTCGCCTTCGAGGTGACCGGCGTCCTGCTCACCGTCGCCGCCGTCGGCGCGACGATGCTGACGCACCGCGAGAAGATCGAGCGCTCCAAGTCCCAGCGCGAGCAGGCCGAGGCACGCGTCAAGGACGGCACCCAGGTGCCGCCGCTGCCCGCGCCCGGTGTCTACGCCCGCCACAACGCCGTGGACATCCCCGGTCTGCTGCCCGACGGCACGCCGTCGCCGCTGACCGTGAGCGCCACGCTCCACGAGCGCGACCAGGTCCGCGAGGTCCACACCGAGGCGCTCGGCGCACTCGCCGCGCTGGAACAGCGCACCGCCGACCACCAGGGCCGCAGCGCCTCCGTCAGCGGCGCGCTCGGTTCCGGGAGCACCACCGGCAAGGCCGGCACCACCACCCCCGCCGCCACCGGCACCGACGGTGACGGCGGCGACAACGGCCGCCGTGACGACGGCGACGGCGACGAAGCCGAGGAGGCCGGCAAGTGAGTCCCGAGAACTACCTGCATCTCGCGGCGCTGCTGTTCACCATCGGCGCCTGCGGTGTGCTGCTGCGGCGCAACGCCATCGTGGTCTTCATGAGCATCGAACTGATGCTGAACGCCGCCAACCTGGCACTGGTCACCTTCTCCCGCATGCACGGGAACCTCGACGGTCAGATCATGGCGTTCTTCGTCATGGTCGTAGCCGCCGCCGAGGTCGTGGTCGGGCTGGCGATCATCGTCATGGTCTATCGCTCGCGCCACTCGGCTTCGGTCGACGACGCCAGTCTGATGAAGCTGTAAGGCCAGCGGAAGAATGTGGAGTTACCAGTGGAATCGTTGATCGGACTGCTCGTCGCGGCACCGCTGCTGGGCGCGGCGCTGCTGCTCGTGGGCGGTCGCCGCCTCGACCGGTTCGGCCACTGGCTGGCAACCGGCCTGGCCGCGCTCTCCTTCACCCTGGCCGCGGTGCTCTTCGTCGACATGCTCGGCCGGGACGGCGGCGACCGGGCGCTGAGCCAGCACCTGTACAGCTGGGTGCCGGTGAACGGGTTCCAGGCGGACATCGCCTTCCAGCTCGACCAGTTGTCGATGACGTTCGTGCTGCTGATCACCTCGGTCGGCACGTTGATCCACCTCTACTCGGTGGGTTACATGGAGCACGACGTGCGGCGGCGCAGGTTCTTCGCCTATCTGAACCTGTTCCTCGCGGCCATGCTCATCCTGGTCCTCGCCGACAACTACCTGCTGCTGTACGTCGGTTGGGAGGGCGTCGGTCTCGCCTCGTTCCTGCTGATCGGTTTCTGGCAGCACAAGCCGAGCGCGGCGACGGCGGCGAAGAAGGCGTTCGTGGTCAACCGCGTCGGCGACGTCGGTCTGGCGATCGCGATCTTCCTGATGTTCTCCACCTTCGGCACCTTCGCCTTCTCCCCGGTGCTCTCCGACGCGGAGCAGGCGAGCGAGGGCACGCTGACCGCCATCGGGCTGATGCTGCTGCTGGCGGCCTGCGGCAAGTCGGCCCAGGTGCCGCTCCAGTCCTGGCTGGGCGACGCGATGGAGGGCCCGACTCCGGTCTCGGCCCTGATCCACGCCGCGACGATGGTCACCGCCGGCGTCTACCTCGTGGTCCGCTCCGGCGCGATCTTCGACGGCGCCCCCGCCGCGCAGACCGTGGTCGTCGTGGTCGGTGCCGTCACCCTGCTCTTCGGCGCGATCGTCGGTTGCGCCAAGGACGACATCAAGAAGGCCCTGGCCGGGTCGACGATGTCGCAGATCGGCTACATGATGCTGGCGGCCGGGCTCGGCCCGATCGGCTACGTCTTCGCCATCATGCACCTGGTCACCCACGGCTTCTTCAAGGCGGGGCTGTTCCTCGGCGCCGGATCGGTCATGCACGGCATGAACGACGAGGTCGACATGCGGCGCTACGGCGGGCTCCGGAAGTACATGCCCGTCACCTTCGTGACGATGGGCCTGGGCTACCTCGCCATCATCGGCTTCCCCTACCTCTCGGGCTTCTTCTCCAAGGACGAGATCATCTACGCGGCCTTCGGGAAGGGCGGCACGGAGGGCTGGATCCTCGGCGGCGTCACCCTGCTGGGCGCGGCGCTGACCGCGTACTACATGACGCGCATCATGCTGATGACCTTCTTCGGCGAGAAGCGCTGGGTGAAGGATGCCGAGGGCAAGGACCCGCACCCGCACGAGTCGCCGCTGTCGATGACGGTGCCGATGATCGTGCTGGCCGTCGGGTCGGTCGGCGCCGGCTTCGTCTTCAACCTCAACCACTCGTTCGTCGACTGGCTGTCGCCGGTGGTCGCCACCGCCGACGGCAACTCCCCGGTCAGCCACGGCATGGTCTCCGTGCTGGCGACGGTGCTGATGCTCGTCGGTGTCGGCGCCGCCTGGTTCCAGTACGGGCGCCGCCCGATCCCCGAGGTCGCCCCGACCGGCGTCTGGATCACGCGGGCCGCCCGCCGCGACCTGCTGCAGGACGACTTCAACCACGCCGCGTTCGTCACCCCCGGCAGTTATCTCACCCGCGGGCTCGTCTACGTCGACCACAAGCTGGTGGACGGTGTCGTCAACGGCACCGCGGCGGGCTTCGGCGGGCTCTCCGGGCGGCTGCGGAAGGTGCAGAACGGCTTCGCGCGCAGCTACGCGGCTTCGATGTTCGGCGGTGCGGCGATCCTCATTGCCGTGACCCTGCTGATGAGGGCGGTCTAACTCATGTCATTTCCCCTGCTGACGGCCACGGTGCTGGCGCCCGCCATCGGCGCGGTCGCCACCGCCGCCGTCCCCTCGGCACGGCGCAACCTCGCCAAGTGGGTCGCCCTGACCGCCTCGCTGGTCACCGCCGTGCTGGCGATCCTGGTGCTGGTCCGGTTCGAACCGGGCGGTGACCGCTACCAGTTGACCGAGTCGCACGCGTGGATCCCGGCGTTCGGTGTCCGCTACGAGCTCGGCGTGGACGGTATCGCCGTCGCCCTGGTGGCACTGACCGCGGTGCTGATCCCGTTCCTCATCGGTGCCGGCTGGAACGACGCCGACCCCAAGGAGGGGGAGGCCCCCGCCGGGAAGCGCTGGCGCCCCACCCAGGGCTTCTTCGCCCTGATCCTCATGGTCGAGGCCATGGTGGTGATGTCGTTCGTCGCGACCGACATCTTCCTCTTCTACATCTTCTTCGAAGCCATGCTGATCCCGATGTACTTCCTCATCGGTGGCTTCGGCGACCGTGCCGGGGAGAACTCGGAGAACCGGCAGGCGAAGCAGCGGACCTACGCGGCCGTGAAGTTCCTGCTGTACAACCTGGCCGGCGGCCTCATCATGCTGGCCGCGGTGATCGGGCTGTACGTCGCCACCGCGGACCTGCCGGGCGGCAGCACGTTCTCGCTCCAGGCGATCGCCGAGGCGCGCGCCTCCGGTGAGCTGACCTTCGCGCAGAACACCGAACGCTTCCTGTTCCTGGGCTTCTTCATCGCCTTCGCCATCAAGGCGCCGCTGTGGCCGGTCCACACCTGGCTGCCCAACGCGATGGGCGAGTCGACCGCCCCCGTCGCCGTGCTGATCACCGCGGTGGTCGACAAGGTCGGCACCTTCGCGATGCTCCGCTTCTGCCTGGGGCTGTTCCCCGAGGCGAGCGCGTGGGCGACGCCGGTGGTGATCGTGCTGGCGCTGATCTCCATCATCTACGGCGCGCTGCTGGCGCTCGGCCAGCGCGACATGAAGCGCCTGATCGCCTACGCGTCGATCAGCCACTTCGGCTTCATCATCCTGGGCATCTTCGCCATGACCAGCCAGGGCCAGACCGGCGCGACCCTGTACATGGTCAACCACGGCATCGCCACCGCCGCGTTGATGCTGGTCGCCGGGTTCCTCATCACCCGCCGCGGCTCCCGCCTCATCGCGGACTACGGCGGCGTGCAGAAGACCGCGCCCATCCTGGCGGGCACCTTCCTCATCGGCGGACTGGCGACCCTGTCGCTCCCCGGTACCGGGCCGTTCGTCAGCGAGTTCCTGGTGCTGGTGGGCACGTTCACCCGGTACCCGGTCGCGGGGATCGTCGCCTGCGCCGGCATCGTCCTCGCCGCGCTCTACGTACTGATCCTCTACCAGCGCACGATGACCGGGCCGGTGCGGCCCGAGCTGTCCCGGATGCCGGACCTCCGTCCGCGTGAACTCGCCGTGGTGGCACCGCTGATCGCGATGCTGATCTTCCTCGGTGTCTTCCCCCGGCCGCTCACCGACATCGTCGACCCCGCGGTCCAGCACACCCTCTCCGACGTCGGTGAGAGCGACCCCGAGCCGGAACTGGAGGCCCGCCGATGACATCGCGCATCCGGGAGACCAGCCGCGACCGTGACCCGAGCCGCCGCATCGGCGGGGGATACGAGGAGACAGCACAGTGAACAGCTGGACGCACGCGCAGGGGGTGCTGGAGACACCGCAGTTCGAGTGGGTCGCGCTCTCCCCGACGCTCATCGTGGTGGGGGCCGCCGTCATCGGCGTGCTCGTCGAGGCGTTCGCGCCCCGCCGCCACCGCTACGGCACCCAGGTGGTGCTCGCCGTACTGGCCCTGGCGACCGCGTTCGCCGCGGTCGTCGGGCTCGCGGCCGACGGGCACGCGAGCACGCAGGCGCAGGTCGCCGGCATGGGCGCGCTGGCCGTGGACGGCCCGGCGCTGTTCCTCCAGGGCGTCCTGATCCTGGTCGGCTTCGTGTCGGTGTTCCTCTTCGCGGAACGCCGGCTGGAACCGGCCGAGCACGGCCGGGCCGTGGACTCCTTCGCCGCGCAGGCGGCGGCGACGCCCGGCGGCACCGCGGAGAAGCTGGCGGTGAAGTCCGGTTACACCACGACCGAGATCTTCCCGCTGATGCTGTTCGCCCTCGGCGGCATGCTGCTCTTCCCCGCCGCCAACGACCTACTGATGCTCTTCATCGCGCTGGAGGTCCTCTCCCTGCCGCTGTACCTGCTGTGCGCCCTCTCCCGGCGCCGGCGGCTGCTGTCGCAGGAGGCCGCGGTCAAGTACTTCCTGCTGGGCGCCTTCGCCTCCGCGTTCCTGCTGTTCGGCATTGCGCTGCTCTACGGTTACGCGGGCACCCTCTCCTACGCGGGCATCGCCGACGTCATCTCCGGCGCCCCGCCGGCGGTGGACCCGGGCCTGGCCGCGACGATGGGCAACGACGCCTACCTGCTGATCGGTGGCGCGCTGGTCGTCATGGGCCTGCTGTTCAAGGTCGGTGCCGTGCCGTTCCACATGTGGACGCCCGACGTCTACCAGGGGGCCCCGACCCCGGTGACCGGCTTCATGGCCGCGGCCACCAAGGTCGCCGCCTTCGGCGCGCTGCTGCGGCTGCTGTACGTGACCCTGCCGGGGATGCGCTGGGACTGGGAGCCGGTGCTGTGGGGTGTCGCCATCGCCTCGATGCTGGCCGGTGCCGTCATCGCCATCACCCAGACCGACGTGAAGCGGCTGCTGGCGTACTCCTCGATCGCCCACGCCGGGTTCATCCTGGCCGGCGTGCTCGCGGTCAGCGAGGACGGCGTCTCCTCGGTGCTGTTCTACCTGGCGGCGTACTCCTTCGTGACGCTCGGCGCGTTCGCCGTGGTCACGCTGGTGCGCGACGGCGAAGGCGAGGCGACCCACCTCTCCAAGTGGGCCGGTCTCGGACGCCGTTCGCCGCTCCTGGCCGGCGTCTTCGCGCTCTTCCTGCTGGCGTTCGCCGGTATCCCGCTGACCTCCGGGTTCGCGGGCAAGTTCGCGGTGTTCAGCGCCGCGGCCGACGCGGGCGCGATGGGCCTGGTCATCGTCGGTGTGATCGCCTCGGCGATCGCGGCGTTCTTCTACGTCCGCGTCATCGTGCTGATGTTCTTCAGCGAGCCGCAGGAGGACGGCCCCTCGGTCGTCGTCCCCAGCCCGATGACCACGTCGATGCTGGGCGTCGCCGCGGCGGTGACGATCGTCCTCGGCGTCGCGCCGCAGTACTTCCTCGACCTGGCCGGCCAGGCGGGCGTCTTCGTCCGCTGAGCCTCCCCGGACCACGCCGGGACCCGGTACGGCGAACGGGCCGGTACCACCTCTTCGTGAGGCGGTACCGGCCCGTTCGGCGTGCTGCCCGTGCGGTGGTGCGGCCGTCGGCCCCCGGGGTGGTCGCCCCGGGAGCCGACGCCGCTCCGCGCCGCGGTGTGCGGCAGGGTCAGTCGTCGTCGCCGGGGCCGCCGATGCTGCCCGGCAGGAGCGACTCCAGCTCGTCGATGTCGAAGCCCTCGAAGTCGATGTTGTCGAGGTCGATGCCTTCGAGCTCCTCCAGGCCGAGTTCGGCCAGGTTCAGCTCGGCCAGGTCCACCGCCTGGTCCGCGATCCGCTCGTAGACGGTCTCGCCGCTCTCCCAACCGACGGTCAACGCCTCGCCGTTCAGCGTGGCCTCGCCGCTGGCGTACCCCGTCGCGACGGAGCACTGGAGGTTGATCATGGAGTGGTCGCCCATGGACTGTGCCCCGCCGAGGCAGGCGTCGTCGGAGGTGAGCAGGGTGGCGAGGCCGTCGTCGCCGATCTGGAGGAGGGTGTCCTCGCCGGAGACGCTGCCCCAGATGCCCGCCATGGCGCCGGTGCCGCCGCCTGCCGCGTCGTCCGCGCCGTCCTCCTCGTCGGCGTCCTCGGCGTCGTCGCCCTGCTCCGAGGCGCCCGTCTCCTCGGTGGCCGTGTCGTCGGAGGAGTCGTCGCTGCTTCCGCAGCCCGCGGCCAGCAGCATCACTGCGGCGGCCAACGCCGGTCCGGCCAGACGTATCTTCATGGTCTCCCTCTCACATCCCGGTACCCGCTCGGCGCGGGCGCGGTCGTGGGCGTCGGGCAGCACCGGGGGCCGGTCCTGCCGTGCGGCCGAGTGCCGCACTCCGTACTCTGCCCTACTCCGTTCAACGACAGCGGGTTCCCGGCCGGAACCCGGCGGTCGCTCGGCCGGGCGGGCCACGCTGCCGACGGCGACCCCCGGCGCGTCCCATGACAGGACGGACCAACCGCATATGGTGGGGCATCAGTGCCGAAAACGGCGCGGCGAGACGTGGCCGGCCGTCGACCCGTGGCGTGCGGCCGGCGTCCCGGCCGTCGCTCCTCCCCGGCGTGTGCCCGTACTCCTGCGTGAGGTGAACCGGACGTGACCGAAGCGGTGCTGACCGGGCTGCTGGGGGTCGTGGTCATCCTTGTGATCATCGCGGCGAACGGCTACTTCGTGGCGCAGGAGTTCGCCTACATGACCGTCGACCGCGAACGTCTGGGCGCCCGAGCCGACGCCGGTGACGCCGCCGCCCGCCGGGCCCTGCGGGTCACCCGGCGCACCTCGTTCATGCTCTCGGGGGCACAGCTCGGGATCACCGTCACCGGCCTGCTCGTCGGCTTCGTCGCGGAACCCCTGATCGGCGGCTCGTTCGGGGTGCTGTTGGGCGGCGTCGGCGTCCCGGTCGCCGTCGGCGTCTCCATCGGCACCGTGGTGGCGCTGGTGACGGCCACGGTGGTGCAGATGATCTTCGGCGAGCTGTACCCGAAGAACCTCGCCATCGCCGACCCCGAACCACTGGCGCGGGCGCTCGCCCCCTCCACCCTCGTCTACCTGGCGGCGTGCGGCTGGCTCATCACCGTCTTCGACCGCGCCGCCAACGCCTTCCTGCGGTTGCTGCGGACCGAACCCGTCCACGACCTGGACACCAGCGCCACCCGCGAGGACCTGCGGCACGCCGTCTCCGACTCGCGCGACAGCGGCGACCTGCCCGCCGACCTGTCGCTCCTCGTGGACCGCGTCCTCGACTTCCCCGACCGGCCCGTCGAGCACGCGATGGTGCCGCGGGCCCGCGTCGACACGGTGACGCCGGAGACCACCGTCGCGGAACTGCGCGCGATGATGGCGCGGGCCCACAGCCGGTACCCGGTCATCGACGCCCACGGCGAACCCGTCGGAGTGGTCCACCTCGTCGACCTGCTGCGCCGCCGGCCCACCGACGCGGAGCCCGTGAGAGCGGTCATGCGGCCGGCCCTGCTGCTGCCGGTGCTCCTCCCGCTCCCCGAGGCGCTGGCCCAGATGGCGCGCACCCGCGACCAACTCGGCTGCGTACTCGACGAGTACGGCGCGTTCGTCGGCATCCTCACGGTGGAGGACCTGGCGGAGGAGCTGATCGGCGACATCTCCGACGAGCACGACCCCGGCCCACCGACCGCCGTCGTCGCGGCGGACGGCGACCGCTGGCGCATCGACGGCGACACCCACATCGACGAGGTGGCGCGCGCCATCGACCGCGAGCTCCCCACCGGCGAGTACGAGACGCTCGCCGGTCTGCTCATCAAACACCGCGGGGCGCTCCCGCAACCCGGCGAAACCATCCGCATCCCGCTGCCCGACGACCCCGCCGACCTGGTGCTGGAGCAACCGGTGCGCCGACTGCTGGAGGCGGAGGTGCTCGAACTCGCACGCCGTGTGCCGAGCCTCCTGCTGGTGCGGGTGGTGGAGGAACCGGGCGGAGTCGAGGACGCCGACGGCGCCTCGGGACCGCAGCCGCAGCCGTCGCCGGGGCAGGGGGATCGATGAACCAGCCGCTGGTGGTGACCGCCGCGACCGTGCTCGTGATCGTGCTGAGCGCCTTCTTCGTCGTCATCGAGTTCGCGCTGCTCGGTGCGCGCCGCCACCGGCTGGAGGCCCTCGCGCCGGAGAGCCGTGCGGCCCGTGCCGCCCTCCGCGGCGTGCACGAGTTGACGATCATGCTCGCCCTGGCGCAGCTCGGCATCACCGCCTGCACCTTCGCCCTGGGGGCCCTCACCAAGCCGGCGATCGACCGATGGCTCGGGCCGGTGCTCGCCTCGTGGGGGCTGCCGGGGTGGGTCGCCGACAGCGCGGCGTTCGCCCTCTCCCTGCTCTTCGTGACGTTCCTGCACCTCGTCATCGGCGAGATGGCGCCCAAGTCGTGGGCGATCGCACACCCGGAGCGCGCCGCGGTCCTCATCGGGCCGCCCTCCCGGGCACTCGCCCGCGTCTTCCGGCCGCTGCTGCGCTGGATCAACACGATGGCCAACCGGCTGGTCGCGGCGAGCGGCGTCACGCCGGTGGACCGTGCCGCCGCGGGCGGGCGCGACATCGACACCATTCGGCACCTGGTCGAGCACTCCGCCTCCGTGGGCACACTCGAAGCCTCGGCCCGCGCCCAACTGGCCGACGTGCTGGACCTCCAGGGGCTCCGGGTGGGCGACCTGCTGCCGGCCCGGCGCGGCACCACCACGGTCGCCGCCGACGCGGTCGTCGGCGACGTGTGGGAAGCCGCCTCCCGCTCCGCCCACATGCGCGTCCTGGTCGACGCGGGCGACGCGGGTGTCCCGCGGCTCGTCCACGTCCGGGACGTGCTGCTGGAACCGGCGGACCGCCCGGTGGGCGCCTTCACCCGCCCGGTGCTGACGCTCCCCGTCGACCTCCCGGTGTACGAGGCACTGTCCCGCATGCGGGCCGCCGGCGAGCAGTTGGTGGTGGCGACGGACGCGGGCCGGAGCGTGGGCGTGCTCACCGTCACCGACATCCTGCGGCGCATCCTGCCCCGGCAGGACGCCGCCCCGCGCGGCGACGAGAACCGGCCCCCCGGCGCATCTGCCTGATGAGCGCATCACGCCCCGCCCGGCGGGGGCACAGCAGGCAGAGCCTGGGCGCGGCTCCGCAGCGGCACCGGCCTGGCCGACAGGGAGTACAGCACCTCCACCGACGCGCCGCCGTGGAACCGGTCGGGGCCCCGAGCGTTGGCGCTCACCGGCGCCCCGGCCGCCAGCGCGTCGCGCTGCACCCGGAGGAACGCCGCGTCGGCCGCCCAGTCGCGCAGCACCGCGGCGACCGGCGAGGCAGGTTCGGCCGGGCCCGTGCCCGGTCGATGTGCCGGGTCGGCTTCCAGTACTGACGCGAGGCGCTCCGCCCGGTGGCGCAGCCACGCCAACGCTTCGTCGGGCGTCGCTGACCACGTGCCGTCCACGTACCACTCGGCGTGGGCATCCGGTGAGCGCACCACCACCTCCGCCCAGTAGCCGGGGCAGCACGCGGGTCGGGCCAGGCAGCAGCCGGTCACCGCTGTCCCCGCCTGCCCAGCGACCGGAGGTGCGCATCGATCTCGCGCCGCAGTACGGCCGTGCGCTTCAACAGTTCACTCAACGGCGACTCCGCTGCCTCACGGCTCGCGCCGTCTGTCTGCACCGCTCGACCACAGCGATGCCAGCCCTCTCGCGTATCCCAGACGCACACGTCAGTTCCTCTCCGTAGCGAATCCACTACCAAGGAGAGTCAGCGTGGCCTAGGGTGCAGCTGTCTTCAACTTGCGCGAAAGGCTTGGAGAGGCCGTGAATCTCAAAGACCTGGAGCCGCAGTCGTCGCCGAAGGCCGCCTTCGGCCACCGCATCCGCCAGCTGCGTGACGAACGTGGCTGGACACAGGAGGATCTAGCTGTTCGCATCGGATGTTCTGGCACGCACATCTCGGCTGTGGAAACCGGGCGTCGGTCACCAACTGCTCGGTTCGCGGCAAGTGCTGACAGAGCTTTCGGGACGGGTGATCGCCTGGAGCGGCAGAGCCGTGCGACGCGGCACTCCGCGCTGCTGGAAGGCTTCCCGGAGTATGTCTCACACGAGCGGCATGCGGCTGAGATCAGGGTCTACGAAGTAGGTGTGGTGCCCGGGATACTGCAGACCGAGCGGTATGCCACGGCGTTGACGATGCGAGCCGTCGAACGCGGTGCCATTACCAAGGAGCAGGGCGAAGAGCGGCTCATGCTCGTCGACGAGCGCCAGCGGATGCTCGTCCGTGAACCGCCGCCCCTGGTCTTTGTCGTGCTTGACGAAAGCAGTCTGCGTCGGCCGGTCGGGAGCGCGGCAACCATGGACGACCAGTTGGCTCGACTGCTGGATTTCGGCAGTCTCCCGAACTCGATTCTGCAGGTGGCCCCCTTCTCCATGGGTGACAGGCGACCACTCAGCCTTCCTCTGTACATTCTCACGCTGCAGAACCGGAGCCTCATGTCATATGCGGAGTCCGCGCAGCGGGGGCAGTTGGAGCGCGACAGCGCCTCGGTGGTGCCACTGCTCACCGCTTACCATCAACTCCAGGCTGATGCTCTGTCCCAACCTGAGTCCCTGGCCATGATCAGCCAGCTACGAAAGGACTACCGTGACACTTGAGTCTGCTCGCTGGTTCACCTCCTCCTACAGCGAGAACGGCGGTGCCTGCGTCGAGGTTGCCGTGAATCTCGCGGTCTCGGACGGGCTGGTGCCTGTGCGGGACTCCAAGGACGTGGCCGGGCCGGTGCTGGCGTTGCCGGTGTCCGCGTTCGCGTCGTTCGTCGCCGGAGTCAGGTCGGGGCGCTTCCCGTCCTGACCCGCGTGCGGTCGGCGCGCCCGCCACTCGGGTGGGCGCGCCGACCGGGCCGCGGAACACCTACTCGACGGCGTCGTCCCAGTCGCCGATGAACGCGTGGCTGACGGTGCGGTCCTCCTCGACCCAGGTGACGTCGAGGGTGTCGCCCTTCTGCGCCAACTCGGCCGTCTTCATGGTCTCGTCCTCGTCGTTGCAGAAGATGAAGCTGTTCCACCCCTCCTCCGCGTTGCCGAAGAGCAGCCCGCCGCACTCCACGGGATTGCCGTCGGGCAGCAGCCAACCGGTGTCCACGAAGAACGCGTTGGCGATGCCTGTGCCGGACTCCTGGCTGGAGAGGACACCGAACAGGGTGTTGTCGGCGCCCTGCCAGACGCCGTTGATCTCGGCGCCGACGTCCAGGGCGCCGTAGCCGTCCTCGCGGCGCTCCGCACCGCCCCCGCCGGCGTCCGGATCCTCCTCGGCGTCGGGTGACGGCTCGGGGTCGTCCTCCCAGTCCTGCCAGTCGTCCCACCCCTCGACCTCGTCCATGTCGACGTCGTCCTCGCCGAGCCCCTCGCCGGGCGAGATCATGAACGCGTCGCGTGCCTCGCGGAGGTCGGTGATCATGTCGCGCAGCGCCCCGCCGCCGGAGCTGTCCCCGCTCGCGGAGCTGCCGTTGTCGCTGTCGTCGTCGCCGCTGCTGCCGCAGCCGGTGAGCAGCAGTGCCGCCGTGGTCGTCGCCGCCACGCCCAGTCGTATGCCGTGCCTGCCTCGGTGCATGAGTCGTCGCCCCCCTCGCGGGCACAGTCCCGGGCTGGTTCCCGGGGCCTGGGCCCGTCGTCCGCTCGGCCGCTCCCGGCCGCCGGCGCGCACGGCGGCGACCGGCGCACCGCCGGGGAGGGGGCTGCCCGCCGCCGTCGGCGTCCGGTCCGTACCGCGTCACGCCGATACCTGACTTGTTGGTGTACACGCCACCCTAGGGCGCGGCGGTTGCGGTCCGGGCACGGTTGGGTGAGGTTCCCGTACCCACCGGGCCGTCCGCAGCCGGTGGGCACGGGTGCGGCCCGGTGCGGGCCGGTGCGGGCCGCTCAGGCCGCCGGGGAGATCCGGCCGGTGACCTCGCCCAGGCCGATCCGGGTGCCGTTCGGCCCCGGCGCCCACGCCGACAGGGTCACCTCGTCGCCGTCCTCCAGGAACGTCCGCTTGCCGGTGCTCAGCTCCACCGGGTCGCGTCCCGCCCAGGTCAGCTCCAGCAGGCAGCCACGCGTGGCGACCTCGGGGCCGGAGACCGTGCCCGAACCGAAGAGGTCCCCGGGACGCAGCGTCGCGCCGTTCACGGTCATGTGGGCGAGCTGCTGCGCCGCCGTCCAGTACATGGCGGCGAACGGCGGCTCGGAGATCACCTCGCCGTTCAGCCGGACGGTGATCCGCAGGTCCAGACCGGCAGCCTCGACGCCGCTGCCGTCGCCGTCGGCGAGGTAGGGCAGCAGCTCGTGGCTGCGTGCCGGCGGCTCGGTGCGGGCGTCGTCCAACGCGTCCAGCGGAGTGATCCACGCGGAGACGGAGGTGGTGAACGACTTGCCGAGGAACGGCCCCAGCGGCACGTACTCCCACGCCTGGAGGTCACGCGCGGACCAGTCGTTGAGCAGGCACACCCCGAAGACGTGGTCGCGCAGCGCGGTCTGCGGCACCGCCGTGCCCGGCTCGGTGGCGCCGCCGATGACGAAGCCGACCTCGGCCTCGATGTCGAGCCGCCGCGAGGGGCCGAAGTCGGGTGCCGTCGCGTCGGGTGCCTTGCGCTGGCCGCTGGGCCGCTTGACCGGGGTGCCCGAGACCACGACCGTGCCGGCGCGCCCGTGGTAACCGATCGGCATGTGCTTCCAGTTGGGGGTCAGCGGCTCGCTGTCCGGGCGGAAGATCCGGCCGAGGTTGGAGGCGTGGTGCTCGCTGGCGTAGAAGTCGACGTAGTCGGCGACCTCGAACGGCAGGTGCAGTGTCACCGACTCGTCCAGCGGCAGCAGCAGGCCGTCGGCGGCGAGCTGTTCGCGCCGGGCGGCGTCCGTCAGCCAGGTGCGGATCGTGGCGCGCACCTCGCGCCACGCGGGCCGTCCGGCCGCCAGCAGCGGGTTGAGAGTGGGGGCCGACAACTGCGCGGCCCACGGGTGGTCGGCGGCCACGGCCGCGGCGCCCACGTCCAGTACCCAGGAGCCGTACCGCACGCCGATCCGGCGGCGGTCGGGCGCGGCGTCGGTGGTGTAGACGCCGTAGGGCAGATTGTCCGGGCCGTAGAGGTCGTCCTCGGCCACGTCGGGCAGGCTCACGTCAGACATGGCCATACCCTACGGCCCGGTAGCCCGGCTCGGGCCGCCGCGCGGCGGCCGGTTCCGACCGGCCGCCGAGGCCCGGGGAACGGGAGCGGCGTGACCCAGTGGCGACCGGGTACGCGCTGGCAGTGATCGACGGACGACCGGATACCCTGCCTGGGACAAGGCACCGGAGACAGGAGAAGCGCTCGTGACCGTCGTGGGTCCCTTCGGGGTGAGCGTGCGGGACCAGGCACTGGAGGCCGATCTCCAGACCGGGCTGACCGCTGTCGAGGCGGGCCTGGTCGAGGCCACCAAGAGCGACGTGCCGTTCCTGAACGACACCGCGCAGCACCTGGTGCGCGCGGGTGGCAAACGTTTCCGGCCGCTCCTGGTGATGCTGGCGGCGCAGTTCGGCGACCCGCACGCGCCCGGTGTGGTGCCGTCCGCCGTGGTCGTGGAGCTGACGCACCTCGCGACGCTGTACCACGACGACGTGATGGACGAGGCCGAGGTCCGGCGGGGCGTGCCGAGCGCCAACGCCCGCTGGGACAACTCGGTGGCGGTGCTGACCGGCGACTTCCTCTTCTCGCGGGCGTCGGGGATCGTGGCGGGGCTGGGTCCCGACGCGGTCCGCATTCAGGCCGAGGCGTTCGAGCGGCTGGTGACCGGCCAGATCCTGGAGACGGCGGGTCCGCGCCCCGGCGACGACCCGGTCGACCACCACCTGGAGGTCATCGCGGGCAAGACCGGCTCGCTCATCGCTGTCTCGGGCCGGTTCGGGGCGCTGCTGTCGGGCGCGGACGAGGCGACCGTCCACATCCTCACGCAGTTCGGCGAGCGGATCGGCATGGCCTTCCAGCTCGCCGACGACGTCCTGGACATCACCGGGGACCCCCACGAGTCCGGTAAGACGCCCGGCACGGACCTCCGGGAGGGCATCGACACCCTCACCGTGCTGCGGCTGCGGCAGCAGGCCGCGGAGGGCGGGTCGCCGCAGGACCGCGAGCTGGTGGCGCTGCTCGATTCCGACCTGAGCGACGACGCCCGCCACGCCGAGGCGTTGGCGGGGCTGCGCGCCCACCCCACCCTGGCGTCGGCGCGCGCCGACGCGCTGCGGTACGCCGCCTCCGCGCGCGAAGCGCTGGCGCCGTTGCCGGACATCCCGGCGAAGGCGGCGCTGGCCGGCCTCTGCGACGCGGTCGCGGACCGGACGGTCTGAGCGGGCGGTCCACGCGGCCGGGCGAACGGTCCGGGCCTGCCGTGCCGTCGGACGAACGGACCTGTCGAACGGACCCGCCCGACGGACTCGCCCGACGGCCCGGGGGCGGCTGTCGGGTGCTGTCCCCGACATCGGATCCATACCCGGTATGCAGGCTGTGGTGTCGCGCCGCGCGATCCGGTGGCCCCGGTGCTCGGGGGCTCCCCTAGGGGCATCGGGCGCCTCCGGGGCCGGGTCTCATACCGGCGGATGAGCCCGACAGCAACCCCTGGGCCGACGCTTTTCTCTGGGATCCGCGATGAAATCGGTAGTGACCCGGGAAACCGGGAAGGATCGCAGGGTCCGAGGAGATGGGGAAGAGATGGCCATGAACAAGAAGCTCCGCCGAACCGTCGTCGCCGGCTCGGTGGTGTGCGGCGTCGGACTGGTGGGGGCCGGTGTCTACCCGGCCCTGGCCAGCGAGGGCGGCCCGGACCTTCCCGCCCTCTCCGCCGAGGAACTGATCGTCAAGGTCGCGGAGTCCGACACCGAGCAGCTCAGTGGCACCGTCCGTGTGGACACGGGGATCGACGTCCCGGCCATCGGCTCGTTCGCGGAGCAGTTCGGCGGCCCGGCCGCGCGACTGGCATCGCTGGCCACCGGCAACAGCACCCTCCAGATCGCTCTGGACGGCGAGGAGCGGCAGCGGCTGGTCATCGCGGAGGGTGACGACGAGCTCAGTGTCATCCACAACGACGGTGACCTCTGGATGTACGACAGCGCCGACAACGTCGCCTACCACGCCGATGTCACCGAGCACGCCGACGAGTCGGAGGCCGAGCGGGAGCACCGCCACGACGAGTTCGCCTCGCTCACCCCGCAGCAGATGGCGCAGGAGGTGCTGTCCGGCGCGGGGGAGCACGCGGAGATCACCGTGGACGGCACCGCCAAGGTCGCGGGCCAGGACGCCTACCAGCTGCTGGTCGTGCCCAACGAGCCGGTCGAAGGCAGCGAGTTCGGCACCGTGGAGTCGGTACGCATCTCCGTCGACGCCGAGACGGGGCTGCCGCTCGCCGTCACCGTCGCCGGCCCGGACCGCAACCTCGTGGACGTGGCGTTCACCCACATCCGGTACGAGCAGCCGGCCGGCGGCACCTTCTACTTCACGCCGCCGAAGGGCGCCGAGGTCGTCAACCTCGACGAGGAGAACCCGTTCGCCGACTTCGGCGCGGCCGGTCTCCCCTTCGGCCGCTGACCACAGCCGCCGCCTGACCGGGCCACAGCAGCACGGGCGCGGCGCCCGCCACTCCGGTGGCGGGCGCCGCGCCCGTTCGCCGTGCCGTCGGCCGTCCCGGGCGGAGTGGAACGGCGAGCGGCGCGGCACGCCGTGGCGTACCGCGCCGCTCGTCCACCCGCCGGTGGAGCTCAGCGGCTCACCGGCGTCAGTCGGAGGACAGCGCCTCCCGCGTGCCGCGTGCGGCGGCCACCAGGTTCTCCAGCGCCGCCCGGACCTCTGGCCAACCACGGGTCTTCAGACCGCAGTCGGGGTTGACCCACAGCCGCTCGGCCGGGATGGCGCCCAGCCCGCGCTTCAGCAGCGCGACGACCTCGTCGGCGTCGGGCACGCGCGGCGAGTGGATGTCGTACACCCCCGGGCCGACCTCGCGCGGGTAGCCGTGCGCCGCGAGCTCGTCCGCGACCTGCATGTGCGAGCGGGCCGCCTCCAGGCTGATGACGTCGGCGTCGAGGTCGTCGATGGCCGCGATGACGTCGCCGAACTCCGCGTAGCACATGTGGGTGTGGATCTGCGTCCGAGGCTGCACCCCGGCGGTCGCCAGCCGGAACGACTCCGTCGCCCACTCCAGGTACGCCCCGTGGTCGGCCGCCCGCAGCGGCAGCGTCTCCCGCAGCGCCGGCTCGTCGACCTGGATCACCGCGGTTCCGGCGCTCTCCAGGTCCAGGACCTCGTCCCGCAGCGCGAGCGCGACCTGCCGCGCGGTGTCGCCCAGCGGCTGGTCGTCCCGGACGAAGGACCAGGCGAGCATGGTGACCGGACCGGTCAGCATGCCCTTGACGGGCCGGTCGGTCAGCGACTGGGCGTAGGTCGTCCACGGCACCGTCATCGGCTCGGGCCGCGAGATGTCGCCCGCCAGGATCGGCGGGCGCACGTAGCGGGTGCCGTAGGACTGCACCCAGCCGTGCCGGGTCGCCAGGTAGCCGTTCAGCTTCTCGGCGAAGTACTGCACCATGTCGTTGCGTTCGGCCTCGCCGTGCACCAGCACGTCGACGCCCGCCTTCTCCTGGAAGGAGACGACCTCGCGGATCTCGGCGGCGATCCGCTCCTCGTACCCCTTCGCGTCGATCCGCTTGGCGCGCAGGTCGGCCCGCGCCACCCGCAGCTCGTCGGTCTGCGGGAACGAACCGATGGTGGTCACCGGCAGCAGCGGCAGCCCGAGCCGTTCGCGCTGCGCCACGGCCCGCTCGGCGTACGGCTGCGAACGCCGGACGTCGGCGTCGGTCACGGCTGCGGCACGTTCCCGCACCGCTGGGTCGTGGGTCAGCGCGGAACCGGCCCGGGACGCCAGGTCGGCTGCGTTGGCCCGCAGCAGCGCGGTGACGGTGTCGGTGCCCTCGCGCAGCGCTCGCGCCAGCGTGACGGTCTCCTCCGCCTTCTGCCGGGCGAACGCCAGCCAGCGGGAGACCTGCGGGTCGAGGTCCCGCTCGGCGGCGGCGTCCAGCGGCACGTGCAGCAGCGAGCAGGACGGCGCTACGTCCACCGAACCCGCGAGTCCGAGCAGCGTCGCCAGCACGCCGAGCGAGGCGGTCAGGTCGTTGATCCAGACGTTGCGACCGTCGATCACACCCGCGACCAGCCGCTTGTCCGGGACACCGCCCGCCGCCGCCAGCTCCCCGAGGTTGGCCGCGGCGGGACCGGTGAAGTCGATCGCCAGCCCCTCGACCGGGGACTTGGCGAGCACCGGAAGCGCGTCACCGAGCCGGTCGAAGTAGGAGGAGACCAGCAGCTTCGGCCGGTCCTCCAGCGCGCTCAGGTCACGCAACGCCCTGCCCGCAGCGTTCAGTTCGGCCGGAGTGCGGTCCTGCACGAGCGCAGGCTCGTCCAGTTGCACCCACTCCGCCCCGGCGGCCCGCAGATCCGCCAGCACCTCGGCGTAGACCGGGAGCAGCCGGTCCAGCAGGGTGATCGGTTCGAAGGAGGGGTCCACCCCCGGCGCCGGCTTGGCCAGCAGCAGGTAGGTGACCGGGCCGACCAGCACCGGGCGGGCGGCGAGACCCTCCGCCAGTGCCTCGCGCAGCTCGGCGACCTGCTTGGTGGAATCGGCGGAGAAGACGGTGTCCGGACCCAACTCGGGCACGAGGTAGTGGTAGTTCGTGTCGAACCACTTGGTCATCTCCAGCGGCGCCACCTCCTGGGTGCCGCGCGCCATCGCGAAGTAACCGTCCAGCGCGTCGGCGCCGACGGCCGAGCGGTGCCGCTCGGGGACGGCGCCCACCATCACGCTGGTGTCCAGGACGTGGTCGTAGAGCGAGAAGTCGCCCGTGGGGACCTCGGCGATTCCTGCTTCCGCGAGCTGCCGCCGGTTGGCCCGGCGCAGTTCCTCCGCGGTCGTCCGGAGGGCTTCGGCGGTGACCTTGCCCTTCCAGTAGCCCTCGATCGCCTTCTTCAGCTCTCGGTTCCCGCCCTGCCGGGGGTAACCGTGGACGGTCGCCCCCGCTGCCGCGGCTGCGGACTTCGGTGTCACGAGACTCTCCTTCGCGAGTCGTGCGGAGATACGACCCCCGGGGGACCGTCTCGCGGTGCGAAGGAACGGCGCGGTGACTCCTCGCGCACGCCGACGGCGTGCGGGCGGCCCGCGTCCTCCCGACCCGCCCACGAGGGTCACCGAAGGTCGCCGCGCGCCATGGGGCGCACGGGCAGTGGCAGGTCTTCGGACTCACGGGCCCGCCGGCGCGCCTCTCGGGCACTCCGGCACCTACTGGCCGTCGCTTCCCGGACGCGTCGCGTCCAGTGCGTGTGACGGCGGTCGTTCCCGCTCACCGCTGCGGGGCAGTCCCGGATTCCCACCGGGTTCCCTCTTGCGACTCCCTGTCTGGCGGACAGGGCGAACCAGCTGCACCGCCCAGGCTAGGCGCTGCGGCGCGGCGGAACCAGAGTGCGACCGGATGACGGACGCGCCCCGTGGTGCCGGGGCGGTGCGGGCCGGTCGGGACGCACCCGCGGGCGGTCCGGCGCGTCGTACCGCCGTGGACGCCCCGGCCGGTGGGTCCGCCGGCGAGTCGGCCTCGAATCGCCGACCGCCCGGTCCGCCACGGCCGATACTCGCCGAGTGACCCGCGCTGCGGCGCGAGACACGGCGCGGAGAGCGACCGGCCCCTGCCGACCCCCCCGCACCGGCCCCACCGCACCGGGTCGTGTGGCCGCACCGGTGCGGTCCCGACGAGACGAGAGGCCCGACGGTGCGCGTACTCGGCATGATCTCCGGCACCTCGCACGACGGCATCGACACCGCCGTCGTGCGGTTCACCCCGTACGGCACCACTCTCCACGCCGACGTGCTCCACCACGGCGAGACCCCCTACCCGGGGGCCCTGCGCGCCGAGTTGCGAGCCGCTCTCCCGCCGCGAGCGGTCACCGCCGCCGAGGTGTGCGCGCTGGACACCGGGATCGGCAGGGCCTTCGCAGCAGCCGCCCGCGTCGCGCTGGCGACGGCCCCGGCCGATCTGGTCGCCTCCCACGGCCAGACCCTGCACCACTGGGTGGCGGACGGTCGGGCGCTGGGCAGTCTCCAACTCGGCCAACCGGCCTGGATCGCCGAAGCCGCCGGGCTGCCCGTCGTCTCGGACCTGCGCGCCGCCGACCTCGCCGCCGGCGGCCAGGGCGCGCCGCTGGTACCGGCCCTGGACCGGTTGCTGCTGGCTCCCGAGGTCGAGCGGGGGCGTCGCGCCGGTGCGCTCAACCTCGGCGGCATCGCCAACCTGACGGTCCTCGCCCGGGACGCGGAACCCGCCGCCTGGGACCTCGGGCCGGCCAACGCCCTGCTGGACGCGGTCGTCACGGAGCACCCGGGCACGACGGCGACCTACGACCGGGGCGGCGAACTGGCCTCGGCGGGGACCGTGGACGAGCAGCTGCTGGCCGAACTGCTCACCGAGCCGTACTACGCGCTGGAACCCCCCAAGAGCTGCGGGAAGGAGCTGTTCCACGCGGGTCACGTGGCCGCCGCACGGGAGCGGGTCCGGCGCCGGAACGGCGTCGCCACCCCGCTGCCCACGGGCGCCGAGGGCGTGTCGGGGCTCCGCGACCTGGCGGCGACGCTCACCGCACTGACGGCCGAGGTCGTCGCCCGTGAGGTGCGCGCCGCTCGCCTCGACGTGCTGATCCTCTCCGGCGGCGGAGCCCGCAATCCCGCGATGGCGGCGGCGATCCGCCGACGGCTTCCCGGTATCCGACCCGCCCCGTCCGAGGAGTTCGGGGTGCCGTCGGACGCCAAGGAGGCCGTCGCGTTCGCGCTGATCGGCTGGCTGACAGCGCACGGTCTGCCCGGCAACGTCCCGAGCTGCACCGGTGCCTCGGGGGAACGGGTGCTGGGCCGGGTGGGCGCCGCCCCCGGAGCCCCGCTGCCCGCGGTCCGCCGTCCGGTCCGGCGTCCCGAGCGGCTGCTCGTCGGCACGGGGTGAGGAGCCGGGCGGTGGGCGTGCGTGCAGCCGACGGGCGGCGGCCGGGGTCGGGGCGTGTCGGTCGGCTTGTCGTGGATCGGGCCGCGGCGCCTGGTGCGGCGCATCGGAAGGTGACGGGTACGAGCTGCGACGTTCCGTCGTGCGGTCCACCGCACCGGACATCGCGGGCCTTGCCGGCGCCCTTGCCAGACAGGGCCTAGCCGGCGCGGTGGTCGGCGGCGCCGCGCCCGGGGAGCCACTGCCGCAGCTGTTCCTCCGCGAGCGCCGCCGACGCCGCGTCGTGGACGGCACCGTCGAGCACCACGGTGCCTCGCCCTGCCTCCCGGGCCGTGGCGTGACGGTGCGCCAGCTCCTCTGCGGTCCGCACCCCCTCGGGACTCGGGGGGCCGGCTGCGCGACGGACGGAGAGCAGATCGGCCGGGGCGACCTCCACCTCCGTGCGCACGCGGTGCAGCTGATGGTCCCGGCCGCCCAGCACCGGGGCGAACGCGGCACGGGCGCAGGGTTGTGACGGCGGGGTCCGGGAGCGGCTTCGACCTCGCTCGCGGACGGCGGGTGCGCGCCGCCCGGCCCCGCCCGACCCCCGCCACCGGCCGGGGCGGCCGGATCGGGGGCCGGGCGACCTCGCGGCTCAGTGGAACTGCTGCTCCTCCGTGGAGCCGCGCAGGGCGAGTGTCTCCGCGGCCGGGTTGAGAGCCGTCGCGACGAGGTCGAAGTAACCGGTCCCCACCTCCCGTTGGTGGCGAACCGCGGTGAACCCGTGGCGCTGTGAGGCGAACTCCCGCTCCTGGAGGTCGACGTACGCGGTCATCCCCGACCGGGCGTAGCCGCGGGCCAGGTCGAACATGCCGTGGTTCAGCGAGTGGAACCCCGCCAGGGTGATGAACTGGAACCGGTACCCCATGGCGCCGAGTTCCCGCTGGAACTTCGCGATGTCGTCGTCGTCCAGCGCGGCACGCCAGTTGAACGACGGGGAGCAGTTGTAGGCGAGCATCTTGTCGGGGTACTCCGCGTGCAGCGCCTCGGCGAACTCGCGCGCCTGGGCGAGGTCCGGGGTGCCGGTCTCCATCCAGATCAGGTCGGCGTAGGGCGCGTACGCCAGGCCGCGGGAGACCACCGGTGCCATCCCGGGGCGTACCCGGTAGAAGCCCTCGGCGGTGCGCTCGCCGGTGGTGAACCGCGCGTCGCGTTCGTCCGTGTCGGTCGTCAGCAGGCTGGCCGCGAGGGCGTCGGTCCGCGCGATGACCAGCGTGGGCGTCCCGGCGATGTCCGCCGCGAGCCGGGCGGCGTTGAGCGTCCGGATGTGCTGGGAGGTGGGAACCAGCACCTTGCCGCCGAGGTGTCCGCACTTCTTCTCGCTGGCCAGTTGGTCCTCGTAGTGGATGCCGGCCGCGCCCGAGGCGATGAGCGCCTTGGTCAGCTCGAACGCGTTGAGGGGACCGCCGAACCCCGCCTCGGCGTCGGCGACGATCGGCACCAGCCAGTCGGTGGCGTCGCCCCCGCCCTCGGCGACGGCGATGCCGTCCGCGCGCAGCAGCGCGTTGTTGACGCGACGTACCACCCGCGGCACCGAGTCGACCGGGTACAGGCTCTGGTCGGGATAGGTCTGGCCGGCCTGGTTGGCGTCGGCCGCGACCTGCCATCCCGAGAGGTACACCGCCTGGAGCCCGGCCCTGACCTGCTGGACCGCCTGGCCCCCGGTCATCGCGCCGAGGGCGTGGACGTACTCCAGTTCGTGGAGCTGCCGCCAGAGGCGCTCCGCGCCCCGGTGGGCGAGGGTGTGCTCCTCGCGGACGGAGCCGGACAGCCGCAGCACGTCCTCCGCGGTGTAGTCGCGGACGATGCCGTTCCAGCGGGGGTCGGTCCGCCACCGTGCGGTGAGTTCGGCGGCGCGCGTGTCCCGGCCGGCCGCCGGGGCCGGTGTGCTCGTGGGCGCCGGGGCGGGCGGTGCGGCGCTCGGGGTGCGGTCATGGTGGGGGTGCGGCCGGTGCTGTTCCTGTGCCATGGCGTCTCCCGTGGGTCGTCGCGGTGCGCGGGGCGTCGCGGTGCGGTGTGGTCGCGGTGGGTGTCGACGGGCCGGCGGTCGGCTGGGTGGGCGGTGCGAGGCCGGGTCGGCGGTGCGGGACGCAGTGGCGCGCCGCGCGGTGGCGGTGATGCGGGGGTGGCGCTGTCGCTGCTGCCGGTGTCCGCCGTTTTCGGCAGAGATGTGGTGCCGGCGTGGTGCCGGTGGCGCGCGCGGTGAACGGCACGCCGGAGCGTCGCCCACCACAGTTCCGCTCTTCTGTGATGTCGCGCTCTCAACTGTGACAGTGGCACTGCGTGCCAGCAAGGGGTCGGTGTCAGTGAAATCCGGTCAGTTCGTCGGGGCGCCCCGACACGCGCCGCCCGACGCGTCTACCGCACCAGGCCCCGTAGGCAAGGGCCGGAGCCAAGCCTGCTCCCCGCCATGAGCCCGTCGGAGTCCGCCCGACCCGCCGAACCCCCGGTGCGGCACCCGGTGCACCCGCGCCCGCGGGGCGCGCCCGCGCGCACCGCCCGACCCCCGGGGCGCGCACCATGACACCCCGCCCGCCCGGCCTCCGCCCGCGGCCTCACCGCGTCGGGCTCCGCCCGCCCGTGCGCACCCCGTCCGTCGCGCCCTTGCCGGGCTCGGCTATCGGTGTGCGTCGGGCACGTCGGGCGCTCTACTCTGATTGCCTCAGGCAAGCACGGAGGAATGGACATGCAAGGTCGCGTGGTGCTGGGCATCGAATCGTCCTGCGACGAGACGGGCGCCGGACTGGTACGGGACGGGAGGCTGCTCGGCCACGCCGTCGCCTCCAGCATGGCCGAGCACGCACGGTACGGCGGCGTCGTCCCCGAGATCGCCGCCCGCGCACACGTCCACTCCTTCAACCCGGTCGTCCAGCAGGCACTCGACCAGGCCGGGCTCACCATGTCCGACATCGGGGCCGTCGCCGTCACCACCGGCCCCGGCCTCTCCGGCGCCCTCCAGGTGGGGCTCGCCGGTGCCAAGGGCATCGCCTACGCGCTCGACGTCCCCCTCTATGGCGTGCACCACCTCGCCGGTCACGTCGCCGCGGACACCCTGGAGCACGGGCCGCTGCCCGAGCCCTGCATGGTGCTGATCGTCTCCGGCGGCCACACCTCGCTGCTCCTCGTCCGCGACCTCGTGCGCGACCCGATCCTCCACCTCGGCGACACCCTCGACGACGCCGCCGGCGAGTGCTTCGACAAGGTCGCGCGGGTCTTCGGCCTGCCCTATCCCGGCGGCCCCGCCATCGACCGCGCCGCCCGCGACGGCGACCGGAAGGCAGTCTCCTTCCCCCGCCCGCTGACCGGCACCCGCGACGAGCGCCACCGCTTCGCGTTCTCCTTCTCCGGACTCAAGACCGCCGCCGCCCGCTGGGCCGAGCAGCACCGAGCCGAAGGTCGCGAACTGCCCGTCGCCGACGGCGCCGCCTCCCTCCAGGAGGCGGTCGCCGACGTGCTCACCCGCAAGGCCGTCGACGCCTGCCGCGAACACGACGTCTCCACCCTCATCGTCGTCGGCGGAGTCGCCGCCAACTCCCGGGTCCGCGAACTCGCCGAGCAGCGCTGCCGCTCCGCCGGCATCACGCTGCGCGTCCCCCCGCTCGGCCTGTGCACCGACAACGGCGCGATGATCGCCGCCGTCGGCGACCTCCTCGTCCGCTCCGGCGCCGAACCCGCCCCGCTCGACCTGTCGATCGACCCGTCCGCGCCCCTCACCTACGCGGCGCTCACCCCCGCGGCACGCGCACCCGCCCCCGCGGCGGCCTGACCCGCCGCCGCCCGATCCCCCCGACCCGCAGACGCCCGGAGCATGCCTTGCGTACCGCTGAGATCCGCCGCCGATTCCTGGACTACTTCGCCGAGCGCGGCCACCACCGCGTCGCCAGCGCGCCGCTGCCGACACCGGACCCCACACTCCTGTTCATCAACGCCGGCATGGTGCCCTTCAAGCCCTACTTCACCGGCGAGGCCGCCCCGCCGTGGGACCGTGCCACCAGCGTCCAGAAGTGCGTGCGCACCCTCGACATCGAGGAGGTCGGCAAGACCACGCGCCACGGCTCGTTCTTCCAGATGAACGGCAACTTCTCGTTCGGCGACTACTTCAAGGAAGACGCGATCCGGTTCGCTTGGGAGCTCTCCACCAACTCCCAGGACCAGGGCGGCTACGGCCTCGACCCCGACCGCATCTGGGCCACCGTCCACCACAGTGACGACGAGTCCCGCGAGATCTGGCGCCGCGTCTCCGGCCTGCCCGACGACCGCATCGTCGCCCGCGGCGACGAGGACAACTTCTGGTCCATGGGCGTCCCCGGCCCCTGCGGCCCCTGTTCCGAGCTGTACTACGACCGCGGCCCCGCCTACGGACCCGAGGGCGGGCCGGAGGTCGACGAGGACCGGTACATGGAGTTCTGGAACCTCGTCTTCATGCAGTACGAGCGAGGCGCGGGCCCCGGCAAGTCCGGCTACCCCATCCTCGGTGAACTGCCCCGCCGCAACATCGACACCGGCATGGGTCTGGAGCGCATGGCCAGCCTCCTCCAGGGCGTCGACAACCTCTACGAGATCGACGAGACGCGGCCGATCCTCGACCACGCCGCCAAGATCACCGGCGTCCGCTACGGCGCCGACCACGAGAACGACGTCCGGCTCCGCGTCATCGCCGACCACGTCCGCACCGGCCTGATGCTCCTCGCCGACGGCACCGCCCCCGGCAACGAGGGCCGCGGCTACGTGCTGCGCCGTATCCTGCGCCGCGCCGTCCGCGCCACCCGCCTCCTCGGCTACCAGGACCCGGCGCTGCCGGAGCTGCTGCCGGTCGCCCGCGACTGCATGTCGCCCAGCTACCCGGAGCTGGCCGAGGAGTTCGAGCGCATCTCGCAGCAGGCCTACGGCGAGGAAGACGCGTTCCGCAAGACCCTCAAGCAGGGCACCACCGTCCTCGACACCGCCGTCGAGAAGACCAAGGCCGACGGCGGCAGCACGCTCGCCGGCGCCCAGGCGTTCCTCCTGCACGACACCTACGGCTTCCCCATCGACCTCACCCTGGAGATGGCCGCCGAGCAGGGCGTCGAGGTCGACCGCGACGGGTTCGCCGCCCTCATGACCGAGCAGCGCGAGCGTGCGCGCGCCGACGCCCGCAACCGCAAGGCCGGCGCAGCCGACACCGCCGCGCTCCGCACCGTGCTCGACGCCAACGGCCCCACCGACTGGGTCGCCTACGAGGCGCTGGAGACCGAGTCCAAGGTCCTCGCCCTCCTCGGCCCCGCCGGGCCGCTGCCCGTCGCCACCGCCGGGGACATCGTCACCGTCGTACTCGACCGCACCCCGTTCTACGCCGAGTCCGGCGGCCAGGACTCCGACGCCGGCCGACTGACCGGCACCTCCGCCGAGGCCGAGGTCCTCGACGTGCAGCGCGCCCTCCCCGGGCTCGTCGTCCACCAGGTGCGCGTCACCGCCGGTGAACTCGCCGCCGGTGACGCGGTACGCGCCGCGGTCGACGCCGAGTGGCGCACCGGCGCCCGCCAGGCCCACTCCGGCACCCACGTGCTCCACGCCGCGCTCCGGCAGATCCTCGGCCCGGCGGCACTCCAGGCCGGTTCCTACAACCGGCCCGGCTACCTGCGCCTGGACTTCCCGTGGCGCGGGGCGCTCTCCCCGACCGTTCGTTCCGAGGTCGAGGAGGCCGCCAACCGCGCGCTGCGCCAGGACCTGCCGGTCGGCGTGCGGTGGATGCCGCTCGCCGAGGCCAAGGAACTCGGCGCGCTCGCCCTGTTCGGCGAGGCCTACGGCGAGAAGGTCCGCGTCGTCGAGATCGGCGGCGCCTGGTCCCGTGAACTCTGCGGTGGCACCCACGTCCAGCACGCCTCGCAGGTCGGCACCATCGCCCTCACGGCCGAGGCGTCCGTCGGCGCCGGGATGCGCCGCGTCGAGGCGGCCGTCGGAGTCGAGGGCTTCGCCTACCTGGCGCGCGAGCGCGACCTCGTCGCCCAGCTCGCCGACCAGCTCCAGGCACCCCGCGAGCAGCTCACCGAACGGGTCGGCGTGCTGCTGGAGCGGTTGAAGACCGCCGACCGCACCATCAACGAGCTGCGCCGCAAGGAGTCCATGGGCCGCGCGACCGAACTGGCCGCCGGGGCACGGGACATCGCCGGCACCCTCGCCGTCACCACCACCATCGACGGTGACGGCGGCAGCGCCCGCGAACTCGCCCTGGCGATCCGGGACCGGCTCCCCGAGCGCACCCCGGGCGTCGCCGTCGTCGGTGCGGGCGCCGGGCCCAAGGGCGTCGTGGTCGTCGCCGTGAACAAGGCGGCCAAGGCGGCGGGCCGTTCCGCCGCCGACGTCGTCAAGGGCCTCCTCGGTGGTCGCGGCGGCGGCAGCGCCGACGTGGCCCAGGGCGGCGGCATCCCCGCCGCAGAGCTGGCCACCACCCTCGACGGGCTGCCGGGGCTGCTGAGCTGACGACCGGAGTTCTCGGCCGACGGGCCGGGCACGCGCGAACCGCGCGTGCCCGGCCCGTCGTGCATGCGTGCGTCGGCGGCGGGGATTCGGTGCGGTGCGCGTGGCTTGTGACGTGTTCGGTACGGGGTGCGTCTGGCCGGTCGGGTCGCGGGTCGGTAGCGTGCTGTGACGTCGGTTCGCTGTTCCGTTGTCGTGTTGTTGGGGGAGTTCTCGCTATGAAGCGCCACCTGGTCCTGCCCGTCGTCGCCGCGGCGACGGCCGGACTGCTGCTGACGTCCTGCTCCAGCGGGGACTCCGAGCCGGACGACGACATCGCTGGTGCACAGACCTCGGCACCGCCGGAGGAGCCGGACGACGAGGGCTCGGAAGGCGACGCGGACAGCGACGCGGAGGAGCCCGACGACGACATCGACCGCCCGGAGATCGAACTCCCAGAGGACATGACCAAGGAGTTCGAGGACGTCGACACCGACGACTCGGTAGAACTTGCCGTACTCGCCGACCAGGAGCGTTATGCCTCTGCTGTGGACGAAGCGATCGCTGACGGGGAGGCGGGCTCAGCACTCAGCTTCTACGCGACCGGCGAGGGGTACATCAGCGCGCTGGACCTTGTGTCAGGTTTCCACGAGGACGGGTACCGCGTCGGTGGATCCACCAGGTATTACAACAGGTCCGTGACGCTGCGTGATTCCGGAATCGCGACATCTTCCTACTGTGTTGACTTCTCGAATGCCTACTCGGTGGACGTGGAGACCGGCGAGGAGTTTCCTGAGGGAGACGAGCAGGGTCTCTACTCGTTCCGCCAGGTCCTGAATGAGGCTGGCGTATGGCAAGTCGATTCCTGGACTGCCGCATCCGGCGGTGACTCATGCGACTGAGGACCTTGGGTGCAATCATCGTGACCTCTGCGGCATTGTGTCTGCCTTTTGGCGCCGCATGGGCCCAGCCCTCCGGTAATTTTTTGGACCGTTCGAAGGAATCTAGCGGGAGCCGTGATGGCGGCACCCTGGCGGCCGGGGCCTCGTTCCGCGGCGTCGTGATCGAGGGTGACACCGGCGGCGGGGGGCAGATGAGTCCGGTGATGACGACCTGGGAGCCCCCGGCCTGTTACTTCGCCCCGAAATGGACTGCTCCGGAGTTCAAGGCGTGGTGGACCGGTCATGTGCTGCCGATGGCAGGGAACATGGAGAGCGCGGAGTTCACGTCCGAGCTGACGCGGGAGCACAAGAAGCTCTACGGGCCGGATGGCAGGTACGAGGATCACAACGTCGCACGGGCCGATGAGGGGACCTGGTGGGGTGTTTACATCAACCCGAACGCCCGGGGGACCCAGGAGGCGATGGCGTGTTACCTGGACGAGTCGTACATCTGGGTGGAGCATTCCGATCCTCCGCCGCCTGGCCCAGGAGTGCCGGATGCTGCGATGTTGGCGGAGTTGGCGTATGAGCATGTTGATATTCCGGGGTTGTCTTTCGAGGTGAGTCCGGCTGCTGATGCGCAGAAGGTGAATTTGGCGACGTGGGTGTGGTTGCCGGCGTCGGAGTTGGGGTCGGTTTCGGTGACGGCGAGGTTGGATGGTTACGCGAGTCTGTCGTCGACGGTGACGGCGCGGCCGGTGTCGGTGTCGTTGGATGCGGGGACGGCGGATGCGACGGTGCATGCGGGGTCGGGTGGGTGTGCGGTGTCGTCGGCTGGGGTGATCGGTGCGGAGTGGACGAGTGCGCGGAAGGGTGAGACGCCGCCGTGTGGTGTGACGTATCACCGGGCGACGCATGGTGGGGGTGGTTACGAGTTGAGTGCGACGGTGACGTGGGAGGTGAGCTGGGAGGGGTCCGACGGCAGCGGCGGTGATCTTCCGTCGGGTGAGTTCGGCTCGTCCCTGCCGGTGCAGGTGCAGGAAGTGCAGACCATCGTGCGCTGACCGGCCGCAGGGAGGTTGCCCGACTTGGTGTGTGCGCGGGGAATCGCTCGGTGCATGTCCGGCCCGTCGTGCGTGCGTTGGTGGTGTGGTGGGTGGTTTGTGACGTGTTCGGTACGGGGTGCGTCTGGCCGGTCGGGTCGCGGGTCGGTAGCGTGCTGTGACGTCGGTTCGCTGTTCCGTTGTCGTGTTGTTGGGGGAGTTCTCGCTATGAAGCGCCACTTGGTCCTGCCCGTCGCCGCCGTGGCGGCGGCCGGTCTGCTGCTGACGTCCTGCTCCGGCGGGGACTCCGAGCCGGACGACGACATCGCGGGCGTGCAGTCCCCGTCGCCTTCGGAGGAACCGGACGGCGAGGGTCCGGAGGACGACGCGGACAGCGACGCGGAGGAGCCCGACGACGGCATCGACCGCCCGGAGATCGAACTCCCGGATGACATGACCAAGGAGTTCGAGGACGTCGACACCGACGACCCGGACGAACTTGCCGTCCTCGCCGATCAGGAGCGATTCGTCGCTGCGCTGAACGTCTCCATTACGAGGGGCGAAGCTATTGAGGCGCTCAACTTCTACGCAACAGGTGAGGGCTACATCACCGCGCTTGAACTTGTCGCGGATTTCCGCGACGACGGTTACAGCATCGGAGGCGATTTCCGCTACCTGAACCGTTCGGTCTCGCTGGGGGGCGACGGTACGGCGACCTCGACGTACTGCTCCGATTTCGCTGATTCCTATTCGTTGGAGATCGAGTCCGGCGAAGAGTACCCGGAGGGGGATGAGCCGTTCTTCTATTCGTTCGCTCACGAGGTGAACGACTCTGGGGTCTGGCAGGTCACGTCGTGGTTGGCCACATCGGAGGCTGACGAATGCGTCTGAGGCCAGTCGGAGTCCTCGTCGGTGCGACCTTCGTCCTGGGCGGACTTGCGAGCGTGGCGGCGGCCGAGCCCCGAGGCGGTTTGAACGATCGCACGGAGCGGGTCACTGGAGGTAGCGGCGGCGGTCGTGTCTCGGCGGAAGCGTCTTTCAGCGGTGTCATTGTGGACAACGGGAGTGCTTCTAGTGGCAGCCTGATCTCGTCGTCCACCTGGAAGCCGCCGGCGTGCTACTTTGCGCCCAGGTGGACCGCTCCGGCGTTCAAGTCGTGGTGGGAGGGCCATGTCCTGCCCATGGCTGGGAAGATGGAGTCCTCGGACTTCCAGTCCGACCTCACCCGGGAGCACGAGGAGCTCTACGGCCCCGAGGGGGTGTACCCCGATCACAATATGGAGCACCAAGAGGACGGCACGTGGTGGGGAGTGCACATCAATCCGACTGCACGCGGCACCGCTGAGGCGATGTCGTGTTACCGGGGGGCGTCGTACCTCTGGGTGGAGCACTCCGATCCGCCCCCGAGTATGTCCGGTATCCCGGATGTGCAGGTGTTGGCGGAGTTGGCGTATGAGCATGTTGATATTCCGGGGTTGTCTTTCGAGGTGAGTCCGGCTGCTGATGCGCAGAAGGTGAATTTGGCGACGTGGGTGTGGTTGCCGGCGTCGGAGTTGGGGTCGGTTTCGGTGACGGCGAGGTTGGATGGTTACGCGAGTCTGTCGTCGACGGTGACGGCGCGGCCGGTGTCGGTGTCGTTGGATGCGGGGACGGCGGATGCGACGGTGCATGCGGGGTCGGGTGGGTGTGCGGTGTCGTCGGCCGGGGTGATCGGTGCGGAGTGGACGAGTGCGCGGAAGGGTGAGACGCCGCCGTGTGGTGTGACGTATCACCGGGCGACTCATGCCACTGGTGGTTACGAGTTGAGTGCGACGGTGACGTGGGAGGTGAGCTGGGAGGGGTCCGACGGCAGCGGCGGTGATCTCCCGGCGGGCGAGTTCGGCTCGTCCCAGCCGGTCCAGGTGCAGGAAGTGCAGACCATCGTCCGCTGACCACCGTGCGGGCGGGTCGGGGCCCGACGCCGCCGGCGGCAGGGGGCGGGGACCCCGCCCGGGGTGAAAGCGGTGGGAAGCGGGCTGTGGTGCTCGGTACGATCGGTGGTGGCTTGCCACCGTCCGGACCCGCCCCGGCCCCCAGGACCGCGCGACGGGCACCGGCCGCGGCGGTGGGCGCCGTCAGGTGCGTGGCGGGGCGAGTCCGGTTCCCGGGCCGTGCCGGCCCGCGCCCGCCACTGCTTCGACGAAGAGAGTTCCCATGCGCTGGTCCCAGCTGTACGTCCCCACCCTGCGTGACGACCCCGCGGACGCGGAGGCCGCCAGCCACCGGCTGCTGGTCCGCGCCGGTTTCGTCCGACAGCTGTCGGCCGGCCACTACGCGCTGCTGCCGCTGGCCGTCCGGGTGCGGGAGCGCGTGAGCCGGATCGTGCGCGAGGAGATGAACCGCATCGGCGCGCTGGAGTGGGCGATGCCCACCATGCACCCGGCGGAGATCTGGGAGCGCTCGGGCCGCCTGGAGGTCATGGGCGACGAGATGTTCCACCTCAAGGACCGCAAGGGCGCCGACCTCGTCCTGGGCATGACCCACGAGGAGATCTTCACGACCTTCGCCGCGCAGGGCCTCGCCTCCTACAAGCAGCTGCCGCAGATGTGGTACCAGCTGCACACGAAGTTCCGTGACGAGCCCCGCCCCAAGAGCGGTCTGCTGCGTGTCCGCGAGTTCACCATGAAGGACTCGTACAGCTTCGACCTGGACGAGGCCGGCCTGGACCGTTCGTTCGAGCTGCACCGTTCCGCCTACGAGCGGATCTTCGCCCGGCTCGGCATCCCCGCGATCGGTGTCGAGGCGTCCAGCGGTTCCATGGGCGGCTCCGCCTCGGTCGAGTTCATGACGGAGACCGCCGCCGGTGAAGACCTGGTCGTCCACTGCCAGGGCTGCGGCTACGCGGCCAACGTGGAGAAGGCGACCTCCACCCTGGCGAAGATCATCGACGAGCCCGCCGCCACCGACGCGCCGGAGCCGTTCGACACCCCCGACGTCCGCACCATCGAGGACCTGGCGCGTGACCACGGCCTGCCCGGCGAGCGGCAGGTCAAGACGCTGGTCTACGTGCTGGACGGCGAACTGACCCTGGTGCTGCTGCGCGGCGACCACAGCCTGGTGGAGCAGAAGCTGACGGACTCCACCGGCGCGGTCGAGGCCCGCCCGGCGCAGGTGGAGGAGATCCGGGCGGCGCTCGGTGCCTCCCCGGGCAGCCTCGGCGCGGTCGGCGTGGCCGACCTGCCGATCGTCGCCGACGAGGCGCTGCGCGGCCGGAGCAACATGGCGACCGGCGCGAACCGTGACGGGGTCCACGTCCGGGGCGTGGACGTGGAGCGCGACATCACCGTCGGCCGCTGGGCGGACCTGCGGGAGACCACCGCGGGCGAGCCCTGCCCCACCTGCGGCAAGCCGCTGTCGGTGATGAACTCGGTCGAGGTCGGGCACATCTTCAAGCTCGGCTCCAAGTACTCCGAGGCGCTCGACCTCACCGTGCTCGGCCCCGACGGCAAGAGCGTCACGCCGATCATGGGGTGCTACGGCATCGGTATCGAGCGCGGTATCGCCGCGATCGTGGAGGCGCACCACGACGACAAGGGCATCGTCTGGCCCGTCTCGGTGGCGCCGTTCGAGGTGGCGGTCGTGCCGATCGGCAAGGACGACGAGATCAAGAAGACCGCGGACGAGCTGTACGACGCGCTGCGGGAGGCCGGTGTCGACACGGTGCTCGACGACCGTGACGAGCGGCCCGGCGTGAAGTTCTCGGACATCGAACTGGTCGGCATCCCCTACCGGATCACCATCGGCCGCCGCGGACTGGCCAACGGCGTCGTGGAGTTCGCCTCCCGCGTCGGCGGCGAGACGGAGGAGCTGCCGCTGGCGGAGGCCGCGCAGCGGGTCGCCGCGCTGGTCGCCGAGGCGCGCGCGGCGCACTGACGGCGGCTGCGCCCCCATGGGGTGCGGCACGGTCGAACGGCCGGTGGCGGCAGGCGGGATCGCC
>NZ_JAAVJB010000070.1 GCF_012034385.1 Streptomyces spiramenti
CGGTGAGCCCGGACGGGCCTCGCGGCGGCGGCCGGGAACGCGCAAGAGCCCCGCCGCGCCGGTGCGGCGGGCGGGGCGGCACGGCCGGGGCCGCGGCGTCAGTGGTTGATGCTGCCGTTGCCGAACGCAGGGTTCAGCGCACCGATCACAGTGATGGTGTTGCCCGTGATGTTGACGGGAACGTCCACGGGGACCTGGGCGATGTTGCCCGAGCCGACACCGGGGGAGTTGACGGCCAGGGCCTCGGCCCCGGAGTCCGCGGCGGCGGAACCGGCGGCGGCACCGAGCGCGGCCCCTGCGGCGGCAACGACGAGGGCGGCCTTCTTGGTGCTGTGCATGTGACTTCCTCCTGAATGGCAATACGCGCGGCCCCGACTGCGGAGCCGCACGCTGAGTAACGCCGAGGCCGAAGCCTGGACACGGGCCGGCGCGGCGATACCCCCGATCGGGTCATTCCGGCACTCGCCCGAAACGACGCGGGCCCCCGCCCCGAGCGGGGGCGGGGGCCGGACCGGTGTCCCCCGAGGGGAACTCCGGCGCTGGTCAGAGCCCCGAGGGGACCGACCGGCTCAGCGAATTCACCACTTCTTGTGGTAGTGGTGGGTGCTGCTGTCGTTGATGCAGGTGTTGCCGAAGGTCGGGTTCAGCAGGCCCACCACGTTGACGGTGTTGCCGCAGACGTTGATCGGCACGTGAACGGGGACCTGCACGGCGTTGCCGGAGAGGACGCCGGGCGAGTTGGCGGCCAGCGCCTCGGCACCGGCGTTCGCGGAGGCGACACCGGCACCGGCGGCGAGGATGCCACCGGCCACGGCGGTGACCGTGACGGCCTTCTTCAGGTTCTTCACGAGATGACCCTTCTCGATACGTGCGGCCAGCTGCCGCAGCACGCACTGGTCAACGCCGAACGGCCACCGTGGATACGCCCGGCGGCACAGGAGCACCCCTGGGGATGAATCATGTGCCCCGAGTGCCACCGCGCACCGGCGCGCCGCGGCCGGCCTGCGTGCCGCACGGGTCAGCCGGTGATACCGTGCCGCACCGCCCAGATGGCTGCCTGGGTGCGGTCGGCCAGGTCCAGCTTCATGAGGATGTTGGAGACGTGGGTCTTGACCGTCTTCTCCGACAGCACCAGGGCCCGGGCGATGTCGCGGTTGGACCGGCCGCGGGCGATCAGCGACAGCACCTCCCGTTCGCGGTCGGTGAGGGTGCCCTGCCGGCCCGACCCGGTTCCGTCCGAGGCGAGCAGGGCCCGCACCACCTCCGGCTGGAGAACGGAGTGGCCGGAGTGCACGGAGCGGATGGCCCGCGCGAGGGCGAGGGGGTCGACGTCCTTGTGCACGTAGCCGGCGGCACCCGCCCGCAGCGCGGGGACGACCGACCGCTGCTCGGTGAAGCTGGTGACGACCAGGACGCGGGCGGTGCTCTGCTGCTCGTCCAGGGCCCGCAGCGCCTCCACGCCGTCGGTTCCGGGCATCTTCAGGTCCATGAGGACGACGTCGGGCCGTAGTTCGGCGGTCCGGGCGACGCCCTCGGCGCCGTCCGCCGCCTCGCCGACGACCTCGATGCCCTCCTGGACCTCCAGGAAGGTGCGCAGGCCGCGGCGGACGACCTGGTGGTCGTCCACGATCAGGACGCGGATCGGGTCCTCAACCACCGGGGACCTCCATTTCGATGACGGTGCCCCTGCCGGGGGCGGATTCGACGGTCAGCCGGCCCCCGACACCGGTGGCCCGCTCCCGCATGGAGACCAGACCCAGGTGGCGGCCGGCAGCACGGACCGCGGCCGGGTCGAAGCCGACGCCGTCGTCGGTGACCCGCAGCACGGTCGCCGCGCCGCGCCGCACCAGGGTGACGTCGACCGCGGCGGGGCGAGCGTGGCGCAGCGCGTTGTGGAGCGCCTCCTGCGCGACGCGCAGCAGGGCCTCCTCCTGCGCGGCGGGCAGCGCCCGCGGCGCGTCGCCGCGGAAGGTCGTGCGGGCGGGGTGTGCCCGGTCGAGCACGTGGACCTGGGCGGCGAGGGTCGCGTGGAGGCCGTCCTCGTCGAGGGCGGCGGGGCGGAGCTCGACGACGGCGGCCCGCAGTTCCTCGGCCGCGTCGGCGGCGAGGTGGGTGACCTGGTCCAGTTCGGCGCGGGCCCGTCCGGGGTCGCGTTCGATGAGGGTGGCGGCTGCCTGCGCGGTGAGGCGCAGCGAGAAGAGTTTCTGTGCCACGGCGTCGTGGAGTTCGTGCGCGATGCGGGCGCGTTCCTCGGCGATGGTGAGTTCCCGCCCCCGCTCGAAGAGCTGGGCGTTGGTGAGGGCGATGGCGGCGTGCTCGGCGAGGAGGCGGAGCAGTTCCTCGTCCTGGGCGGTGAAGTGGGCGGCGCCGGGTGCGTCGGGCGGCGGCCCGGGGGCGCAGTCGCCGCTGGGGCCGGGCCCGTCGGCGCCCGGGGCCGGGTTCTTGTCGGCGAGGAAGAGCGCGCCGAGCACCTCGTCGCCGCTGACGATCCGCATGCCGAGGAACGCGCCCAGGGTGGGGTGCGCGTCGGGCCAGCCCTCGAAGCGGGGGTCGTCGCGGACGTCGGCGAGGCGTACCGGGGTCTCCTCGCGGAGCATGGCGGCGAGGAGGCCGTGCTGGCGGGGCAGCGGTCCGATGGCGCGCCACTGGGCGTCGGTGACGCCCTCGACGAGGAACTGCGCGAAGCCGCCGTTGCCGTCGGGGACGCCCAGCGCTCCGTAGCGTGCGCCGAGGAGGTCCCGGGCCGAGCGGAGGATCGTCTGGAGGACGTCGCGGACCTCCAGGGTGCGGTTCATGGCCAGCAGGGCCGCGCTGACGGCGGCGAGGCCGGTGGGGTGCGCCGGCGAGGGGGTGCCCATGGGTGCACGGTACCCGGGCGGGTGCGGCGGGGCCGGAGGCGTCGCCGCCGGACGGAGCGGACGCTGCGGGAAGTGCGCTGTGGGGAGGGCGTTGCCGGAGCGGTGGGCGGTGCGGTGGGCGGTGCGGGAATGAGGTGGGCCACAGGTCGAAGGTCCCGCCACGACGCCGGGTAGGAGTCGGGCCCGCAGCGGGCGGTGGCGGGAGCGGTCGGCGGGACGGCGCGGAACAACGGGTCGGGAGCGCGGGACGGGCGGCCCGCGCTGCTAACCGGTCTCGGAGAAGGGGCGATTGCCCGCCCCGGACGGGTCTGCCAAGGATGGTTGTCGTCCGTTCCCGTCGTTGCCCGGCGGGCCCCCGCCAGAGACCGAGGTACTCCCCCAGATGTCTGTCAGCACCACTCCGCGTCCCCGCACCTCCCGTGCCCGTCGGCTGGTCGCGGCCTCACTGGCCGCCACCGCGCTGGGCGGCCTCGGGGTGCTGGGGATGCCAGGGCAGGCGCACGGCGCGACCGCGATGCCGGCGGCCACGTCCTCGGACAGCAAGGACGTCGCTCGCGAGGTGATCGACGACGAGGCGCAGTTCGAGTGCTTCTCGAACATCGTGGAGCGCGAGAGCTCCTGGGACCACACCGCGGTCAACGCCGCCAGCGGCGCCTACGGACTGGTGCAGTCGCTGCCGGGCGACAAGATGGCGTCGGAGGGCGCCGACTGGCGCACCAACCCGGAGACGCAGATCCGGTGGGGTGTGGACTACATGGACGAGCGCTACGGCAGCCCGTGCGCGGCGTGGTCGTTCTGGCAGGCCAACCACTGGTACTGAGCGCCGCGCGGCCCTCGGGCCCCGGAACGCCGTCCGCCCGCCGTCGGGCGGGTGGGTGCAGGAGGGGACACGGCGACGGCGGCGGCACCCGGGATCCGGGGCCGCCGCCGTCGCCGTGCGGTGTTCGGGCGGGCCGCTGGTGGGCCGCCGCGGTGGGGTGGTGCTCGCCGTCAGTCGCGCATGACCTCGGGCTCGTGGCGGCGCAGGAACTTCATGACGAGGAAGCCGCAGATCACGCCGAGGACGACCAGCATGCTGACGTCGAGAAGCCAGACGGCGGCCTCGTGGTCCCAGAGCCGGTCGGGGTCGCCGGACTGGCGGGCGCCGGTGAGCGTGTTGAGGTCGGCGGTGGCGCCGGCGCCGGCGAGACCCCAGCGGGAAGGCATGAGCCAGGCGAGCTGCTCGACGCCGAGGTTGCCGTGGACCTCGAAGAGGGCACCGGTGAAGACCAGCTGGACGACGGAGATCATCACCAGCAGCGGCATGGTCATCTCGGAGGTGCGGACCAGCGAGGAGATGACGAGCCCGATCATCATCGACGTGAAGCCGAGGGTGACGATGACGATGGTCATCTCGACGGCGGGCGAGCCGAAGAGCACCGCCTCGGCGGGCATCTCCCGGGGGGCGAAGCCGATCAGGCAGAGGATGATGCCCTGGACGGCGGTGACCATGCCGAGGACGACGACCTTGGACATCAGGTACGCCGACCGGGAGAGTCCGACCGCGCGTTCGCGTTCGTAGATCACCCGTTCCTTGATGAGTTCCCGGACGGCGTTGGCCGACCCCGCGAAGCACATGCCGATGACCAGGACCAGCAGCACGATGGATGCCTGGCCGTTGGTCTGGGCCCGGTCGATCGGTCCGTAGCCGAGGCCGTGGGCGGCGGGGATGACGACGCTGACCAGCCCGAGGATGATCGGGAGCGCCAGGGTGAGGCCGAGGAAGCCGCGGTCCGCCGCGATGACGGCGAGGTAGCGCCGCATCAGGGTCCAGACCTGGGAGCCCCAGCTCTGTGCCTGTTGCTGGCGGGCGGGCATCGGGGGCACGTGGGCGGTCTGCGGCTGGACGGCGTCGAGGTCGGCCGCGTAGCGCTGGTAGTGCTCCGAGCCGCGCCAGCGGTTCATCCAGTCGTAGTCGCGGTAGTTCTCGAACGCGGAGAAGACGTCGGCCCAGTTGTCGTAGCCGAAGAAGTTGAGGGCCTCGTCCGGCGGGCCGAAGTAGGCGACGCCGCCGCCGGGCGCCATCACCAGGACCCGGTCGCAGAGACCGAGCTCGGCGACGGAGTGGGTGACGACCAGGACGGTGCGACCGTCGTCGGCCATGCCGCGCAGCAGCTGCATGACGTCGCGGTCCATGCCGGGGTCGAGTCCGGAGGTCGGCTCGTCCAGGAAGATCAGCGAGGGCTTGGTCAGGAGCTCCAGCGCGACGGAGACGCGTTTGCGCTGCCCGCCGGAGAGCGCGTTGATCCGCTTGGTGGCGTGGATGTCGAGCTTCAGCTCGGCGAGGACCTCCTCGACGCGGGCGTTGCGCTCGGCCTCGCCGACGTCGCCGGGGAAGCGGAGTTCGGCGGCGAGCCGCAGCGCCTGCCGGATGGGCAGCGCGGTGTGGAGGATGTCGTCCTGCGGGACGAGCCCGATGCGGTGCCGCAGCTCGGCGAAGTGGGTGTAGAGGTTGCGATGGTCGTACAGCACCTCGCCCTCGGTGGCCGGACGGTATCCGGTGAGGGCCCGCAGCAGGGTGGACTTGCCGGAGCCGGAGGGGCCGATGACGCCGACCAGCGACTTCTCGGGGACGCCGAAGGAGACGTCGTCGAGGATGGTCAGCTTGTCGTTGTTGACCTTGACCGTCAGGTGGCGGGCAGAGAAGGAGACCTCGCCGGTGTCGACGAACTCCTGGAGCTGGTTGCCGATCAGCCGGAACGTGGAGTGGCCGATACCGACCGTGTCGTTCTGGCTGAGGACCTGCCTGCCGTTCTTCTGCATCGGCTGGCCGTTGACGTAGGTGCCGTTGTGGCTCCCCAGGTCGCGCAGCTCGAAGCGTCCGTCGGGTGTGGCGAGGAACTCGGCGTGGTACCGGGAGACCTGGAGGTCGGAGACGACCAGTTCGTTCTCCAGCGCACGCCCTATGCGGGTGACCCGGCCCACGGTGAGCTCGTGGAAGGTGGTGGCGCTGCGACCGCCGAGGTCGGGCGCGCCGCCGCCGGTGGGGGCTCCCCCGCCGGGGGTGTGCACGGGCATGGCCGCGGTGACGCCCGCCGCGGCGAATTCCTGCTGGTGGGCCTCGGCCGCGGCCTGCTGCGGCACCGGGGCCTCGCCGGTGAAGGTCAGCCGGGGCCCGTCGGTGACGTTGCCCAGGTTGACGACGGTCCCCGGCCCGAGCGGGAACTCGCGTACGCGCTGCCCCTGCGCGTACGTCCCGTTGGTGCTGCCGTGGTCCTCCACCACCCAGCCCTGGCCGCCCCACCGCACGGTCGCGTGCCTCCAGGACACGCGGGTGTCCTGGAGCACCAGGTCGCCCTGGGGGTCGCGGCCGATCGTGTAGGACCGGGTCGGGTCCAGCGTCCAGCTCTGTCCGTTCAGTTCCAGTGAGAGTTCCGGCACTCCACGCCCCACATAGTCGTCCCACGAGCGGCCCGCGTGCGGAACCTTGGGAAGGCGAACATCGTGCGCCGACTATCCCAGGCGCGGCGCCCGATCGGGTAATCGGCCCCGGGGACGTCACGGAGCTGGTGCGAAGTGGCGTCCGGGTCGTGACACTCGCCACAGGGCACCCGCTCGCGGGCGGGCGGCTCTGCTGTTCACCGGCCGGGCCCGGCCGGCATGCGGCGTCCGGGGGACGGACGGCGGGGCGGTCACCTCGACCAGCCGCTACCGTGGGACGCACCATGATCTCAGCCGCGCACACCACGCCGTCACAGGCTCCGGGGACGCCCCCGACCGCCGCCGACACGCCCACCCTGCTGGTCAAGATCTTCGGCAAGGACCGCCCCGGACTCACCGCCGGGCTGCTGGAGACTCTGGCGGCCTTCGCCGCCGACGTGGTCGACCTGGAGCAGGTGGTCACCCGGGGGCGCATCACCCTGTGCGCACTGGTCACCACGCCCGCCCACGGCCAGGAGTCGGAGGGCGAGCTGCGTGCCACGGTCCACGGCTGGGCGGAGGCCATGCAGTTGCAGGCCGAGATCATCTCCGGTGTCGGCGACAACCGTCCCCGGGCCGCGGGCCGCTCGCACGTGACCGTGCTGGGCCACCCGTTGTCGGCTGAGGCCACGTCGGTGATAGCGGCCAGGATCGCCGGGGCCGGCGGGAACATCGACCGCATCCGGCGGCTGGCGAAGTACCCGGTGACGGCTGTGGAGTTCGACGTCTCCGGCGTCGACAGCGGTCTGCTGCGCACCGAGCTGGCTCCGCAGGCGGCGCACCGCGGGGTGGACATCGCCGTCGTGGCCGCCGGTCTGCAGCGGCGGGCGCGGCGGCTGGTGGTGATGGACGTGGACTCCACCCTGATCCAGGACGAGGTCATCGAGTTGTTCGCCGCGCATGCCGGGTGCGAGCAGCAGGTGGCGGAGGTCACCGCGGCGGCGATGCGCGGTGAGCTGGACTTCGAGCAGTCCCTGCACGCCCGGGTGGCGCTGCTGGCGGGGCTGGAGGAGTCGGTGGTGGAGAAGGTCCGCGCGGAGGTGCGGTTGACGCCGGGCGCGCGGACGCTGGTGCGGACGCTGAAGCGGCTCGGTTTCCAGGTGGGGGTGGTCTCCGGTGGGTTCACCCAGGTGACCGACGCGCTGCGCGACGAGCTGGGTCTGGACTTCGCGTCCGCCAACACCCTGGAGGTGGTGGACGGCCGGTTCACCGGCCGGGTGACGGGCGGGGTCGTGGACCGGGCGGGCAAGGCGACCCTGCTGCGGCGGTTCGCCGCGGAGGCGGGGGTGCCGCTGTCGCAGACGGTGGCGATCGGGGACGGCGCCAACGACCTGGACATGCTGAACGCCGCGGGGCTGGGTGTGGCGTTCAACGCCAAGCCGCTGGTGCGGACCGCTGCTGACACCGCGGTGACCGTGCCGTTCCTGGACACGGTGCTGTATCTGCTGGGGATCTCCCGGGAAGAGGTCGAGGCGGCCGACGCCGAGGCCGACGGCCGGCCTGTCGACGCGAGGTAGCACTCCCACCGGGAACGACTGTGCTCCCGCCGGAGATCCGGCGGGAGCACAGTCGTTCCCGGCCTGGCACGGGGCCGGTGCGGGGGTGTCAGACCTCGCGCGGGGACCAGTAGTGGATCAGCGTGGCGCTCCCGGGCTCCGCTCCGCTCCAGCTGCCGTCGAGGGTGAGGACGGCGAGCGCCGCTGGCGGGAACCCGGCGGCGAGTCCGGCGCGCGCCTGGGGGTCGCCTCCGCCGGTGAGGATGTCGGCGGTGGCGTGGACGGCCGGGTTGTGGCCGATGAGCAGCAGGTCGCGTGCCTCGTCCTCGACCTGGTTGACCAGTGCGATGAGTTCCCCGGGGCTCGCCTCGTAGACGCGGTCCTCGTAGCGGGTGGGCGGACGCTCCGGCAGCTCGGGGGCGAGGAGCTTCCAGGTCTCGCGGGTGCGGGCGGCCGTGGAGCACAGGACGAGGTCGGGGAGGATGCCCTGGTCGGCGAGCCAACGGCCGGCGGCGGGGGCCTCACGGCGGCCCCGGTCGGCGAGGGGGCGCTCGTGGTCGGGGACCTCGGGCCAGTCGGCCTTTGCGTGGCGGAGCAGGACGATCCGCCGCGGGGTGTCGGTGGTCATGGTGCCAGCGTCGCACGGATCGGCGGCCCGGACCCGGGCGCCGACGGGGCCGGGGGCCGTGGTCGAACGCGGACTGGGGCGGTGGTCAGACGCGGACGAGTGCCTGGTGGACGCGTTCGAGGAGTTCGGCGACCAGCTGGGGCTCGTGCGGGGAGGCGCCGTCCGCGGCGGCGGTGGCGGTGGGCAGCGCCAGCAGGACGGCGAACGCGACCGCGGGGAGCAGCAGCGCCCACCAGGGCACGCGGGTCTGGGCCGAGAACCGGGCGGGGGGTGTGGCCTGCCGCAGGGGGTGCGTGGGGGCCGACATGGGCGCTCTCCATCCGCTTCGACGTGACGCGGCGGGAGCCGGCGGCGGATGCCGGGGGCCGTGTCCCGGGGGCGTCCCCGGTCTGTACGACGACGCTACGGAACGGGAGCGCGGCGAACCATCGGGTGATCCACCCAGTCGCCCCTGAACCTGTCCCCCTAGGGGTGGTGGGGTCCGCCCCACCCCGGCGCGGAGCGCGGGTCAGGGAGAGGCAACGGTGGCGATCACGGAGATGACGACCGCGATCAGGGCCATGGCGCCGAGGATCTTCAGCAGGCCGTTCTGGCCCTTGGGCGGGTCGGGTTCGAGTACCGGCATGGCGCCAGTCTCGCACGGTGCGGACGGTCCCCCCGTGTCCGGCCCGCCGGGTGCCGCCGGCCGGTCAGCCGCCGTCCTCGACGACGCGGTCCCGTCCGGCGACGACACCCACGGCGACCTGGGCGACGGCGAGGACGGTCATGAACATCAGGGGCGCGTACCAGCCGCCGGTGGAGCCGTAGAGGAAGCCGACGAGGAGGGGGCCGGGGATGCAGAGCAGGTAGCCGGTGCTCTGGACGAACGCGGAGAGCTGGGAGACGCCGGTGCCGGTGCGGGCGCGAAGCCCGATGAGGGTGAGGACGACGGGGAAGGCGCAGTTGGCGATGCCGAGCAGCAGCGCCCATGCCCACGCCCCGGCGGCGGGGGCGGTCATCAGGCCGATGTAGCTGACGACGCCGCAGAGCCCGAGGACGGTGATGAGCGGGCCCTGGTGGGAGAAGCGGGTGGCGAGCTTGGGCAGCACGAAGGCCAGGGGGACGCCCATCCCCATGGCGACGGCGACCAGGGTGCCGGCGGTGGTCGCCGAGAGGCCGGCGTCGCGGTAGATCTGCGGCATCCAGCCCATGGTCACGTAGGCGCCGGTGGACTGGAGGCCGAAGAAGACGGCGAGCGCCCAGGCGGTGGGCGAGCGGGTGATGCGGACGGGCGGGCCGTCGGCGGGTGCGGTGGCGGCGGCCGGGCCGCCGGGCGCCGCGCGACCGCTGACGACGACGGCGATCCAGCACAGGACGGCGAGCGCTCCGGGGACCGCCCAGATCGCGAGCCCGGTGCGCCACCCGCCGCCGACGGCGTCGGCGAGGGGGACGGTGAGGGCGGCGGCGCCCGAGGTGCCCAGGGCCAGCCCGGTGGAGTAGAGCCCGGTCATGGTGCCGACGCGGTCGGGGAAGAACCGCTTGACGATGACCGGCATCAGCACGTTGCTGACGGCGATGCCGGCGAGGGCCAGGGCGCTGGTCAGCAGGAAGACGCCGGTGCCGCCGGCGAGCGGGCGCAGCGCCACGCCGAGTGTGATGGCGGCCATGCCGGCCAGCAGGACGGCGACCGGCCCCCAGCGGCGTGACAGCCGCGGGGTGAGTGCGCCGAAGACCGCGAAGCACAGCGCCGGCGCCGAGGTCAGCAGGCCGGCGATGGTCGGGCTCATGGCGAGGGCGTCGCGGACCTCCTCCAGCAGCGGTCCGAGGCCGGAGATGGCCGGGCGGAGGTTGAAGGCGGCCAGCACGAGACCGGTGGCGACCAGCAGCGCCATCCGCGGTGACATGGCGGTCATCGTGTCACCGGGCGGCTTCGTCTCACGGGATGCTGTTCGCACGGTGTCGCCGTCATACCTGTCTGCCATGGTGGCATCATAGAATCATTGGATGTGTCCGGCCAAACGGCTCCCAGGAGAACCATGCCTCTGTCCTCACCTCGCCGCTCCGCCCTCGCGGACCAGGTGATCGTCGAACTGCGCCGGCAGATCACCTCGGGCGAATGGCCGGTGGGCTCCCGCATCCCCACCGAGCCGGAACTCGTGGAGCAGCTGGGAGTGGCGCGCAACACCGTCCGGGAGGCGATCCGCGCGCTGGCCCACAACGGACTGCTCGACATCCGGCAGGGCTCGGGCACCTACGTCCTGGCCACCAGTGAACTGGCCGGCGTCATGCACCGCCGGTTCGCCGACGCCGACCCCGGGCACGTGGCCGAACTCCGCTCGACCCTGGAGGCGTCGGCCGCCCGGCACGCCGCGCAGCGGCGCACCCCCGCCGAGGTCACCCATCTGCAGGGGCTGCTGACGCGCCGAGAGAACGCCTGGTCGGGCGGGGACGTGGACGCCTTCGTCGAGGCGGACGCCACCTTCCACATGGCGGTGGTCAAGGCGTCCCACAACGAGGTGCTCACTGCGCTCTACGCCGACCTCGGCGCCGTGCTGCGGGCGTTCCTGCGTCACGACGTCGGCGACGAACTGCGCCCGGAGGACCACCTGGACCACGCCCGGCTGGTGGCGGCGATCCGCGACGGGGACGCGGAGGCCGCCGCGGCCGAGGCCGGCTCCTACGCCATGACCTGCCGCGGGGTCGCGGCCGACTGACGGTCCGGGGCCGCCGGGCCCTGCTCACACGGCCGGGGCCGGGGCGCCACAGGAGTGACGTCCCGGCCCCGGCCGGTACCTCGTTCGAGCGGTCCCGGCGCACCGGGACCGCGCAGCGCCCGGTGTCAGGCGCCCATCATGTGCACGCCGCCGTCGACGTGGACGATCTCGCCCGTGGTCTTGGGGAACCAGTCGGACATCAGCGCCACCACACCGCGCGCGGCGGGCTCGGGGTCCGCGAGGTCCCAACCGATCGGCGCGCGGGTGTTCCAGACGTCGGCCAGCTCCTCGAACCCGGGGATGGACTTGGCGGCCATCGACTTGATCGGGCCGGCCGAGACCAGGTTGACGCGGATGTCGCGGGAGCCGAGGTCGCGGGCCAGGTAGCGGGAGGTCGACTCCAGCGCCGCCTTCGCCACGCCCATCCAGTCGTACTTGGGCCACGCCACCTGCGCGTCGAAGTCCATGCCGACGACCGAGCCGCCGCGCTTCTCCAGCAGCGGCAGCACCGCCATGGTCAGCGACTTCAGCGAGTACGCGGAGACCTCGACCGCGGTGGCGACCGACTCCCAGCCGGTGTTGAGGAAGTTGCCGCCCAGCGCGTCCTGCGGCGCGAAGCCGATGGAGTGCACCACCCCGTCGAGGGAGGCGTCGTCCCCGAAGTGCGCGCGCACGGCGTCGGCGAGCCCGTCCAGGTGCTCCTGGTTCTGCACGTCCAGCTCGATCACCGGCGCCTCCTTGGGGAGCCGCTTGGCGATGCGCTGCACCAGGGAGAGGCGGCCGAAGCCGGTCAGCACGACCTCCGCGCCCTCTTCCTGCGCCAGGCGCGCGACGTGGAAGGCGATCGAAGCGTCGGTCAGCACCCCGGTGACGAGGATGCGCTTGCCGGCGAGAAGTCCACTCATGGTTTCAGTGACCCATGCCCAATCCGCCGTCAACGGGGATGACGGCACCAGTGATGTATGCGGCGTCGTCGGACGCCAGGAAGCGGACGGTGGCGGCGATCTCCGCCGGCGCGGCGTAGCGCGCGAGCGGGATCTGCTTGACGATGGCGCCGCGCTGCTCGTCGCTGAGCGCGCGCGTCATGTCGGTGTCCACGAAGCCGGGTGCGATCACGTTGCAGGTGATCGACCGCGAGCCCAGCTCGCGGGAGACGGACCGGGCGAAGCCGACCAGGCCGGCCTTGGAGGCCGCGTAGTTGGCCTGCCCCGCGGCGCCCAGCAACCCCACGACGGAGGAGATCAGCACGATCCGGCCGCTGCGGGCGCGCAGCATGCCGCGCGAGGCGCGCTTCACGACGCGGAAGGTGCCGGTCAGGTTGGTGTCGACGACCGTGGCGAAGTCCTCCTCGGACATCCGCAGCAGCAGCTGGTCACGGGTGACCCCGGCGTTGGCGACCAGGACCTGGACCGCGCCCTGCTTCTCCTCGATCTCCTTGTACGCCTGCTCCACCTGCTCCGGGTCGGTGATGTCGCAGCGCACCGCCAGGCAGCCGAGGTCGGCCAGTTCGGCCGGCGGCTCCCCGGAACGGTAGGTGTAGGCGACCTTGTCGCCGGCTTCGGCGAGCGACCGGGCGATGGCAAGGCCGATCCCGCGGTTCCCTCCGGTGACCAGTACCGAGCGGCTCAAGGGACCACCTCTTTCTCCGAGTCGTAGTGCGAAGCTCCACGCTAGCCGCCGACCGCGGACCCCGGAGACGCCGTCCGCCACAGCCGCACCCGGCGCACCCTGTCGGGTTCCTACAGCGTGCGACCGCGCGGCACCCGACGTCGGAACGCACCGGGCCCTGGCCATGCGGCCGGTGGGGCGGCATGATCGTCCCCGGTGCGCGGCACCGGCGACAGGCCGCGCGTTCCTCCCGTCGGCCGAGACCCTGGAGCTGCCGTGCCACCCACCATCGACGCGTCGTTCCTCGCGCTCCCCCTGCGGGCGCTCGCCGACGCGGCCCTCGCCCGGGCCCGGGCGCTCGGGGCCGACCACGCCGACTTCCGGTTCGAACGTGTCCGCAGCGCGCGGCTGAGCCTCCGCGACGCGCGGCTGTCGGGCAGTGACGACACCACCGACACCGGGTACGCGGTGCGCGTGCTGCACGGCGGCTCCTGGGGGTTCGCCGCCGGGATCGAACCGACCATGGACGCGGCGGCGCGGGTCGCGGGCAGCGCCGTGGCCATGGCGAAGCTCGCGGCGACCGTGCGGGGCGGCGCGGGCGGCGACCCGGTCGAGCTGGCCGAGGAGCCCTCCCACGGCGAACGCACCTGGATCTCCTCCTACGAGGTGAACCCGTTCGACGTCCCGGTGGCGGAGCAGGCGGAGCTGCTCGGCGACTGGTCGTCACGGCTGCTCGCCGCGCCGGGGGTCAGCCATGTGGACGCCCGGCTGTGGACGGTCCAGGAGAACAAGTTCTACGCCGACACCGCCGGCACGGTCACCACCCAGCAGCGGGTGCGCCTGCTGCCCGAGCTGAACGCCACCGCGATCGACGGGCGCACCGGAGCCTTCGACCGGATGCGGACACTCGCCCCGCCCACCGGGCGGGGGTTCGAGTACCTGACCGGGGACACCTGGGACTGGGACGGCGAACTGGCCGCCGTCCCGGAGCTGCTGGCCGAGAAGCTGGCCGCCCCCACCGTGGAGCCGGGTGCGTACGACCTGGTGATCGACCCCAGCAACCTCTGGCTGACCATCCACGAGTCGATCGGCCACGCCACCGAGCTCGACCGGGCGCTGGGCTACGAGTCGGCGCTGGCGGGGACCAGCTTCGCCACCGTCGACCAGCTCGGTTCCCTCGTCTACGGCTCCCCCGCGATGCACGTCACCGGCGACCGGACGGTGGAACACGGCCTGGCGACCACCGGCTTCGACGACGAGGGGGTCGCGACCGGCGAGTGGGACCTGATCCGCGACGGTGTCCTGGTCGGCTACCAGACCGACCGGGCGACGGCTGCCGACCAGGGGCTGGGCCGTTCCACCGGCTGCGCCTTCGCCGACTCCCCGTCGCACGTGCCGGTCCAGCGGATGGCCAACGTGTCGCTGCGGCCCGCGCCGGACGGGCCGGACACGGAGGAGCTGGTCTCGCGGGTGGAACGCGGCATCTACGTGGTCGGCAACAACTCGTGGTCGATCGACATGCAGCGCTACAACTTCCAGTTCACCGCCCAGCGGTTCTTCCGCATCGAGAACGGGCGGCTCGCGGGGCAGGTGCGCGACGTCGCCTACCAGGCGACCACCACCGACTTCTGGCGGTCGATGGAGGCGGTCGGCGGGCCGCAGACCTACGTGCTGGGCGGCTCCTTCATGTGCGGCAAGGCGCAGCCGGGCCAGATCGCGGCCGTCTCCCACGGCTGCCCCTCGGCGCTGTTCCGCGGTGTCCGCGTCCTCAACACCGCGAACGAGGCGGACGCCTCGTGACGCGTCGCGACTGGGGGCGCACGGCGCCTCGGAGCACGGGGCACGACGGCGGCAGGCAGCGAACGAGCAGGACGGAACGGTGATGGGGATGACGGGCAGGGCAACGGTTCGGCCGCACGAGATGGTCGAGCGCGCGCTGGAACTCTCCGGCGCGCACGAGACCGCGGTGATCGTGGAGGAGAACTCCTCCGTCAACCTGCGGTGGGCCGGGAACGCGCTGACCACCAACGGGACCACCCGCGGCCGGCAGGTCACGGTGATCGCGACGGTGGACGGCGCCACCGGCACCGCCGCCGGGGTGGTCTCCCGCTCGGGGGTGGCCCCCGGGGAGCTGGCGGAGCTGGTGACCGCAGCCGAACGGGCGGCGCGCGCGGCCGGCCCGGTGGAGGACGCACGGCCGCTGGTCGGACCGGGCGCGAGCGGCGGTGACTTCGAGGCCCCGCCGGACGCCACCTCGCCGTCGGTGCTGGACGGGTTCGCCGAAGGGCTGGGCGAGGCGTTCCGCGCGGCGCGCGCGGGCGACCGCGAGCTGTTCGGCTTCGCCTCGCACACCGTGGCCTCGACCTACCTGGGGACCTCCGCGGGCGCGAGGCTGCGGTACGACCGGCCGGAGGGGACGGCCGAGCTGAACGCGAAGTCGCCCGACCGCCTCCGCTCGGCCTGGGCGAACCGGGCCACCGACGACTTCCGCGACGTGGACGTCCTGGCGATGGACGCCGACCTGGCCCGGCGGCTGGCGTGGGCCGAGCGCTCCGTCGAGCTGCCCGCCGGCAGGTACGAGACGGTGCTGCCGCCGGTGGCGGTGGCAGACCTGCTGATCTACCTCCACTGGATGGCGGACGTCCGGGACGCGGCCGAGGGCCGCACCGTCTTCAGCGCTCCCGGGGGCGGCACCCGCATCGGGGAGCGGCTCACCCGGCTGCCCGTCCGGCTGTACAGCGACCCCGCCGAACCCGGCCTGGAGGTGGAGCCGTTCGTGGTCGCCCACTCCACCGGTGGCGCGGTCGGCTCCGGCCACTCGGTGTTCGACAACGGGTCGCTGCTGGAGCGCGCCGAGTGGATCACCGACGGGACCCTGCGGGCGCTGCCCGGCAGCCGGTACGCCGCGGAGCTCACCGGCCTGCCGTCCGCGCGGCGCCCGGACAACCTGATCCTGGACGCCGGTGGCACGGCGACCACCGAGGAGCTGGTGGCCGGGACGGAGCGGGGGCTGCTGCTGACCTGCCTCTGGTACATCCGGGAGGTGGACCCGCGGAACCTGCTGATGACCGGGTTGACCCGGGACGGCGTGTACCTGGTGGAGAACGGCGAGATCACCGGGGCGGTGAACAACTTCCGGTTCAACGAGTCGCCGCTGGACGTCCTGGGGCGCGCCACGGCGGCGGGCCGCACCGAGCGGTGCCTGTCGCGGGAGTGGGGTGACTGGTTCGGCCGGTCGTCGATGCCGGCGCTGCGGGTCCCCGGATTCCACATGAGTTCCGTCAGCCCGGGGGTCTGACCCGGGTCGACCCGAGGGGTGGGCACGGGTCGGCCGCGTAGAATCGCGGCCGACCCACCCACCCACTCGACCGTCAGGACCGAACGTGACACGCCTCGGTGAATCCGTAGCTCGCGCCGGCACTCTGCTCGCGCAGGACCTCTCCTCCGACTCCGTCGTCGAGGAGCTGCTCCGGGAGACCTCGGCGCGCCGCTATCTCGACCTGACCGACCTCGACCCGGCCGAACAGGCGGCGCTCGTGGCGGCGCGCGCGGTCGACGTCCTGCCGTCGGTGGAGAACCTCGCAGAGCGCATCGCAGCCTCCCGCGACTCCGGTGGTCTGCACGTGAAGCTGGGCATCGACCCCACGGCCACCGAGGTCCACCTCGGTCACACCGTGCCGATGATCCAGCTCAGCCGGTTCCAGCGGATGGGCCACCGGGTGACGCTGATCATCGGGGACATCACCGCCAAGATCGGCGACCCCTCCGGCCGCTCGGCGGAGCGTCCGCCGCTGACCGACGAGGACATCGCCCGCAACCTAGCGGGCTACCGCGAGCAGGTGCGGCCGTTCTTCAACTTCGACCAGGTCACGGTGCGCCACAACAGCGAGTGGCTCGGTGGCGTGACCCTCCCCCGGCTCATCGGGGTGCTGGCGCAGGTCCCCGCCTCCGCGCTGCTCCAGCGGGAGGACTTCCGCAACCGGTTGGAGGCCGGTCACGGTCTGACCATGTCGGAGCTGATCTACCCGGTGGCGATGGCCATCGACTCCGCGGAGATCGACGCAGACATCGAGCTGGGCGGCGTGGACCAGCTGCTGAACATGCAGATGGGCCGCCGCGTCATGGAGATCTACGGGCAGAAGCCCCAGCTGGTCGCGACCAACCCGCTGATCGAGGGCACCGACGGTTCCGGCGCCAAGATGTCGAAGTCGCTGGGTAACGCGGTGTCGCTCACCGCGCCACCCGAGGACGTCTTCGGGAAGATCATGTCCGTCCCGGACCGCCTGATGGAACCGTACCTCCGGGCATGGACGGAGTGGACCGACCCGGAGATCGCCGCCGTGCTGGCCCGGGTGGCCGACCGGTCGGTGCACCCCATGGACCTCAAGCGGGTGCTGGCCGGTGAGATGGTCATCGCGCTGCACGGCCTCGAAGCCGCGATGGCGGCCCGCGCCGGGTTCGCGGCGCAGTTCTCCCGGAAGAGCTTCACCGAGGTCGACGCCCTTCCCGAGGTCGACCTCGCCGAGCACGGCGCCGAGGGCGTGGCCACCGTGCTGACGAAGGTGCTGCAGTTCACACCCAGCGCCTCCGCCGCCCGGCGGCTGGCCAAGCAGAACGCGCTGCGGCTGGTCGTGGAGGACGCCGACGCGGGTCAGCGCGCCGTCGTGCTGGGCGAGGCGGACGCGCTGCGCCCCTTGGCGGAGCTGGTCACCGAGCACCTCGGCGACGCCGCGCCCGACGGCGTCTACCTCAAGGCGGGGCGCAAGCTCGCCCGGCTGCGCGGGGACACCGCCGGCCGGTGAGCACGGCCGGGTGCCGTCTCCTCCGACGGGACGGCACCCGGGCGCGGCGCCCCCACCGCCGTGCGGGGTGCGGCCGGGAGTACCGTGTGAATCCGGGCGGGAGACGTGTTCCCGGACGAATCGGATGGTGGACCATGGCACGGTGGCGACGCAGCGGCAGTGAGCCCGAGGTGTACCGCATCAGTGGTGCGCGGACGAGTCTGACCGAGGACGTCAGGGCGCGGCAGCGCCGCTACACCATCGCGATGCTGGTGCGCACCGCGTCGGTCCTGGCGACGGTGGCGCTGTGGGACGTGAGCCGTCCGCTCGCCTTCGTCACGCTCGCACTGGGCACCCTGCTCCCCTACGTGGCCGTGATCGTCGCCAACGGCGGGCGGGAGAACGCCGTGCCCCTCCCCCGAGCCACGTTCACGGGACCGCAGCGACCGGAGCTGCCCCGCGCCGGTGACGTCGGCCTCGGCCCGGCCGGAACGGGCGCAGCACCGGGCGGGGAGACGGCCGGCGGGGCCGGCGGGAGTCCCCGGAACACCGCAACCGACGCCCGGTGAATTCGCGGAGCAATCTCCGCGATCGGCTGCGCTGTCAACTGGGTCACATGTCATACTGCAGGAGCGCTCCGCATCCCCCGTCGGGGCGACAGACCGACGCCGGGCGGCTCCCCCCGTGGCTGCCCGGCGTCGCTGTGCGTCCGCGCCCGCCGCTCGGGCCCGCCCGTCCCTGCCGCCCGGCACGACCGTCGGTACCGGCACGGTTTTGCCCCCGCAACGCCGGGCGTGTTGGATGGGTCGCGTGAACGACCCGGTTATCTGTTCGGCCAAGGGCTGCCGCGCGCCCGCCCAGTGGGTGCTGGCCTGGAACAATCCCAAGCTCCACACACCCGACCGCCGCAAGACCTGGCTGGCGTGCGACGAGCACCGCGAGTCGCTGTCGGCCTTCCTGGGTGTGCGCAACTTCCTCAAGGAGGTCGTGGCGCTCACTGAGTGGGACGGCGGGGCCGAGGGCGGTGGCCCCCGAGGACAGGCCCCTCCCCCCGGCTGAGCCGCGCGCGGCTCAGCCGACGCGTGACTCCGACCCGGCCCGAGCGGTCCGGCTCGGTCAGCCGCCGATCGCGGACATCGGCCGTGGCGGTTGCAGGAAGGTGGGGTCGTCGATGCCGGAGCCGGCCTTCTTGCCCCACATCGCCGTGCGCCACAGCTCGGCCACCCGCAGGTCGCCGGCGGCCGATGCCGCCGCGCTGTCGTCCGACCCGTCCGACTCCCCCGACGCGCCCGGCTCCGCTCGCAGCGCGGCCCGGAGGTCGGTCTCCTCCCGGGCGAACAGGCAGTTGCGGACTTGTCCGTCCGCGGTGAGGCGGGTGCGGTCGCAGGCACCGCAGAACGGGCGGGTGACCGACCCGATCACTCCGACGCGGTGCGGGCCGCCGTCCACCAGCCAGCGCTCCGCCGGGGCCGAACCCCGCTCCCCGTCGCCCTCGGGAGTGAGGGTCCACCGGGTGTGGAGCGAGGTCAGGATCTCCTCGGCGGTGACCATGTCGCGCCGGGTCCAGCCGTGCTGCGCGTCCAGCGGCATCTGCTCGATGAACCGCAGTTCGTAGTCGTGCTCCATCGCCCAGGCCAGCAGGTCGGGTGCCTGGTCGTCGTTGATGCCGCGCATCAGCACGCTGTTGACCTTGACCGGCGTGAGTCCGGCTGCGCGAGCGGCGGCGAGCCCGCGCAGGACGTCGTCGTGGCGGCGGCGCCGGGTGAGGCGGTGGAAGGTCTCGGGGTCCACGGTGTCGAGGCTGACGTTGACGCGGTCCAGACCGGCGTCGCGCAGCGCGGGGGCGACCTTCTCCAGGCCGATGCCGTTGGTGGTGAGGGAGAGTTCCGGCCGGGGTTCGAGGGCCGCGCACCGTTCGACGATCGAGACCAGGCCGGGGCGCAGCAGCGGCTCACCACCGGTGAAGCGCACCTCCCGCACGCCGAGGTGGGTGACGGCGATACGGACGAGGCGGACGATCTCGTCGTCGGTGAGCAGGGTGGACTTCTTGAGCCAGTCCAGCCCCTCCTCCGGCATGCAGTAGGTGCAGCGGAGATTGCAGCGGTCGGTGAGGGAGACCCGGAGGTCGGTCGCCGTCCGGCCGTAGGTGTCGAGCAGCACGACTCCTCCTTCGTCTCTCGTCGCGGCCGGCGGTGCCCTGGGCGGGGTGGGAGGGAGCGGTGTCCCTCTTGTCCCACCCGCTACGTGGCAGCGTACGTGAGTGCTCCGACATCACGCGTCGCGTGCCGCGCGTCGGCGGGCGGTGCGGGCGGTGCGGGCGGACGCACAACGCCCGCGCCGTCGTACGGCGCGACCGGCGCGACCGGCGCGACGGCACGTCGGCCGCGGGGCCGGGTCGGACGTGCCGGGCGGGCGCGGGAGGGGCGTCCACGTCGGGGTGACGGTGGTGCGGGGGCTGGGGTCCCGTCAGTTCGCGCGGGCGTCGGGACGGTGAAGGGGTGTGGGCGGATGACCGAACTGTCGGTACCGGCCCGTATTCTCTGGGACCATGCCCGAAGACCACCGCTCGCCCACGGCCTACGTCCCCGCACAGGAGCCTGCCAACGCGCCCTGGCCACAGGGCTATCCGGAGGGTTATGCGGTGGTCGACGTCGAGACCACCGGTCTCTCCCGCGAGGACCGCATCGTCTCCGCCGCCGTCTACCGCCTCAACTCCCGCGCGGAGGTGGAGGACCACTGGTACACGCTGGTCAATCCGCAGCGCGATCCGGGGCCGACCTGGATCCACGGCCTGACCACCGAGACCCTCGCGGACGCCCCGCTCTTCTCCGAGGTGGCCGAGGAGCTCGGTCGCCGGTTGGAGGGCAGGGTCCTGGTCGCCCACAACGCGGTGTTCGACTGGACGATGATCGCGCGGGAGTACGCACGCGCCGGGGGCGAGCCGCCGGTCCGGCAGCGGCTGTGCACCATCGCACTCGCCAAGGAGCTGGGGCTGCCCCTCCCGAACCACAAGCTGTCGTCCCTCATCGCCTACTTCGGCGTGCGTCAGGAGCGCGCCCACCACGCGCTGGACGACGCGCGGGTGCTGGCGGAGGCGTTCGCCCCGAGTCTGCGGCGTGCGGCGAGGCAGGGCATGCGGCTCCCGCTGCTGATGTGCAGGCCGCTGACGGAGATGAGCGACGGCGCCCGGACGGGCGGAGTCCGGCCGGGTGGCGCCTCCCGAGCCGGTGCGGGGGTGTGGCGGCAGGCCCGGCGGCTGCCCCCCAGCCCGTTCCCCAACCCCGGCCGCTACGAGCCGGGCGGGCGACTGGAGCAGGGCATGCGCGTGGCGTTCTCCGGGGACACCTCCGTCGACCGCGAGCTCCTGGAGGACCAGACCTGCGAGGCGGGGCTGCACGTCTCGACCAGCGTCTCCGGCCTCACCAGCCTCCTGGTGACCAACGACCCCGACGCGATGACCAGCAAACTGGCGCGCGCCCGCCGCCACGGCACACCGGTCGTGGACGAGGCGGCCTTCACGCAGCTGCTGCGGGATGTCGTACCGGCGGGCGGGGCAGCCGGTGACCCGGCGCCGGGACGGTGAGCCGCCTCCGGTACCTTCGGTAGCTGTGTTCCGTCTGCTGCTGTCCCGGCAATGGGTGATGCTGACCCTGGTGGCGCTGCTGCTGATCCCGGCCTTCATCTGGGCCGGGAACTGGCAGTACGACCGCCACGATCAGCGCGTCGCCCGAAACGAGCTCATCGGCGGCAGCCTGGCCGCGGCCCCGGTGCCGATGTCCGAGCTGTCCGGTCCCGGTGAGGCCCCCGACCCCGACGACCGCTTCCGGAGTGTCACGGCCACCGGCCGCTTCGACGCCTCGCAGGAGGTCGTGGCGCGCTCCCGCACGGGCAACCAGAAGGGCGTGCTCGGGTACTACGTCCTGACGCCGCTGGTGCCCGACGAGGGCCCGGCGGTCCTCGTCAACCGGGGCTTCGTCCCCGCCGGCAACGACCCCACGCGGATGCCGGAGGTCCCGCCGGCGCCCGAGGGCGAGGTCACCGTGACCGGTCGGCTGATGGTGGACGAGACGACGGCCACGACCGGCATCCGGGACACGCAGGGGTTGCCGGAGGGCATGGTCATGCTCGTCAACAGCGAGCAGCGCGCGGAGGCCGCGGGGATGCCGTTCCTCAGCGGCTCCATGGTGCTGACGGAGCTTGCCCCCGAGCTCCCGGAGGGCGCCGAGGAGCCCGAGCGGCTCGACGCCCCGGGCCACAGCGGGATCGGCGCCCACTTCGCGTATGCCCTCCAGTGGTGGCTCTTCGCGGCGATGGTCCCGGTCGGCTGGTGGATCCTGCTCCGGCGTGAGCTTGCCGACATCGCCGCCGGCGGTGGGGAGGCCGCAGGACCCACGGGCCCGGGCGGCGCCGGTGGTCCGGAGGGGCCGACCGCCGGCGACGACGGCGAGCGTCCCGACGCGGCGACCGACGACGAGGCGACGGAGGACGGGGCCCGGGACGGCGCCGCCGCCTCGACAGCGACAGTGGGCACCCCCGGGGTTCCGGCAGGACGCTGACCCGGCGCGGCACCGCCGGTCCTTCTCCTCGCCCCGCCGGGTCGGCCGCGGG
>NZ_JAAVJB010000071.1 GCF_012034385.1 Streptomyces spiramenti
GGCCGTTCCCGCTGCCCGCCAGGCAGCGGGAACGGCCGGGGTCGTGCCCGGGGCCGGGACCGGGTGGGCCTGACGGGCCGCCGCACAGGGCGCGACGTCCCGTGGGTCCCGGCCTCGGCCGGTGGCCGCGCGGTCAGTGGCCGCGGTCGATCCACTCCTGAAGGTGGGGCGCCTCGTCCCCCACGGTCGTCGAGTCGCCGTGGCCGGTGCGGACGACCGTGCCGGGCGGCAGCGTGAGCAGCCGTTCCCGGATCGACTCGACGATCGTCGGGAAGTCGGAGAACGACCGTCCGGTGGCACCGGGGCCGCCCTGGAAGAGGGTGTCTCCGGTGAAGACCGTGCCGAGTGCCGGGGCGTACAGGCAGACCCCGCCGGGGCTGTGGCCCGGGGTGTGGATCTGCTGCAGTTCGACGCCGGCGACCGTCAGCACCTGGCCGTCGGCCAGTTCGCCGTCGGGCGCGCGGTCGGGGTGGGTGCGGTCCCACAGCTCGCGGTCGGCCGGGTGCAGCAGGATCGGTGCCCCGGTCCGCTCGGCGAGCGCCGGGGCGGCGTCCACGTGGTCGTCGTGGGCGTGGGTGGAGACGACGGCGACCAGCCGCCGCCCGCCCAGCGCGGCGACGATGGCGTCGGCGTCATGGGCGGCGTCGATGACGACCGCCTCGTGGTCGTCACCGACGATCCACACGTTGTTGTCCACCTCCCAGGTGCCGCCGTCGAGGGAGAAGGTTCCGGAGGTGACCAGGTGGTCGATGCGCGCGGTGCTCACAGCTCGACCACGGAGCGGAGCACCTCACCCTTCTCCATGCGGTGGAACGCGGCTTCGACGGCGTCGATGCCGATCGTCTCGGTGACGAAGGCGTCGAGGTCGAGCCGGCCCTGCAGGTAGAGGTCGGTCAGGACGGGGAAGTCGCGCGAGGGCAGGCAGTCGCCGTACCAGGACGACTTGAGCGCGCCGCCGCGTCCGAAGACGTCGAGCAGCGGCAGTTCCAGCGTCATCTCCGGGGTGGGGACGCCCACCAGGACGACGGTGCCGGCGAGGTCGCGGGCGTAGAACGCCTGCTTGTAGGTCTCGGGACGGCCGACGGCCTCGATGACGACGTCGGCGCCGAAGCCGCCGGTGAGCTCGCGGATGGCCTCGACCGGGTCGGTCTCGCGCGAGTTCACGGTGTGGGTGGCGCCGATGGACCGGGCGGTGTCCAGCTTGGCGGCGTCGATGTCCACCGCGATGATCTTGGCGGCGCCGGCGAGCCGGGCACCCGCGACGGCGGCACAGCCCACGCCGCCGCAGCCGATGACGGCCACGGTGTCGCCGCGACCGATGTTGCCGGTGTTGACGGCAGCGCCGAGGCCGGCCATCACGCCGCAGCCCAGCAGGCCGACGGCCGCCGCGCGGGCGGCGGGATCCACCTTGGTGCACTGGCCGGCGGCGACCAGGGTCTTGTCCGCGAAGGCGCCGATGCCGAGGGCGGGCTCCAGTTCGGTGCCGTCGGTGAGGGTCATCTTCTTCGACGCGTTGTGGGTGTCGAAGCAGTACTGGGGACGGCCCCGCTTGCAGGCTCGGCAGCTGCCGCAGACCGCGCGCCAGTTGAGGACGACGAAGTCGCCGGGCGCCACGTCGGTGACCCCGTCACCGACGGACTCCACGATGCCGGCGGCCTCGTGGCCGAGGAGGAAGGGGTAGTCGTCGGAGATGCCGCCCTCGCGGTAGTGGTAGTCGGTGTGACACACCCCGCATGCCTGGATGCGGACCACCGCGTCACCGGGTCCGGGGTCGGGCACCACGATGTCGGTCAGCTCCACCGGGAGCCCCTTGCCGCGAGCGATCACCCCGCGCACTGTCTGCGCCATACCGAACTGCCCTTCTCACAGGTGTGGACAACCGGCGGTGCGGATCAGCGTCCGCCCCGCCGCGTGCTGCCCACTCTGGTTCCCCCGGAACGGCACGTCCAACGTCCGGGACCGATGGGATTCATCGCGCCGGGTGCTGAATCGACTCCAGCAGGGCGCGGGCTGCCGGGGAGGGAGGGCCGGTGGCGGGGAGGGCGATCCCGACGGCCCAGGTGACGTCGGTCCGGAGCGGGACGGCGGTCAGCCCTGCGGCGGCCTGCTTCCGGGTGACGGGGCGCGGCACGACCGCGACGCCCATGCCGCGGTGGACGAGTTCCAGCAGGGTGTAGACGTCGTTGACCTGGAGGGCGACCTCGCGCTCCACGCCGTCGGCGGCGAAGGCCGCGCCGGCGGCGCGCCGGGCGCCCCAGCCGGGGTGCAGGTCCACGAAGTCCTCGCCGGCGAGGTCGGCGGGGGCGCGGGGGCCGCCGTCGGCGACCGGATGGCCGGGGGCGCAGAGCAGCATCAGCGGCTCTCGGGCGACGGGGCGGACGGTGACGCCCTCCTCGGTGCCGTCGTGCACGACGAACGCCAGGTCGAGGCGGCCGTCGCGGACGCCGGCGACCAGGGCGTCGGAGCCGTCCTGGACCATGCGGACGGTGACGCCGGGGTGGCGGCGGCGCAGGTCGGCGAGGAGTTCCGCGGGTTCGACGATGCCCATGCACTGCTCGGTGCCGAGGGCGAGGCTGCCGGTGACCAGGCCCTGCACCGCGGCGACCGCGTCGCGGGCGGCGGAGGCGGACTCCAGGGTGCGGCGGGCCTCGCCGAGCAGGGCCCGGCCCGCGTCGGTGAGCCGGACGCTGCGGGTGGTGCGGACGAAGAGCGGGGTGCCGAGGTCCGTCTCCAGCGACTTGATCGAGGCGGAGAGCCCGGACTGGGCGATCCGCAGCCGGTGGGCGGCGCGGGTGAAGTGGTGCTCCTCGCAGACCGCGACGAAGTGCTCCAGCTGTCTGAGTTCCACAGTCGGAATGTAGCGCGCCGGGCACGGCGGGACGTGGTCGGCGGGAAGCCCGCCGGGCGTCACGTGCGGGAGCTGCCGGCGGCTTCCTCCGGGGTCTTCCCGTCACGGTCGGCGTCGGTGTCGGCGCCGTCCTGGTTGGCGGGGTCGGTGGCCAGGGCGTCTCGGGACTTCTCGCCCTCGTTGATCTCGCTCATCCCGGCCTCGGCCTCGGCCTTCATCAGCGCGTCCACGTCGACGGTGTCGGGGTTGTCCAGGACGTACTTCAGGCGGTCTCGGTCGAGGTCGCCCGTCCAGCGGGCGATGGCGAGTGTGCCGATGCCGTTGCCCGTGAGGTTGGTCAGGGCGCGGCCCTCGCTCATGAAGCGGTCGATGCCGACGATGAGCGCGATACCGGCGACGGGGATGACCGAGTCGAAGGCGGCCAGGGAGGCGGCCAGGGTGACCAGGCCGGCGCCGGAGACACCGGCGGCACCGTTGGAGGAGATCAGCATGAAGACCAGCAGGCCGATCTGCGTCCAGATGGAGACGTCGACGCCGAAGGCCTGGGCGATGAAGAGGGCGCCCATCGACATGTAGATGGCGGTGCCGTCCAGGTTGAAGGAGTACCCGGTCGGGATCGTCATGCCGACGACGTGCTTCGGGGTGCCGGCGGCCTCCAGCTTGGTGAGCATGCGGGGGAGCACGGTCTCGGAGGAGGAGGTGCCGAGGACGATCAGCAGTTCGTCCTTGATGAAGCGGATGTACTTGATGATGCTGAAGCCGGTGGCGTAACAGATCGGGCCCAGCACCAGGAAGATGAAGAGCAGACAGGTGACCCAGAAGGACACCATGAACGAGGCGAGCGAGCCGAGGATCGCGCTGCCGTGCTCACCGATGGTGAAGGCGATACCGCCCATGGCGCCCAGCGGGGCGACCCACATGACGAGCTTGATGACGCCGAACATGACCTTGGCGAAGGTGTCCAGGCCGCGGACCATGCCCTCGGCGCGGGCGCCGAGCATGGTCAGGGCGCAGGCGACGAGGATCGCGAGCAGCAGGACCTGGAGCAGCTGGCCGTCGACGAAGGCGCTGGCGAAGGAGGTCGGCACCAGGCCGAGGAGGAAGCCGGTGAAGCCGGCGTCGGCCTCACCCGCGGAGGCGATGGCGCCGTCGGCGGCGGAGGTGTCGAACGAGTCGATGTCGTAGCCCAGGCCGGCACCCGGCTGCCACACGTTGATCACGACGAGGCCGATGGCCAGTGCGAAGACGGTGGTGATGTTGAAGTACAGCACCGTCTTGAGGGCGAGACCGCCGGCCTTGGCCAGGTTGCCCATTCCGGCGATGCCGACGACGACGGTCGCGAAGATGGTCGGCGCGATGACGACCTTGACCAGCTTGATGAAGAGATCGGCGAGCCACTTCATCTCGGAGCCGACACCCGGCGCCGCGAGGCCGATGACGATTCCGATCGTGATCCCGACCAGCACCCAGAAGTACAGGTGGCTGTATATCGGCTTCTTCTTCTTTTTCACCGTCGACGTCGTCGGCGTACTCGTCATGGGTCGTCCATCCCTCTGACTGCTATCTTGTGGGTCGCATCACACTGATAGTGAGTGCGCGTTACAGCAACGAAACCGGGCAGAAATTGGGGTTGATCTGACATTGGCGCCGGCGCGCGAGCTCTCCCGGCGCGCACTGTTGGCGGCAGGCGTCGGCGTCGTCGCTCTCAGTGCGTGCGACACCTCCCCCTCCCCCGATGTCAGCGGCCTGCGCCTGGCGACCGGGCCCGAGGGCGCTACGTACCGTGAGTCCGGCGCGGCGCTGACGGCGCTGTGGAACGAGACGCTGGGGCGCCGCGCGGTGGAGGTCGTCTTCACCGAGGCGTCGGTCGACAACGTGCGGATGCTGCTCTCCGACGAGGTGGACCTCGCCTACGCCAACGTCGACGTGCTGCTCTCCCACAAGGAGGAGACGCCCGCGCTTCTCCGGATCTTCGACTCCGTGGTGCACCTGGTGACGCTGCGGGACAGCGGGGTCCGCACGCTCCAGGACCTCGCCGGTCGGCCCGTCGCGATGGGGCTTCCCGGCTCCGGCACGCGCTTCACCGGTGGACGGATGCTGGCCGCCGCCGGAGTGGAGGTGGAGGAGCTGGACCTGGGGCAGAAGGAGGCGGCGCGGGCGCTGGTCGCGGGCGAGGTGGACGCGGTCGCCTCGCTGACCGCGATGCCGACGCCGGCCATCGCCTGGCTGCTGGACCAGGACCCGGACATCCACTTCGTGGACCTGGGCGCGGAGGCGGAGGCGATACAGCGGGCGCACCCCGGCGAGTATCTGCCGGTGACGATCGCCAGCACCGTCTACCCCGGGGTGGCGACCACCCGCACCCTCGCGGTGCCGACGCTGCTCGCCGTGCGGCGGGACTTCCCCGACGACGTGGCGACGACGTTGACCGGCACCACGGTCCGGGGCGCCGGGCGGCTGGCGCGGACGCGCCCCGAGGCGTACCAGATCAACCCCCGTACGGCCGCCGCCACGGCGCCGATCCCGCTGCACCCGGGCGCGGCGCGCTGGTTCCGCGACGCCAAACCCTGAGCCCCCGCCGAGCGGCGCGGCCTCGCGGTGTCAGGCCCGGTGCAGCCGGTCGGCCCAGCGGTGGAGGAGTTCCCGCAGCTCGGGCGGGTGCAGCACCCGGATGTCCGCGTCGACCGTGGCCAGGGCGACGGCAGGCCAGGTGAGGTCGTCGGCGTTCATCCGCAACCGGCTCTGACCGGGGTCGTCGGTGGCCTCGATCGTCGCCCAGTCGCCCGTGCGCGACCGCACGGTCGCGGGCGGCGCGGCGATCAGTGCCTCGACCCGGTGGCGGCGCGGCGCGCCGCCGACGCGTTCGCGGACCCAGGCGGCCGGGTCGCCGCCCGGCACCCGGCGGTGCCGGAACCGCTCCCCGGTGGTCCGCGGGTCGTGGAGGCGGTCCACGCGCAGCGAGCGCCAGTCCTGCCGCGTCAGGTCGTAGGCGACCAGGTACCAGCGCCTGCCCAGGCAGACGAGGCGGTGCGGTTCCAGATGGCGTTCGGTGCGGGCGCCGTCGGCAGCCTCGTAGCCGCACCGCACCGTCTCGCCGTCCCGGCAGGCCGGGGCGAGCACCACCAGCACCCCCGGTTCCACTCCCCCATCGGCTGTGTCCCGCCACCAGCCGGCGGAGTCGGTGACGCTGCTCAGCGCCTCGGCGCGGCGGCGCAGCCGGGTGGGCATGACCCGCAGCACCGTCGACAGCACCCGGGCCGACGCCTCGCCCGCGCCCGCCACGGCGCCGATGCGGGTGGCTGCCTGGAGGCCGACGACCAGTGCCACCGCCTCCTCGTCGTCCATGACCAGCGGCGGCAGCGTCGCGCCGGCCGCGAGCTGGTAGCCGCCGTCCGTGCCGCGGTGGGCGGTGACCGGGTAGCCGAGGGTGCGCAGCCGGTCGACGTCGCGGCGCAGGGTGCGGGCCGAGACACCGAGCCGCGTCGCGAGTTCGTCCCCGCTCCAGTGCCGGTGGCTCTGGAGGAGGGACAGCAGCCGCAGGGTCCTTGATCCGGTGTCCGCCATGGCTGTGATTCTCGCGCGCCTTCCGGCCGGATACCGGCCGGAAGGGCCCCTAGCGTCGGAGACACCCGGGCGGGAACCGCCGCGGGGGAACCAGCACAGGAGGATTTCGATGCTTTCCACACCCGAGCGGTCGATCGACGACACGACCGGGAGCGCGACCGGCGGCGCGACGCCCGCGGGGTCGGCCCACGACGAGGCGACGGACCTCCTCTCCGCCCTCGCCCACCACCGCGGCCTGCTGCTGCGCACTGTGCAGGGGCTCGACGACGAGCAGGCGACGCGCCGCACCACTGTGAGCGAGCTGTCGCTGGCCGGCGTGGTCAAGCACGTCGCGGGGGTGGAGCGGGGCTGGACCGCGTTCGTCCTGGAGGGCGCCGGCGCGATCGGCAACTTCTCGGAGATGACGGAGGCGGACCTCGCCGCGTGGGGCGACGCCTTCCGGCTGCTGCCGGGCGAGACCCTCGCGGGGGTGCTCGCCGACTACGAGGCCGTCGCGGAGCGGACGGCGGAGGTCTTCGGATCGCTGGAGGACCTCTCCGCGGCGCGTGCGCTGCCGGAGGCGCCCTGGTTCGAGGCCGGTGCAAGCTGGTCGGCGCGGCGGGTGCTGGTGCACGTGCTGGCGGAGACGACGCAGCACGCGGGCCACGCCGACATCATCCGGGAGGCCCTGGACGGGCAGAAGACGATGGGCTGACCCGGCGCGCCGGCTGCCCGATGCGGGCGGGCCGCCGGGTGAGCCGGTGGGTTGCGCGCCGCCGGTCGGCCGGTACCTCACGACCGTCGGTCAGCCGGTGCCCGCGACCGGGAGCCGGACGGTCACCCGCAGGCCGGTGGGGGTGTTGGCCGCCAGCAGCACCTCACCGCCGACGTCCTCCACCACGTCGTGGATGATCGCCAGCCCCAGCCCGGTGCCGCGGACGTTCTGGTGGCGCTGCGCGCGCCAGAACCTGCCGCGGGCGGACTCGCGCTCCTCGGCGGTGAGGCCGGTGCCGTCGTCGGCGATGACCACGTCGGCCCGGTCGTCCTCGTCCGGAGCGCCGGACGTGACGGTGACGGTGGTCCCGCCGGAGAGGCGCGCCGCGTTCTCCACCAGTTCACCGAGGACGGCCACCAGTCCGCCGGGCGGCTGCCGCAGCACCAACCCGGGCTCCGGGTCCTCCACCCGGAGGGCCAGGCCGTGCTCGGCGGTGACCTGCTCCCACCGCGGCCGGCCGGTCTCGAACACCCTGGCGAGGGTCCACGCCTCGCTGTCGCTGACCCGTTCCTGGCTGGCGGTGGCCGTGGCGGCGAGCATCGCCTCGAACATCTGGCTCATCTGCTCGGCACCGTCCACCGCCTCCTCGACGGCTTCTCTCGCGTCGGGGTCCTTGGCCCAGGGGCGCAGGTTCTCGACCGACAGCCGCAGGCTCGCCAGCGGGTTGCGGAGCTGGTGTGCGGCGTCCGCCACGAACATCCGCTGGCGTTCCAGGGTGCGCTGCACCGTCTCCACCGTGGCATTGAAGGAGGAGGCGAGCCCTCGCAGCTCGGGAGGGCCGTGGGCCACCGCGGCGCGCGCCCCCAACTCACCACCGCGCACGTCGGCGGCGATGCGCTCCAGGTCGCGGACCGGCCGGAGGATCCAGCGGCTCAGCGGCCACAGTGCGGCCATCAGTGCGGCCACCGGCAGCAGGAGCAGCACCGCCCCGACGCCCCACTGCCTCACGGTCGTCTCCCGCAACACGTCGGTGGGCGCCTCGATCACCACCACCGCGGTCACCTGCGAGTCCCGGCCGACCGGCTCGACCACCCGCAGCGGCGCGGGCATCCACGGCCAGACCGTCCGCGCCTCCCCGATCCGGCTGCCGGCGAAGGCGCGCTGCACGTGGTCGTCGACCGCCTCGTCCCTGGGGAGCGGCTCACCGGGGTCGTGCAGCAGGCTGCCGTCGAGCCCCAGCACCCAGACCGGAGAGGAGTACAGCTCCTGGTAGGCGTCGAGCTCCGCGTGGAGTCGGGAGGTGTCGCCGGAGATGAGCGCGGCCTCGGCCAGCGTCGCGAACCGCACCGCGTCACCGCTGCGGTCGATGAAGACCCGCTGGGTGGAGCGCTCACTGACGATCACCGTGTACGAGATGCCCACACCCACCACCAGCAGGGCGAGCAGCGGGAGCAGCGCGATGACGATGCGCCGGCGCACGGGCTACCCGACCGCGCTCTGCGCGGGCTCCAGCCGGTAGCCGACCCCGCGCACGGTGGCGATCGCGGCTGACGGCCCCAGCTTCGCCCGCAGCGAGGTCATGTGGGTGTCGAGCGTGCGGCTGCTGCCCTCCCAGGTGGACTGCCAGACCTGGTCGAGGATGCGGTCGCGTTCCACGACCGCCCCGACGTTCCGGGCGAGGAGCACCAGGATGTCGAACTCCTTGCGGGTGAGGTGGAGCAGTTCGCCGTGGTGGGCCACCTCGTGGCGGTCCTGGTCGATGACCAGTTCGCCGTGGCGGATCGAGCCGCGGGCGGCGGCGACGGTGTGCCCCACGCGCAGCCGGCGGGTGACCGCCTCGATCCGGGCGAGCAGTTCGGCGACCCCGAACGGCTTCACCAGGTAGTCGTCCGCCCCGGCCCGCAGCCCCCGCACCCGGTTGGCCTGCTCGCCGCGGGCGGTGACCGCGATGACGCCGGTGGAGGGGTGGTCGCGGAGCAACCGGATGACGTCCACGCCGTCGCCGTCGTCGAGACCGAGGTCGACCAGGGCGATGGCGAAGTCACCGGCGGTGATCGCCCGACCCGCCTCCTCGACACTGCGCGCGCGCTCCACGTCGTAGCCGTCACCCCGCAGGGTGCGGCTCAGGGCGCGCGCGACCCTGTCGTCGTTCTCCACTATCAGCGCGCGCATGAGCCCAGACTAACCGTGGTCCGGGGCTCCCGGCCCCCGCTCGGCGCCACCCGGGTGCGGTGCGCCGCCGGGCTGGCGCGACGGACGGTCAGGGGCCGCCGGGCGGGGTGATGACCGGAGCGACGGCGGTGACGCGGAGTGACCGGCGGGGGTTCGGCAACCGCCGTGCGCCGTACCGCTGTTGGCGCCCGGCAGGCTCCCGCCGATGTCGCCGGTCGCCGCCCGGGGCGGCCCGGGTACGGCCCGGGGGCCGACCGGCGACAGCCCGGGGCGCCCCGCCGCAACGAAGAACGCCCCCGCGCCACCGGTGTCCGGCGGTGCGGGGGCGTCTCGGCCCGCTGGGGCGATCAGTTCTTGGTGATCTGGTCGAAGCTGAGCTCGACCGGGGTCTCGCGACCGAAGATCTCCACGAGGCCCTTGACCTTCTTGGAGTCGGCGTTGATCTCGTTGATGGTGGCCTGCAGCGTCGCGAACGGGCCGTCGGTGACGGTGACCGAGTCGCCGACCTCGAAGTCCAGGACCTGGACCTCGACGCGGCGGGTCGCGGCGGAGGCGCCGGGGCCGCCCGCCTCGGCGGCGGCCTTCTGCTCGGCCTCGGGGGCGAGCATCTTGACGATCTCGTCCAGCGTCAGCGGGTACGGGTCGTAGGCGTTGCCGACGAAGCCCGTGACCCCGGGCGTGTTGCGGACGACGCCCCAGGACTCGTTGGTGAGGTCCATGCGGACCAGCACGTAGCTGGGCAGCTTGTTCTGCTTGACGGTGCGGCGGTCGCCGTTCTTGATCTGCACGACCTCTTCGGTCGGGACCTCCACCTGGAAGATGAAGTCCTCGACGTTGAGGGAGACGGCGCGCTGCTCCAGGTTGGTCTTCACGCGGTTCTCGTAACCCGCGTAAGTGTGGACGACGTACCACTCGCCGGGGAGGACACGCAGTTCCTCACGGAGCGCGGCAACCGGGTCGACGGCCTGCTCGACCTCGGCCTCCTGGGCCTCGACCTCGGCGACGGCGTCAGCGGCGGTGTCGCCCACGACCTGCTCGTCGTCCTCGTCGGTGTCGCCCGCGACCTCGGCGTAGCCGGCCAACTCCCGAGCGGTCTCGTCCTCGGCGGTCTCGGCGGCTGCGCCACCCTCCACCTTGGCGGCGACCTCCTCCGCGAAGGTGCCGTCGACCTCGTCAGCGGCCTCGGTCGGGTCCACGGTGTCCGCGGCCTCGATGATGTCGCGCGCGGTGCCGTCGTCCTGGGCGGGCGCGGCGGCGTCGTTCGGGTTCGGGTCAGACACGGTAGCTGCTTCTTCCTGGCTTCACGTCGGTGGACTGTCCCGCGATGTACGGATACGCCCTGCCCACCTCGCCGGGGGCGGGTCAGCCGAAGACGTAGTCGATGACTCGGGTGAATCCCCAGTCAAGCACAGACAGGAGCGCGATCATCACCAGCACGAACGCGATGACCGCGACCGTGTAGGTGGTCAGCTGGCGGCGGGTCGGCCAGACGACCTTGCGGAGTTCCGCGATGACCTGGCGGTAGAAGAGCGCGAGTCGCCCCAGCGGGCCGCGCTTGCCGCGCTTCCCGCGGCGACCGGTGCCTTCCCCCCGGGGCTCCGGCGCCTCGACGGAGTCCGCGATTCCAGCCACTCGTCCTCACCCGATCCCGGTCATGGTCATAGCCGCCCGGCCCAAGCCGGGCGGCTTTCACAGTGTGCAGCAGGGCCGGAGGGACTTGAACCCCCAACCGCTGGTTTTGGAGACCAGTGCTCTACCAATTGAGCTACGACCCTTTGTTGCCGCGACCAAAGTTACACGATCCGTCCGGAGAGGCGAGACGCCATCCGATCGGAGCGGGCTGCGACCAACGAGACGAGAGTGTACGCGCTGATACCGCCCGACGTCGAACGGGTACCGGGCGCAGTCCTCTTCGGGGTCGCCGTTGCCCCGCGGCGGGGCCGGGTGGCGCGGGCACCGCGGCCTCGCGGGCCCCGGCGCCGCTCCCCGGCCGGCACTGTCCCACGGCCGCGTGTCACCGACCGGACGGTGAGGTCCGCAGTACGGGCACCTCAGTGCCGCGGACGGGCGTGTTCTGCAACGATGCCGGGTATGAGTTCCGAGACGCCATCCGCACAGTCCGCCACCCCGCCCACGCAGCGCCGTGTCTCGGCACGCGTCGGCGCCATCTCCGAGTCCGCCACCCTCGCCGTGGACGCCAAGGCCAAGGCCCTCAAGGCCACCGGCCGTCCGGTGATCGGGTTCGGCGCCGGCGAACCGGACTTCCCGACCCCGGACTACATCGTCGACGCGGCGGTCCAGGCCGCCCGCGACCCCCGGTACCACCGCTACACCCCCGCCGGCGGGCTCCCCGACCTGAAGGCCGCGATCGCCGCCAAGACGCTGCGCGACTCCGGCTACGAGGTCGAGCCCGCGCAGGTCCTGGTCACCAACGGTGGCAAGCAGGCCATCTACCAGGCGTTCGCCGCGATCCTCGACCCGGGCGACGAGGTCATCGTCCCCGCTCCCTACTGGACGACCTACCCCGAGTCGATCCGGCTGGCCGGCGGTGTCCCGGTGGAGGTCGTTGCCGACGAGACCACCGGCTACCGGGTAAGCGTGGAGCAGCTGGAGGCCGCCCGCACCCCGAACACCAAGGTGGTGCTGTTCGTCTCGCCGTCCAACCCGACCGGCGCCGTGTACACCCGCGAGCAGGTCCGTGAGATCGGCCTGTGGGCGGCGGAGCACGGCCTGTGGGTGCTCACCGACGAGATCTACGAACACCTGGTCTACGGGGACGCCGAGTTCAGCTCGCTGCCGGTCGAGGTGCCCGAGCTGGCGGACCGCTGCATCGTGGTCAACGGTGTGGCGAAGACCTACGCGATGACCGGCTGGCGCGTCGGGTGGCTCATCGGGCCCAAGGACGTCGTCAAGGCGGCGACCAACCTCCAGTCCCACGCCACCTCCAACGTCAGCAACGTCGCCCAGATCGCGGCGCTGGCCGCGGTCTCCGGCGAGCTGGACGCCGTCGCGGAGATGCGAAAGGCGTTCGACCGGCGGCGGCGCACCATCGTGCGGATGCTGAACGAGATCCCGGGTGTGGAGTGCCCCGAGCCGGAGGGCGCGTTCTACGCCTACCCGTCGGTGAAGGCGCTGCTCGGCAAGGAGATCCGCGGCCGTCGCGCCACCACCAGCGTCGAGCTGGCGGAGATCATCCTGGACGAGGTCGAGGTGGCGGTGGTCCCGGGTGAGGCGTTCGGCACCCCCGGCTACCTGCGGCTCTCCTACGCGCTGGGCGACGAGGACCTGACCGAGGGCGTCTCGCGTCTCCAGAAGCTGCTGGGCGAGGCCCGGGGCTGACCCGGTCCGACCCGCCGGCGACGGGCCGTCCTCCCTCGGGGAGGACGGCCCGTCGCCGTCTCCGTGGGAGGGCGGCGGGGCACGGGGCCGGGTGGGGCGCGGGTGGGTGGATTACCGCCGGGAAGGGTGGATGCGGCACCATCTCCCAATGGCGAGTGTTCGAGATGTCCGGCTGTTGCCGAAGGCCCATCTGCACCTGCACTTCACCGGCTCCATGCGGTCCGGAACGCTGCTGGAGCTGGCGGACAAGTACGGCGTGCACCTCCCGGAGGCGCTCAGGGGCGGGGAGCCCCCGAAGCTGCGGGCCACCGACGAGCGCGGCTGGTTCCGTTTCCAGCGCCTGTACGACATGGCGCGGTCCTGCCTGCGGGAGCCGGAGGACATCCAGCGGCTGGTGCGCGAGACGGCGCAGGAGGATGTGGCCGACGGTTCCCGCTGGCTGGAGATACAGGTGGACCCGACCTCCTACGCGCCGCGCCTGGGCGGGCTGATCCCGGCGCTGGAGGTCATCCTGGACTCGGTGGAGCGCGCCACCGCGGAGACGGGGTTGCCGATCCGGCTGCTGGTCGCGGCCAACCGCATGAAGCACCCGCTGGACGCGCGGACCCTGGCCCGGCTCGCGGTGCGGTTCGCGGACCGCGGGGTCATCGGCTTCGGGCTCTCCAACGACGAACGGCGCGGCTTCGCCCGCGACTTCGACCGCGCCTTCGCCATCGCCCGGGAGGGCGGACTGATCGCGGCGCCGCACGGCGGCGAGCTGTCGGGTGCCTCCAGCGTCCGCGACTGCTTGGACGACCTGCGGGCGGACCGCATCGGCCACGGGGTCCGCGCCGCCGAGGACCCGCGGCTGCTGGCGCGGTTGGCGCAGTCGGGGGTGACGTGCGAGGTCTGCCCGGCCTCCAACGTGGCGCTCGGCGTCTACGAGAAGCCGGAGGACGTGCCGCTGCGCGCGCTGTGGGACGCCGGGGTGCCGATGGCGCTGGGCGCCGACGACCCGCTGCTCTTCGGGTCGCGCCTGGCGGCGCAGTACGAGATCGCGCGGGAGCACCACGGGTTCACCGACGAGGAGCTCGCGGAGTTGGGTCGGCAGTCGCTGCGGGCGGCCCGGATGCCGGCGGACACCCTGGCGGAGGTCCTCGCGGACGTGGACTCCTGGCTGGCAGCCGTCCCGGCGGTCCGGTCCGAGGCCGGCTGACGACCGAAGAGCCCGACCCCCGCGGCACGTGCGGCGGGGATCGGGCGGGGTCCGTCAGAGCGAGCAGCCGACGGTGACCGGCTCGTTGACCAGCGTGATGCCGAACGCGTCGCGGACGCCGTCGCGGACCTCGCGGGCGAGGGCGAGCAGGTCGGCGGTGCGCGCGGTGCCCCGGTTGGTGAGCGCCAGGGTGTGCTTCCCCGAGATGCGGGCGGGGCCGTCGCCGTACCCCTTGGTGAAGCCGGCGCGGTCGATCAGCCAGGCCGCGGAGGTCTTGGTGCGGCCCTCCCCGGCGGGAAAGCCGGGGGGTGTCGCCTCCGGCCCCAACCGCTCGGCGGCCCGGGCGAGGAAGGCGGCGAAGGAGTCGTCGTCGAGGACCGGGTTGGTGAAGAACGACCCGGCGGACCAGGTGTCGTGGTCCTCGGGGTCGAGCACCATGCCCTTGCCGCTGCGCAGCTTGAGCACGGTCTCCCGGGCGGCGGCGAGCGGAACGCGGTCGCCCGTCTCCACGCCCATGGCCCGCGCGGTCTCGGCGTACCGCAAGGGTGCCGAGAGGCCGTCCGCGTCCTCCAGCTCCATCCGTACCCGCAGGACGACGTGGCGCTCGGGTTCGGCCTTGAAGCGGCTGTGCCGGTAGGAGAAGTCGCACTCGGCGGCGGGGAGCACCACGGTCCGCCGGTCGCGGCGGTCCCAGGCGACGACCTCGGTCACCACGGTGGCGACCTCCTGACCGTACGCACCGACGTTCTGGATGGGCGTCGCTCCGGCGGAACCGGGGATGCCGGCGAGGCACTCGACTCCCGCGAGTCCGGCCTCGACGGTGCGGGCGACCGTCGCGGACCAGTTCTCCCCGGCTGCGATCTCCAGGCGGGTGCCGTCGAGGGTGAGACCACGGGTCGCGATGTGGAGCGCGGTGCCCTCGAAGCCTTCGTCGGCGATGACCAGGTTGCTGCCGCCGCCGACCAGCAGCAGCGGCTCGCCGCGCTCGTCGGCGTCGCTGACGGCGGCGGTCACCTCGTCCTCGGTGGTGGCGGTGAGCAGCCTGCGGGCCGGTCCGCCGAGTCGGAAGGTGGTGAGGGGGGCCAGGGGGGCGTCACGGAGTTCCTGCACGCCCCACAGCCTACGGCGCGCGGTACCCGCGACCTCCGTACGCCCCGCGCCGTGGCCGTAGCCGGCCCGGTTCAGCGGCGGGTGGGCGCGGACGGGCCGTGCCCGGCGGCACGCACGCCCGTGCCGGTGATACCGCCGCCGGGACGCGCCCCCGGACCGGCGGGGTGGTGCGGGCCGACGGCGGGGCCCTCCGCGGCGGCGGGGCCGCGTTCGACGAGGGCGAGGACGAGGGCCGCGGCCAGCAGCAGGGCGGCGACCGCCAGCCAGAGCGCCGGCACCAGCCCGTCGACGAACTCCCGGCCGTCGGCGTAGCCGCCTCGGGCGGCGAACACCGAGGCGAGCAGGGCGATGCCGAGCGCGCCGCCGACCTCCCGGAGCGAGTTGTTGACGCCGGAGGCGATGCCCTGGTCGGCCACGGGCACCGATCCCATGACCATCGCGCCGGTGGGGGCGAAGAACAGCGCCATGCCGAGGCCGCAGAGCGCGAGGGCGGGCACCAGGGCCGCGTAGGGGGCGTCGGGTGCCGCGACCAGGGCGAACAGGGCGAGCCCCGCGGCCATCAGCAGCATCCCGCCGCCGATGACGGGCCGTCCTCCGACCCGGTCGGTGAGCACCCCGGCGAGGGGTGCCACGACGATCGGCATCGCGGTCCACGGCAGCACCCGCAGCCCGGCCTCCGTGGGGCTGTACCCCTGGACGATCTGGAAGAACTGCGCCAGCAGGAAGATCGACCCGAACATGCCGAGGAACATCAGCAGCCCCGCGCCGTTGAGTGCGCTGAAGGTGCGGGAGCGGAAGAACCGCATGGGCAGCATCGGCTCGGGAACGCGCGTCTCGCAGCGGACGAAGGCGGCCAGCAGCGCGGCTCCCACCGCGAGCGCCGCCCAACTGCCGGGGGTGGACCAGCCGTGCTCGTGGCCGCGGACGATCCCGAGGACGGCCCCGAACAGCCCGGCACCGGCCAGTGCGGCCCCGCCGAGGTCGAGGCGGCGGCGACGGCCGTGGCTCTCGGCGAGGCCGACGCGGATGAGCGGAAGCAGCAGGAGCCCCACGGGGACGTTCAGCCAGAAGATCCACTGCCAGGACAGGTGCTCGGTGACGACCCCGCCGACGAGTGGCCCGCCCGCGACCGCGACGCCGTTGACCGCCCCCCAGATCCCGAAGGCCGCACCACGCCGGGCAGCGGGGACGGCGGCGGATATCAGCGTGAGGCTGAGCGGGAGCAGCACCGCGGCCCCGACGCCCTGCAAGGCCCGGGCGGCGACGAGCGAGCCGGTGCCTCCGGCGAGCGCGGCCCAGGCGGAGGCCGCGGTGAAGACCACGACGCCGACAGTGAAGACCCGGCGCCGGCCGTACCGGTCCCCGAGCGCGGCGGCGAGCAGCAGGAGGCAGGCGAACGGCAGGGTGTAGGCGTTGACGATCCATCCCAGGTCGGCCAGGCTCCCGCCGAGGTCGTCCCGGATGACCGGCAGGGCGGTCGTGACCACCAGGTTGTCGAGGGCGGCCATGAAGGTCGCGGCCCCGGTGACGGCGAGGGTCCACCCCGGCCGGCCGGTGGTCGGGGGTGGAACGGGCGCGGGGCTCGGGGTACCGGTCACGATGTCGCTCCCTGGTCGGTGGGCGGCGCTCATCGAACGCCTCCTATTAGTGATTGATCAATAACTTTTTTGGGCGTGCAGTGCCACGCACCCGGAGGACGACAGGAGGCACGCGCGGCACCCGGTCGTCGCAAGCGCCCTGCCGTGTATCACGCTGAGGGCGGAGGGGTGTTGCCTGGAATCGGGTAATCGCGACAGTGATGCATCACGACCCGGAGCCTCGATCGCGCCCCCGGACGTAGGGCCGGGACCCAAAGTTCACACGGGTCAGACGCGTGATGCGCCACCGGCCCCCTGCACCCGGTCAGGCACCTGCCACCGCTCCGGGCCGTCAGGTCGTCAGGTCGTCAGGAACCCTCGGGTCCGGCCCCGCAGGCGTTCCACGCACGATGACCGGCGGGCAGGTTGAGCGCGAGCAGCGCGTTGATCAACATGCCCTGACCCATGAAGCCCACCGTCCGCCCGTCCTCCGCCCCGAGCCGGAGGTGGACGAGGTCCCAGACCTCGCCCCAGCCCCGGCGGAGCTGCTCGGCGAAGTCGTGGTCCCCGGACTCCTCGGCCACACCGGCCGCCGCGTACATCTGCATCTGGAAGAGCAGCTGCTCCCGGTCCGCGGTGAGCTGCGCGTACGCCTCACCCATCGCCCGACCGGCCTCGTCGGGCGCCAGCCCGTCGGATGCCTCGGCCAACCTGACGCGGATCTGGTCGCAGCACCGCGCGGCGGCGGCGAGGAAGATGGCCCGCTTGTCGGGGAACAGCCGGAAGAGGTACGGCTGGGAGACCCCGACGCGCCGGGCGATCGCACTGGTGGAGGTCCCGGCGTAACCGCCGCGCGCGAACTCCGCGAGGGCCGCGCGCACCACGGCCTCCTGCCGCTCCTCCGCCGACATCCGACTGCTTCGCTCTGCCATGACAGCGAAGTTAGTAATCAATCACTAATTAGTCAACCCCGAGGCGTGCACGGACGACGGGCGCGCCCCACGGCCCTGGAGCCGTGGGGCGCGCCCGTATCCAGGCGGATCAGGCGAGGCGGACGACCGCGCGGGCCATGCCCAGCACCTTCTGTCCGGCAGCGGTCGCGGTGAGATCCACGCGCACCGTCCGCGCCTCGTCGTCGAGTTTCACGGCGACCTTGCCCGACACCTCGATGACGGCACCCTTGTCGTCGTCCGGCACGACGACCGGCTTGATGAAGCGCACCCCGTACTCGACGACCGCACCGGGGTCGCCGACCCAGTCCGTCACCACGCGGATCGCCTCCGCCATGGTGAACATGCCGTGCGCTATCACGTCGGGCAGGCCGACCTCGCGGGCGAACCGCTCGTTCCAGTGGATCGGGTTGAAGTCCCCGGAGGCACCCGCGTACCGGACAAGCGCGGCGCGGTCCACCGGGAACTCCCGGGACGGCAGGACGGTACCGGTCTCGACGTCGGCGTAGGCGACACTGGCGGCCATCGCGCTCATCCCTCCTCGGTGGCCCGCGCCACCAGCTTCGTGTACGCCGTCACCACGTGCTCGCCGTCGGCTGCGTGCACGTCACCCCGGACGTCAAGGATGTCGTTGCCGGCCATGCTGCGGATCGACTCGATGGTCGAGGTGACCGTCAGCACGTCCCCCGCGCGGACCGGCCGCGAGTAGGCGAACTTCTGGTCGCCGTGCACCACGCGGCTGTAGTCGAGCCCGAGCTCCGGGTCCCGTATCACGTCGCCGGCCGCGGCGAAGGTGATGGAGAACACGAAAGTCGGAGGCGCGGGCACGTCGGGGTGGCCGAGTGCTCGCGCGGTCTCCGGGTCGGTGTACACGGGGTTGTCGTCCCCCACCGCCTCGGCGAACTCGCGGATCTTCTCGCGTGCGACCTCATACGGCCGGCTCGGCGGATAACTGCGTCCGACGTAGGACTGGTCGAGCGCCATGGGCGCGAACACCTCCGGGAACGAACGCGAGGCCGCTCCGGAACGGAGCGGCCTCGACGGTCAACAGCTACCTGACGGGACACACAGTGCCGTCGGACTGTTCGATGATCTGACGGGATGGTTACCCGTCGTCGCCGACTCGGAGGTGAGGCGGGAAGTGCCGAAGCGCTCCCGCCGGTACCGGCCGGCGTGGTTCACGAGATGCGGGTCAGCGCGTCTCGCGGTGCGCCGTGTGCGAGTTGCAGCGCGGGCAGTGCTTCTTCATTTCGAGCCGGTCGGGGTCGTTACGCCGGTTCTTACGGGTGATGTAGTTCCGCTCCTTGCACTCCACGCAGGCCAGCGTGATCTTCGGGCGGACGTCGGTGGCAGCCACGTGAGTGCTCCTTGACGGACGGGACGGTTCAACACAGGGACAGTAGCCGATCGGGGCGTAAAACCCAGCATCGGCTACCGATGAGTAGCGGCGACCGGACTTGAACCGGTGACACAACGATTATGAGCCGTTTGCTCTACCGACTGAGCTACGCCGCCAGGATGCGGATGACCGCACCTCAGAGCCCCAAAACGGAATCGAACCGTTGACCTTCTCCTTACCATGGAGACGCTCTACCGACTGAGCTATTGGGGCGAGCGAGGAAGAGATTACACGTTCCGCGCCGTAAGACGAAATCCGTAAACCGGGGCCGGTCACCCCACCTCCCCCACGGCCCCGCGCCACCCCGTGCTGCGCCCCGGCCACACCCACGCCGACCGGCGTGGCGGCCCCTCGCGAAGGCCGGGCGGGAGGCGACCTGAGCGGCCCGGCCCGGCCTCCGCCGGCGCCCCTCACCGCCGCCCCTCACCGCCGCCTCGGGAAGGCGCAGGCCGCGCCGCACGGGCGGCGAGCCGCAGGCAACCGACCAGGCACCGATCAGGTCGTACGACTATTGGGTTGCCTCCGCCTGCTGCGCACGGGCGGCTGCTGTGGCGCCGTACCCTCGCACCAGTCCGTCCGACCGGCGCTCCAAGGGCGCCACCGGTCGCGCGCGCCCCGCCGGCGCACCACCGCCACCCGCCGGAGCGCCGAACGCGCACGCGGGCGGCACCACCCGAGCCGCACCGACTTGCAGGAGCCCGATGCCGCACGACGCCGACACCGGGGGCACGACCGTCCTCGTCCTCTCCGGGCCGCGCCTGGCCGACGGCCGCACCGTGGACGTGAGGATCAGCGCGGGGCGGGTGGAGGCGGTGGGGACGCCCGGCAGCCTCGCCCCCGGCGGGCCCGAGGGCACGACCCGGGTCGACCTCTCCGGCTACCTGCTGCTGCCGTCACCGGCGGAACCGCACGCCCACCACGACTCGGCCCTCACCGCCGAGAGCGACGGCCCCGCTCCCGGCGACCCGGTATCCGTCCGACGACGGATGACCGAGGCGGCACTGCTGCAGCTCGGCCACGGGGCGACCGCCCAGCGCACCCACATCCGGATCGGCGGCACGGGCGGTCTCTCCTCGCTGGAGGCGGCGCTGGACGCCCGGCGCGGACTCCGCGGCCTCGTCGACCTCCAGGTGGTCGCCGTGCCGCGGTTCCTGACCGGACGCGCCGGCGCCGACGACCGGGCGCTGCTGCGCGACGCCGTGGCACTGGGCACCACGGCGCTCGGCGGCAGCCCCGGGCACGACCCCGAGCCGGCGGGGTTCCTCGGTCACCTGGTCGAGGTCGCCGCCGAGCACGGTCTGGGGCTCGACCTCCACGCCGAGGGCGACGACCCGGCCGCGCTCGCACGGATCGCCGACGCCGCGGGCTCCCTGCGCGATGGCGTCGCGGTCGGTCCCTGCGCCGGGCTCTCGCTCCTCCCCAACGACGTACTGCGCCGTACCGCCGAGCGGCTGGCCGCCGGCGGCGTCTCCGTCGTCGCGCTGCCCCAGGGCGGCTGCGCACGCGCGGACGGGGTGCGCACCGCCGGTCGCGCCACCCCGGTGCGGCTGCTGGGCGCCGCCGGGGTGCGCGTCGCCGCCGGGAGCGGCGCGCTGCGCGACGCCGCCAACCCGGTGGGCAGGGGCGACCCGTTGGAGGCGGCCTACCTGCTGGCCTCGCTGGGCGAGGTCACCCCCGAGCGGGCGTACGAGGCGGTCTCCGCCCGCGCTCGGGAGGCGATGGGGCTGCCGCCGGTCCGGGTCGAGTCCGGGCACCCGGCCGAGCTGCTGGCGGTGCGTGGCGAATCGCTGAGCGGAGCTCTGGCGTTGGCCTACAGCCGAGTGGTGGTGCACCGCGGGAGGGTCGTCGCCCGGACGAGCGCGGTCCGGGAGTACTGCGGCTCCGCTGTGCCGGCGGCCCCGGGCGTGCCCCGGCAGGCGGGCGGCTGAGAGCGCGTCTGAGGACCCGCGTCGGATCGGCTCGCGGCGTCGGATGCGGTCAGCTGCACGGCGGAGGGGCGCCCTCACACCGGGTTGTAGTCGGGCGTTGCCGACAACGCAGCAGATGGCCGTAGCCGGGGTCGCGGGCCCGACGTGGTGTCTCAAGAACGCTCTGAGGCCATCCCCCGGCACCGACGGCGGCCTCCCGCCCAGGCGTCCCGACCGGCCTGCGGGGCGGCGTCACGGCCCGCGCCGCCGGGCCGCTCCTCGATCCGTGGCGGCCACGTGGGCGGGCAGCGCGCCCGGCCCGGCCGGTCCTCCCGGGTCGGCGCGGTCCGCGGCGGTACGGTCGGGGCATGCGTACCGTTATCGCCGGAGGACATGGCCAGATCGCCCGCCGAGTCGAGCAGTTGCTCGCCGAACGCGGTGACGAGGTGGCCGGTCTGATCCGCAAGCCAGCCCAGGCCGGGGCGCTCCTCGCCCTCGGCGCCGAGCCCGTCGTCTGCGACCTGGAGTCGTCGGACGTGGCCGATGTAGCACGCCACCTGGAGGGCGCGGACGCCGTGGTGTTCGCCGCCGGTGCCGGGCCGGGCAGCGGCGCCGACCGCAAGGACACGGTCGACCGCGCCGCCGCGGTGCTCTTCGCGGACGCGGCCGAACAGGCCGGGGTCCGGCGGATGCTGGTCGTGTCGGCAATGGGCACCGACAGCGAGCCCCCGCCCGGGACCGACGCCGTCTTCGCCGGCTACCTGCGCGCCAAGGCCGCCGCGGACGCGGACATCCGCTCGCGGTCGGGGCTGGACACCACGATCCTGCGACCGGGGCGCCTCACCGACGACGCGGGCACCGGGCTGGTGTCGCTGGCCGACTCGACGGGGCGTTCCGACGTCACCCGTGACGACGTGGCGGCCGTGCTGGTGGCGCTGCTGGACGCTCCGGGGACCGCCGGTCTGACGCTGGAGCTGGTCGGTGGCGACACCCCGGTGGCGGAGGCCGTGGCGGCTGCCGCCGACGGCCGGGGCTGACGAGCGGGCGGGCCGACCGCCGGGCGCCCCTGACGGGCGGCCGGTCGGCACTGCCACCGTCGGTCGCGGAACGCGGCCGTCCTGCCCCGTGAGCGGCGGAACGGCCGTTCTCCGACGCCGAGCGTGTCGGAGAACGGCCGTTCGCCGTCGGTGGCCGGGCCTCGGGGCCAGGG
>NZ_JAAVJB010000072.1 GCF_012034385.1 Streptomyces spiramenti
GGCGCGGGCGGCGGGTCGGGGCGGCCGGGCGGTCCGGTCCGGTCCGGCGTGGTGGTGGTCGGCCCGCGTCGTCACGGGACGGGGTGGCCGGGGACGGTTCAGGTGCCGTCCGCGCCTGCGGCGGCGGGGCGCGGGGTTCGGCCGGGGCAGCAGCCGACGGGGCACACGTCGTGCCACGGCCCGGACTCGCCGAGGGCGCACCTGACCGGGTGCTCGTCCCTGGCCGTCGCGGCGCGTTCCAGGACGAGGTCGCGTACGGCGGCCACGAACCGGGGATCGGTGCCGACGGTGGCGGACCGCACGGCGGGCAGCCCGATCTCGGCGGCCACCGCCATCGCCTCGGTGTCGAGGTCGTAGCGGACCTCCATGTGGTCGGAGACGAAACCGACGGGCACCATGACGACGGCCGGGGTGTCCTTGTCGCGGAGCGTCCGGAGGTGGTCGCAGATGTCGGGCTCCAGCCACGGGATGTGCGGCGGTCCGCTGCGGGACTGGTAGACGAGTTCCCAGGGGTGGCGGGTGCCGGTGGCGGCGGCGACCGCATCGGCGATGTGCCGCGCGGCCTCCAGGTGCTGGGCGACGTAGGCGCCGCCGGCGCCGTGCCCGGTGGGCGGCCCTGAGGTGTCGGCGGCGTTGACCGGGATGGAGTGGGTGCAGAAGGCCAGGTGGGCGTTGTCCCGTACCTCCGCGGGGAGTTCCGCGAGCGCGGCGATGACGCCGTCGGTCATGGTGTCCAGGAACCCGGGGTGGTCGTAGTAGACGCGCAGCTTGTCGGTCCGCGGCGGGCGGAGCCCCTCGGCGACGAGCGTCGCGCGGGCTGCCGCGAGGTCCTCCCGGTACTGGCGGCACCCGGAGTAGGAGGAGTACGCCGAGGTGACGAGGGTGAGGACGCGGCGGTGGCCCGCGTTCGTCATCTCCCGCAGGGTGTCGGTGACATAGGGCGGCCAGTTGCGGTTGCCCCAGTGGACGGGGAGATCGACACCGTGCTCGGCGAGGTCCGCGCGGATGGCGTCGAGCAGGCGGCGGTTCTGCTCGTTGATCGGGCTGACGCCGTCGAAGAGGTAGTAGTGCTCGCCCACCTCCTCGAGCCGCTCGCGCGGGATGCCGCGTCCCCGGGTCACGTTCTCCAGGAAGGGGACGACGTCGTCGGGGCCCTCCGGCCCTCCGAAGGAGAGCAGCAGGAGCGCGTCGTAGGGGGCGGGGTCGGTGGGGTGCTGCGACATACCGGCCATCCTCCCACCCGCACGCTCCGGGTCGGCGGCGCCCGGGGCGACGCGGCGCGGCAGGGCCGAGGGGTTCCGGGCGGGGCCGGCACGCGACACGCCGACGGATCGGGCGGGGCGTCAAGTCGCGCCCGCGCGGTGAAGTTCCGTGGCTCGCTTCCGCGCCCTGATGGCCCTAATGGAGTAGTCTGTCAACTCCTGGCTGCGGCCCGCCGACGACCGTTTCGGGCCCTCGTTCGCGCCGGTCACCGCATGTGGCCGGGTTGCCACCGTGTCACAGCGGTGGTTGTGGGCGCGGCCCGACACACCGGCTGCGTCGGGGTGGTTGTGGCAGGCTGCACCCGGGCAGGAGACATTCGCCCAACTGGGGCAGCGACGGGGAGTCGTCGGCCGGCACCACCCGGGAGGTTCACGTGCCCGAACTGCGTGTCGTGGCCGTCAGCAACGACGGCACACGACTGGTGCTGAAGGCTGCCGACAACACGGAGTACACACTCCCGATCGACGAGAGACTACGCGCCGCTGTCCGCAACGACCGCGCCCGTCTGGGTCAGATCGAGGTCGAGAACAACCTCCGTCCCCGGGACATCCAGGCGCGCATACGGGCCGGGGCCACCGCTGAGGAGGTCGCGGACCTCGCGGGTATCCCGGTGGACCGCGTCCGCCGGTTCGAGGGGCCCGTCCTGGCGGAGCGTGCCTTCATGGCGGAACGCGCCCGCAAGACGTCCGTCCGGCGCCCCGGTGAGTCCGCGGGCCCGATGCTGGGCGAGGCCGTCGCGGAACGGCTGATGACCCGCGGGGCGGCCAAGGAGTCGGTGCGCTGGGACAGCTGGCGCCGGGACGACGGCGTCTGGGAGGTCCTGCTGGTGTTCCTGGCGGGCGGCGAACCCCAGTCGGCCACCTGGACGTTCGACCCGCCGAGGCGGCTGGTGCAGGCCGCCGACGACGGCGCCCGCTCGCTGCTGGGCGACACCGACGAGCCGCCGGAGCCGAGCACCCCGTTCGTGCCGCGCATCGCCAGGCTGCCCCGGGACGGGGACGCCGGGCGACAGCGGGTCGGCCGCGCGCCGGGCGACGGCCTCAGCGCACCCGCCGAGCCGGACTCACTGACCAGCCTGCTGGAGGCGGTCCCCTCCTTCCGGGGTGATCTCGTCGCCCCGACCGCCGAGGTGGCCCAGCCCGAGGAGGCGGAGCTGCTGCCCGCCGAGGAGCGGCCGGCCGCGGGCGCCGGTTCTGCCTACGCCGACGTCCTGATGCCGAGGGCGGTCGCGGGCCACCGGGACCGGCTGACGGGCACCACGGACCGGCAGGCCGAGGCGGACGGCGTCCGCCCCGGACGACGGGCGGCCGTACCCAGCTGGGACGAGATCGTCTTCGGAACCCGGCGCTCCAAACCCGAGTGACCGACGGCCGGGCCGTGCCCCTCGGGGCGCGGCCCGGCCGTCGCGCGCCTCAGCCGGGGTGGGGGCCGATGGCCACGGGCCGGTCGGGGTCGGCGGTCCACTCGCTCCAGGAGCCCGGGTAGAGCGCCGCGTCGAACCCGGCGGCGGCCAGGGCGAGTACCTGGTGGGCGCCGGACACCCCCGAGCCGCAGTAGACGCCGGTCGTGGCGGCCTCGGTGACGCCGAGCTCCGCGAACCGCGCACGGAGTTCGGCCGCGGGGCGCAGCAGCCCGTCCTCCCCGGTGTTCTCGCCGGTGGGGGCGCTCAGCGCGCCGGGGATGTGGCCCCCGACCGGGTCGATGGGCTCGACTTCGCCGCGGTAGCGCTCCCCGGCTCGGGCATCGAGCAGGAGGCCGGAGCGGGCGAGCGTCGCGGCGGCTTCGGCGTCGAGGGTGGGGAGCGAGCCGGGGCGGGGTCGGAAGTCACCGGGCGCGGGCAGCGGTTCCTCGGTGGTGAGCTCACCCGGCCAGGCCGCCATGCCGCCGTCGAGGACCCGCACGTCGCGGTGCCCGGCCCACCGCAGGAGCCACCAGGCCCGGGCGGCACCCCAGCCGGGGCCGCCGTCGAGGGTGATGACGGGCGTGCCGTCCCTGACGCCCGCGCGCCGCATGGCCGCGCCGAACTCCTCGACGTCCGGCAGGGGATGCCGGCCCGCCGGGCCCGCCGGGCCGGCCAGCTCCGTGTCCAGGTCGACGTAGACGGCTCCCGGGATGTGGCCCTGCTCGTAGACAGGACGGCCGGGTGGGCCGCCCAGTTGCCAGCGGACGTCGAGCAGCGTCGGGGGCCGCCGCGTGTCCAGCTCGCTGATGAGGTCGGCTGCGGAGATGATGGCTGTCATGGGCCCATTGTCGGCCGTCCCCGGCATTCCCGGCGACGGCGCTTCCCGCACACTCGTTTACCGGGGGTCACCGGGGGCAGGTACGACACTGAGTGCCTTGGGCATCGTGGACGACGGTGGCCCCGGGCCCCTCAGGCTTGGCGAGGAGAGGCGACGATGACCGACGCAACGACCCGGCCGGGGCCAGGAATGCCCTGCTGGGCAAGTCTCATGGCCCATGATCTTCCTGCCGCGCAGCGGTTCTACGGTGAGATCTTCGGCTGGGAATACGAACAGGGGCCGAGAACTCTCGGCCCGTACGTGCGTGCGCTGCGCGACGGCGTGCCGGTGGCCGGCCTCAACGCGACGGCGAGAAGGCTCGACAGCCCCGCCTCCTGGCTGCCCCACGTCGCGGCACTCGATGCCGACCGGACCGCGAACACCGTCCGCGAGTGCGGCGGAACAGTTGCGGTGGGCCCGCTCGACGCGGCGGAGGACGGACGCACCGCGATCGCCGCGGACATCGCGGGCGCGGGCTTCGGTATCTGGCAACTGGGTGAGACCGGACGCGGCGTCACCTTCGGGCAGTCACCGGGTGCGCCGGTCTGGACCGAGCTGATCACCTCCGACGCCACCTGGGCGAGCAAGTTCTACCAGATGGTGTTCGGGTACGAGGCGCGGACGGCACGCACCGTGCCCGGTGCCGACCGGCTGACTCTGTACCTGGGGGACCGGCCGGTGTGCGGGATCCGCGGCGTGGACGGCCGGCTGCCGCACGACCGCGGCTCCTTCTGGCTGGTCTACTTCTCCGTGCCGGACGCGGACGCCTCGGCGGCACGGGTGCGGGAACTCGGCGGTGAGACCACCGAGCCGGAAGAGACGCCCATCGGCAGGTTCGTCCGGGCGACCGACCCCGAGGGTGCGCCGTTCGCGCTGCTCCAGCAGCGCCCGGCCGGCTGACGGGAGATCCGGGGCACAGGTCCGGGCCGGCTCCGGTGAACCGACCGGAGCCGGCCCGGGCCTGTGCGGCGCCCCCGCGGGGTCACGGCCGCGGGGCTGGGACCGCGGCGTCGAGCGGCAGCGTGTCGTGTGCGATGGATCCCGCGCCGGCCGAGGCGGCGGTGAGCCGCCGGCGGTGGTGGCGGCGGCAGAGCACCTCGTACCCGGTCTCGCTCCCGCCGTCGGGACCCTGCCCGATGTCCCCGATGACCACCTGGGCGCCCTCGACCACCATGCGGCCCTCGACGGTCCGCGCGTTGTGGGTGGCGCGGGCGCCGCACCAGCACAACGCCTCCACCTGGAGCGTCTCCACCCGGTCGGCGAGTTCGATGAGCCGCTGCGAACCGGGGAACAGCCGGGTGCGGAAGTCCGTGGTGATGCCGAAGGCGTACACGTCGATACCCAGGTCGTCGACGATGCGCGCCAACTGGTCGACCTGCTCCGAGGAGAGGAACTGCGACTCGTCGGTGATGACGTAGTCGGCCCTGCCCCCGGCGGTCAGGTAGCGCACCAGATGAAGGTGGAAGTCGAATCCCTCCCCTGCCTCGACGGCCTCGCTCACCAGGCCGAGCCGGGAGGAGATCCGTCCCTCCCCCGCTCTGTCGTTCCGGGTGAAGATCAGCCCGACGAGACCGCGGGCCGACCGGTTGTGCTGGATCTGGAGCGCGAGGGTGCTCTTGCCGCAGTCCATCGTGCCGGAGAAAAAGGCGAGTTCAGCCATGGATCGGCTCCGTCACGTGCGTACCTCCAGGAGCGGGACGAGCTGTTCGGCCGGCGTCACCGACCCGTGCATGCCGACCAGGGCCGACTCGTTGGGCTCGGTCCGGGTCGCGACGACCGCCGCGTAGCCGGTCATGGCGACGACGACGTCGCCGATGCGTGGGAGCACCCGGTCCTCCACCGCGCCGGGCGGACCGAACCACCCGAGTGCGACGGCCTCCTCGCGGGTCGCGACGAAGGCGGCGTCGGCGAGCACGTCCCGCCAGACGGCGTGGACGTCGGCGGTCGCGCCGGGCACCGCGTAGACGTGGCGGGCACGCCCCTCGCCGCCGAGCAGCGCCACGCCCGCGCTGAGTTCCCAGTCCTCGTCGAAGTCGAAGCGGGACTCCTCGGTGAACGGCACGTCGACCATCCCGTGGTCGCCGGTGATGTACAGCGCGGACCGGGGCGGGAGTTGTTCGGCGAGCCGCCGGGCGAGGGCGTCCACCTGGCGGAGCTGCTCGCGCCACTGCTGGGAGTCGATGCCGTGGCGGTGGCCGTTGCCGTCGAGGTCGGCGTAGTAGGTGTACACCAGCGCCCGGTCGGCCTCGGCGAGGCGGGCCGCCGCCGCGTCGACCCGGGCCGCGGGGTTCTCGCGGCCCGTCCACAGCCCGCCCGTCAGGGCGACCTGGGTGAGGGGCGTCCGCTCGAAGCGGGGCCCCGACACGTGGGCGGTGTGCACGCCGGCGGCGTGTGCGCGGGCGAAGACCGTGGGGTGGGGCTGCCAGACCCGGGGTTCGGTCCACGGCTCCCAGCGCAGCTGGTTCATCAGGACGCCGGTGTCGGGGGCGAGGACCTTGTAGCCGGGCAGGCCGTGGGCGCCGGGCGGCAGGCCCGTCCCCACCGACGCCAGGGAAGCGGCGGTGGTGGAGGGGAACCCGGTGGTCAGCGGCTCCCCCGCGCCGGCACGCGAGGTGGGCAGCAGGGAGGTCAGGAACGGGGCGAGGTGGGGATGGTCGCGCAGCGCGTGCCAGCCGAGACCGTCCACGAGGAAGACGCAGACGCGGTCGGCGGGAGGCAGCACCAGGCCGGTGCTCGCGGGCATGCCGAACCCGGCGGTGATCGCGGGCAGCAGGTCGGAGAGCGACCCGGTGCCGTACTCCGGTACGGGGGCATCCCTGGGGTCCAGCGGAACCGGATCGACCGACCCGAGCGCCGCCGCCGAGGGGTGGTGACTCACCTCGAGGACACCGCCGTGGCCTCGGAGAGGGACTGGGCGAACCGCAGGGTCTGCTGCACGGTCTCCGGCCCGTCGCCCGCCTCGCTGATGCGCAGCGAGAGGTCGTCGGCGGTGGTCGAGCCGGTGTAGCCGTGGTCCGCCTCGCAGTTGGGGTCGCCGCAGCTGGCGGGCTCCATGTCGATGCGGGACAGCGCGCCCCACCCCACGGTCAGGACGACCTCGTGCGGCGGGGTGCCGGGGCGGTAGGACTCGGGGTCGGCGACGACCCTGCTGACGACGACCGAGGAGATGCGCGACAGGCGCACCGACTCCGTGGAGGTCGAGGCGTAGGAGGCGGGCGCGGTGGAGTCGGCGGGCTGCTCGTCGGTGTGGCTGACGATGAAGCGGGTTCCGGTGAGCACCAGCACCGTGATGTGGCGGCGCACCTCGTCGCTGTCGAAGGTCGTCTCCTGGTGGACCAGGTAGGAGACCACTGCCTCACGGCCGATGGCGGCCTCGACGGCGTCGGCGACCAACGCCGGGTAGTAACCACTGCGCTCGATCGCCGCCCGCAGCCCCTGAGTGGTGGTACCGGTCTTCGCCATGCGCACCATCCTAAGGGGCCACCGGGCCGGCTACGCCCCGGACGGCGGGGGCGGTGCGCGGCTCCTCCCGGCTCGGCGTCGCGTCCCGGATCGTGTTCGAGGCCCCGCGGCGGATCGGCTCGCGGTGTCGGCCGCGCTCGGCCGCGGGGCAGCGGGGCGCCCTCTCCACCGGGCCGCGAGTCGGTCCGGGGCGTGTCGACGCGGCAGGTGGACGCGCCCCCGGCCCGTCGAGACGGCAGGTGGACGCGGCCGGGCAGCGGCGGCCCGGCGCGAGCTCCCGGGCGGACCGCTCAGTACGCGGGCAGTCGGCGCGGGCCGTAGCCGGATCGGGGCGGCGGCGGGGCGGCGCGGACGGTGGCGCCCAGCACGTGGACGCCACGCGCGGCGACGACGACCGGTTCCAGCTCCACGGCCGCCACCTGCGGGTGCTCGTCCAGCAGTCGGCCGAGGCGGGTGAGCAGCTCCTCCAGCGCGGCCGTGTCCACGGGTTGCGCGCCGCGCCAGCCGAAGAGCATGGGGGCGGCACCGATGGAGCGGATCAGCTCGCCCGCGCCGCGGTCCGTGACGGGGAGCAGCCGGTGGGCCACGTCGCCGAGGAGTTCCGACGCCGGGCCGGCCAGCCCGAAGGAGAGCACCGCGCCGGTGAGAGGGTCGGTCGCCGCGCGCACCACGGTGTCGACGCCCCGGGCGGTCATCGGCTGGACCACCGGCAGCAGCTCGGCGGGCGCGCCGAGCTGGGCACCGAGTTCCGCGTACGCGCGGGCGAGTTCGTCCTCCGAGGCAAGGTCCAGCCGGACCCCGCCGAGGTCCGGCCGGTGCCGCAGGTGCGGCGCCGTCGTCTTCAGTGCCACCGGGTAGCCGAGGCGGCGGGCCGCGAGGCGGGCCGCCGCCTCGTCGGGGGCGGGCAGCGTGGGGACGACGGTGATGCCGTAGGCGCCGAGCAGCGCCTGCGTGTCGGCGGCGGGGAGCTCCGACGCGCCGGCCGCCGCGTCGGCGGGCCCCTCGGGGGTCGGCCGTCCCACCAGCGCCGCGTTGAGGACGGCGGTGGCCACCGGGGCGTCGAGGTCGTCGAACTCCGGCACGCGGCCGGAGTCACCGGCGGAACGCACCCAGTCGGCGTGGCGCGCTGCCTGGGCGAGTGCGCGGACCGCGCGCTCGGCGGAGGGGTAGGCGGGGATGCCGTGGGTGGCCAGCTCGGTGGCGAGACCGTCCAGTGCCAGGTGGGCGACGAGGACGGGCTTGCCGACCCCGGCGTCGGCGACCGCAGCGCGCAGCGCCTCGCTGAGGGCCGCGACGTGCTCGGCGCGGCCGGACCCGGCCGGTCCGGCGGTGGACTCCTCGGTGACGGTGGGGATGGCGGTCACGAGGACGGCGTCGCTGCCGGGGTCGGCGAGCGCCTCGGCGACGGCCGCGCGGAAGTCCTCCGGCCGGGCTGCGGGCCCGAGGCCGCGGGAGGGCAGCGGTTCCAGGTGATGCGCGCGGCAGGCGTCGTGCGCGACGAGGCCGAGGGACTCGGCGTTGCCGACGACGGCGACGCGGTCGCCGGGCGGCAGCGGCTGGCGCGCGAGGAACAGGCCGGTGTCGACGAGGTCGGTGACGGTCTCCGCCTCGACGACGCCGGCCTGTCGCAGCAGCGCGGAGACGGTGGCGTGGGGGGTCCGCCCGACGGGCACGGTGTGACCGCGGGGCGGGGCGCCCCCGCTGTGGCGTCCGCCCCGGACGACCACGACCGGCCGGCCGGCCAGCGCGGCGCGGCGGGCGAGTCGGGTGAACTTCCTGGGGTTGCCCAGGGATTCGAGGTACATCAGGACGACGGAGGTGTCCTCGTCCTCGTACCAGTGCTGCAACAGGTCGTTCCCGGAGACGTCGGCACGGTCGCCGGCGGAGACGAAGTCGCTCAACCCGGCTCCGCACTGGTCGAGTTCCTCGAGGACGGCGATGCCGATCGCCGCGGACTGGGTGAACAGGCCGATGCCTCCCCGGCGGGGCAGGTAGGGGCCGAGGCTGGCGTTCAGCCGGACCGCGGGATCGGTGTTGATGATCCCGAAGGCCCCGGGGCCGATGAGCCGCATGCCGTGCGCGCGGGCCAGCCGGACCAGGGACCGCTGTCGTGCGGCGGAGTGCTCGGTCGCCAGGACGACCAGCCCGCGCACCCCGTGCTCGCCGCATTCGGCCACGACGTCGGGGAGTTGGTCGGCTGGCACGGCGAGCACCGCGAGGTCCACCGGCTCGGCGATGTCGGCGACCCGGCGGTGCGCGGGGGCGCCGCCCAGTTCGGCGCTGCCGTCGGGCAGCGCGTTGTTGACCGCGTGGACGGTGCCGGTGAAGCCACCGGCCCGGAGACGTTCCACGACGGTGCGGCCGGCGCCACCCGGGCGTCGGCCGACGCCGACGACGGCGACGCTGCCCGGGGCGAGCAGCCGGCCGACGGAACTGGCCTCGGCACGCTGCTCGCGCGCCTGCATGACCTCCAGGGACGCGGCGGTGGGCTCCAGGTCCAGGGTGAGGTGGACGGTCCCGTCGGCGAAGCTGCGGCGCTGCGAGTACCCGGCGTCCGTAAAGACCTTGATCATTTTGCCGTTGGCCGGGAGGACCTCGGCGGCGAACCGGCGGATGCCGCGTTCCCGGGCGCAGGCGGCGATGTGCTCCAGCAGGGACGAGGCGAGCCCCCGACCCTGGTGGGCGTCCTCCACCAGGAAGGCGACCTCGGCGCTGTCCGCGTCCCCGGAGGCCGCCCGGCCGCGTTCGTCGATCCGGTCGTAGCGGACGGTCGCGATGAACTCACCGCCGACGGTCGCCGCGAGCCCTACCCGGTCCACGTAGTCGTGGTGGGTGAAGCGGTGCACGTCCCGCGCGGACAGCCGCGGGTAGGGCGCGAAGAAGCGGTAGTACTTGGACTCCTCGGACACCCGCTCGTAGAAGCTCACCAGCCGGTCGGCGTCGTCGGCGGTGATCGGACGCAGCCGCGCGGTGCCGCCGTCGCGCAGCACGACGTCGGCCTCCCAATGGTCCGGGTAGGACGGTGCGGGACGGTCGGGCTCCGTGAGCGGGCGCATGGGGCCAGCGTACGGCGGTCGGACCGCTACGCGCCCGCCGTGCGGCCCGGCCGGCCGGGGAGGCGCAGACCCCGCGGTCGCCCCGGCGCGGATGTGCGGGGGGCTCGTGCGAGAGTGGCAGCGGACGAATCGCCCGAACCCTCGTGCGGGCCTGCTCACGCGACCCCCGCACGCGAACCGGAGGACACAGATCATGGCTGAGCGCCGCGTCACCATCGGCTGGCCCGAGGGCCTGCACGCCCGTCCCGCTTCGGTCTTCGTGCGCGCCGTCACCGCGTCCGGCGCGGCGGTGACCATCGCCAAGGAGGACAACCCGCCGGTGAACGCCGCCTCGATGCTGGCGGTGCTGGGCCTGGGCGCCGAGGCGGGCCAGGAAGTGGTGCTCGCGTCGGACGACGCGGGCGCGGAAGGCGCCCTCGACCGGCTGGCGAAGCTGGTCTCGGAAGGGCTGGAGGAGCTGCCCGAGACGGTCTGACCCCCGACACGGCAGCGACACGGCGACGGCCGGTCACCGCGCGACCGCGGTGGCCGGCCGTCGCCGTGTCGCCGTGGGTGGGCAGGCCTCCCCGGCCGGGCGCGGGACGTCGGCAATGCCCGGACGCTCGCCGCCGAAAGAGTGCGCCTCTGGTCCGCGCGAAAGAAGCGGAAGCATCGCCACCGACCGCCCGGAAATGCGGCACCCGCATCGGGGCGACAGCCCCGGGGATTTCCGACAGAACCGCGGAGAAATACGCGAGACATCCGGCAACGAACCGAAACACACCCCGGAAGCCGTCGTTCGCCGACAGGGAATTCAGCGAAATCGGATCCGCTGTCTCCACCGAAAGGCTATGCCCACCGCGTTACGAACGACCGCGCACCGTGTTGACGGCAGGTTTCCTGGGCGCGGGCGGCATGCCCGTCCGCTTCGCCGGCTCGACACCCCGGTGGTCGGCCGCACCCGGCGCACGGTCGAGCTGGGCCAGCACCACACCGCGCGCCCGCTCGGCGTCCCCACGGGCGATCGCGTCCACCAGCGCGCCCCGCTCCTGCCATGCCTCCGCGTCGCGCGAAGCAGGGTCCGGCGGGTGGAGCCAGGCGATCTTCCGCCGGGTCTGCACCAGCAGTGCCGCCAGCGGCGGGCTGCCGGTCGACTGCGCGACGGTCTCGTGGAACCACTCCCCCAGGGACCGCAGATCCCCGTCCTGGCCATGGCCGGAGCGCTGCCGGCCGAGCCGCACCAGACCACGCATCACCTTCAGGTGGGCCTCGGTGCGTCGCTGCGCCGCACGGGCGGCACCCAGCGGTTCCAGCAGCGCGCGGATGTCCAGCAGGTCGGCCGCCTCGCGGTCGTCCGGCCGAGCCACGCACGCGCCGGCGTGTCTGCGGGAGACGACGAACCCCTCGGACTCCAGGGTGCGCAGCGCCTCGCGGACCGGGACACGGGAGACGCCGTAGCGCTGGGCCAGTTGCTCCTCCGCCAGCCGCGTGCCCCTGGGCAGGATCCCCGCGACGATGTCGTCACGAATCGCCGCACACACCGACTGCGCCGAAATCCGCATCAACAACCCCCATGGCCGGGACGCCCCGGCGCGGGGAATCAGCGCCGAGTCACACCCGAACTGTATGACATTCATTCGGCAATTCCGACCGGGCATCGAGGTGAGCGCATTCTTTTCGGCCGCCGGGCGGGGAATGGCGACCGCCCGCGGGACGGAGCGTGGATGCGCGCGCGTGAGGAGGCGGGGCCGCGCCGGGCGGCGTGCACGACCCGGTCGGCGGCGGCAGCCGAACGGCTGGTTCCGGCCCGGTCGCGTGCCGCGCGGCGATCGCCCGGACGGGACGGCCCGGCCCGACGGTGCCCGGCGCCCGGTGCGCGGCGACCCGGTGCGCGGCCGGAGGAAAGGAGGGGGCCCGGGGACGGCGTCTGTTCGCCGTCCCCGGGCCCCGGGGCGTATCGGTGCCTTCGCTGGTGATCGGCCCTCAGGCCGTCACCACCGTGACCTCGCCGATACCCAGCTCCTTCATCGGCCCGGCGATCTGGCCGGCGTCGCCGACCAGGACCGTGACCAGACGGTCCGCGGGGAACGCGTTCACCGCGGCGGCCGTAGCCTCCACGGTCCCGGTCTCCGCGAGCCGCGCGTACAGCCTCGCCTGGAAGTCGTCCGGCAGCTGCTGGTCGACCTGGTCGGCGACGGTGGACGCCACCGCCGCAGCGGTCTCGAACCGCAGCGGCGCCACACCGACCAGGTTGCGGACCGCGACATCCCTCTCGTCGTCGGTCAGCCCCGACTCCGCAAGGGTACGCAGTACCTGCCAGAGATCGGCCATCGCCGGGCCGGTGACGTCCGTGGCGACGGACCCGCTGATCGCGAGCATCGCCGCACCGTCGCCGGCCGACGAGGACCGCAGCACCTGGGCGAACGCCCTCATGCCGTAGGTGTAGCCCTTCTCCTCGCGCAGCACCCGATCGATCCGTGAAGTGAGCGTACCGCCGAGGCAGTAGACGCCGAGGGTCTGGGCCGGCCAGACCGTGTCGTGACGGTCCGGGCCGACCCGGCCGATCAGCACCTGGGTCTGCACGGAGCCGGGCCGGTCCACGATCACCACGCGGCCGGTGTCGTCCGCGACGACCGGCGGCAACGGTGCCGTCTCCGCGGCCTGGCCCGTCCACCGCCCCAGGGTCGCGGCGAGGAGCGCGTCCGGGTCGGCGCCCGAGAGGTCCCCGACGACCACGACGGAGGCGCCCACCGGGTGGATCCACGCGGTGTAGTACGCACGGACGGCCGCCGGGTCGATCCGGGCGACCGACTCCGCCGAGCCCTGGCGGGGCCGGGAGAACCGTGAGTCCGCGGGGAACAGCTCCGCGGAGAGCGCCATCGCGGCGCGACGGGCCGGGTTCGCCAGCTCGTGGGGGATCTCGTCGAGCCGGTTGCGGACCAGTCGCTCGACCTCGGCGTCCGCCAGCGCGGGCGCCGACAGCGCCTCGGCCAGCAGTTCGAGTCCGCGCTCCAGCCGCGAGGCGGGCACCTCCAGGGAGACGCGGATCGAGTCGTGGTCGGCGTGCGCGTCCATGGTGGCACCGCAGCGCTCGAGTTCGGCGGCGAACTCCTCGGCGGGGTGGTTCTCGGTCCCCTCGCCCAGGGCCCGCGCCAGCAGGGCGGCGACGCCCTCCAGGTGCTGCGGCTCCACCGTCAGCGGGACGGGCAGGCAGACCTCGACGGCGATGACCTGCTGGCCGGGCCGGTCCACCCGCAGCACCCGCAGGCCGTTGGGCAGTTCGGAGCGCTCGGGGGCGGGGAACGCCCACGGCAGCGGCTCGCCGCCGGCGGGGCGGGGGTGGAGGTCCATGGCGGGAGTGATGGCGTCGGTCACAGCTGCTCCTTCACGTCGTCGCCGTCCTCGGTACCGTCCGCGGCGCCGGTGGGCTCGTACACCAGCGCGGCCCGGTTGTCGGACCGCAGGCGCGCCGCGGCGATCTCCCGGACCTCCTCCGCGGTGATCTCCAGCAGGCGGTCCACGGCGGTCAGTGCCAGCTTGGGGTCACCGAAGAGCACCGCGTACCGGCAGAACTCGTCGGCGCGGCCGGCCACGGTGGAGAGGCGGTCGAGCCATTCGCGCTCCAACTGGGCCTGCGCGCGCTCCATCTCGCGCTCGGTGGGGCCGTCCTCCGCGAAGCGGCGCAGCTCGTCGGCGACGGCGGTCTCGATCGCGGGGATCTCGGCGTCGCCGGACGCCTTGACGTCCAGGAAGGCGAACGAGGGGGCACCCGCGAGTCGCATCATGCCGAAGCCCGCGGTCACCGCGGTGCCGTCGCGGCGGACCAGCCGGTTGTAGAGACGGGAGGACTCACCGCCGCCCAGCACGGTGAGCGCCACGTCCGCCGCGTCGGCCTCCCGAGTGCCGTCGTGCGGCAACCGGTAGGCGGCGACCAGCGCGCGGGAGGGCACGTCCTCCTCGACCACCTCGCGGAGGTCGGCACCGATGGTCTCCGGGAGCGACCCGTCGCGCGGCGGCTGCTTGCCGTCGTGGGCGGGGATGGAACCGAAGTACTTCTCGATCCACGCCAGGGTGCGCTCGGTGTCGAGGTCGCCGACGACCGAGAGCACCGCGTTGCCCGGGGCGTAGTAGGTACGGAAGAACGCGCGGGCGTCCTCCAGCGAGGCCGCGTCCAGGTCGGCCATGGAGCCGATCGGCGTGTGGTGGTAGGGGTGGCCGTCGGGGTAGACCATCGCGGTCAGCCGCTCGAAGGCCGTTCCGTACGGGACGTTGTCGTACCGCTGCCGCCGCTCGTTCTTGACGACGTCCCGCTGGTTCTCCATGGACTCGTCGTCCAGCGCGGTCAGCAGGGTGCCCATGCGGTCCGCCTCCAGCCAGAGCGCCAGCTCCAGCTCGTGGGCGGGCATGGTCTCGAAGTAGTTGGTGCGCTCGAAGCTGGTGGTGCCGTTCAGGGAACCGCCCGCGGACTGCACGAGCTCGAAGTGCCCGTTGCCCGGGACCTGCGCCGACCCCTGGAACATCAGGTGCTCGAAGAGGTGCGCGAGGCCGGTGCGACCGGGGACCTCGTGGCGGGAGCCGACGTCGTACCAGAGGCAGACTGCGGCGACCGGGGTCTGCCGGTCCTCGGAGAGGACGACCCGCAGACCGTTGGCGAGCCGGTGTTCGGTCACCGCCGGCGGAGTGGCGGCGTTGTCCCGCCCGTCCGCGGCGTGTTGGTCGGTGGCCGTGTGGCCCATAGGTGTGGGGTCCCTTCGTTCGGTCGGTCGATCCTCCTGGCTCGCTGTCACTGTATGCGTGCCGACGGCCGATGTGGGCCACGTCGCGGTACCCGTCGACCCGCTCGGGGAAACCGCGCAACCGGGTCCCGGCGCCCTGCTGTCCGCGCGGCGGTCCACAATGGTCCGCAGCACCGCGCCGGTCGACGGGCCGGAGGTGGTGCGCCCGCCCACCCATGCCCCGAAGGAGCCGCGCCGCGATGGCCCGCCGCAGCACGAAGACCCCGCCAGCAGACGACTTCGACGAGCGCATCCTCGACATCGACGTCGTCGACGAGATGCAGGGCTCGTTCCTGGAGTACGCCTACTCGGTGATCTACTCGCGCGCGCTGCCCGACGCCCGTGACGGGCTGAAGCCGGTGCACCGACGCATCCTCTACCAGATGCACGACATGGGGTTGCGCCCGGAGCGCGCGCACGTGAAGTGCGCGCGGGTGGTCGGCGAGGTGATGGGCAAGCTCCACCCGCACGGCGACGGCGCCATCTACGACGCCCTGGTGCGCATGGCGCAGCCGTTCTCGATGCGGGTGCCGCTGGTCGACGGCCACGGCAACTTCGGCTCGCTCGGCAACGACGACCCGCCCGCCGCGATGCGGTACACCGAGTGCCGCTCGACCCCGATGGCCGGCCTGATGGTCGCGTCGATCGACGAGGACACCGTCGACTTCGCGCCGAACTACGACGGCAGCGAGCAGGAACCGGTCACTCTCCCGGCCGCCTACCCGAACCTGCTGGTCAACGGCGCCTCCGGGATCGCGGTCGGCATGGCCACCAACATGCCGCCGCACAACCTGACCGAAGTGATCGCCGCCGCCAAGTACCTGATCAAGCACCCGGGCGCCGACCTGGCGACCCTGATGCGCTTCGTGCCGGGGCCCGACCTGCCCACCGGCGGTCAGATCGTCGGTCTCGACGGCATCCGCGACGCCTACACCAAGGGCCGCGGCACCTTCCGGATCCGCGCCACCGTGGCGGTGGAGCAGGTGACGCCGCGCCGGAAGGGCCTGGTCGTCACCGAACTCCCCTTCGCCGTCGGGCCGGAGAAGGTCGTCTCCAAGATCAAGGACCTCGTCAACGCCAAGAAGCTCCAGGGCATCGCGGACGTCAAGGACCTCACCGACCGCGCCCACGGCCTGCGGCTGGTCATCGAGGTGAAGAACGGCTTCCACCCCGAGGCGGTCCTCGCGCAGCTGTACAAGCTGACGCCGATGGAGGAGTCGTTCGGCGTCAACAACGTCGCTCTGGTCGACGGGCAGCCGATCACCCTCGGCCTCAAGGAGCTGCTGCAGGTCTATCTCGACCACCGGTTCGAGGTGGTACGCCGGAGGAGCGAGTTCCGCCGGACGCGCCGCAGGGACCGGCTGCACCTGGTCGAAGGGCTGCTCGTCGCACTGCTCGACATCGACGAGGTCATCCGGATCATCCGCGCCAGCGACAACGCGGCGGCGGCGAAGGACGGACTCATCGAGCGGTTCGGCCTCTCCGAGATCCAGACCCAGTACATCCTGGACACCCCGCTGCGGCGGCTGACCCGCTTCGACAGGATCGAGCTGGAGAGCGAGCGGGACCGCCTCACCGCGGAGATCGCCGAGCTGACGGCGATCCTGGAGTCCGACGCCGAGCTGCGGAAGCTCGTCTCCTCCGAACTCACCGAGATCTCCCGCAAGTACGGCAGTCCGCGGCGCAGCGTGCTGGCAGACGCGGAGGGCGCGGTCGTCGCCGACGTCCCGCTGGAGGTGCCGGACGACCCCTGCCGCGTGATCCTCTCCTCGACGGGCCTGGTGGCCCGCACCGCCGAACCGGGCGGTGGCCTCCTGGACGGCGGCCGACGCGTCAAGCACGACGTGGTGGCCTCCGCCGTGCTCGCGACCGTGCGCGGTGAGGTCGGCGCCGTCACCTCCACGGGACGGCTGCTGCGCCTGTCGGTGGTCGACCTGCCGCTGCTGCCGGCGGAAGGCGTGAGCGACCTGTCCGCCGGGGCTCCACTGGCGGAGTTCCTGTCGCTGGCGGAGGGCGAGCGGATCGTCTGCCTGACCACACTCTCGGAGTCCTCACCCGGGCTCGCGCTCGGCACCGAGCAGGGCGTCGTCAAACGCGTGGTGCCCGACTACCCGCTGACCAAGGACGAGTTGGAGGTCATCACCCTCAAAGAGGGCGACACCATCGTCGGCGGGGCCGAGCTGCTCACCGGCGAGGAGGACCTCGTCTTCATCACCGAGGAGGCGCAGCTGCTGCGCTACCAGGCCGGCCAGGTCCGACCGCAGGGCCGCCCCGCCGCGGGCATGGCGGGCATCAAGCTGGCCGACGACGTCAGGGTGATCTCCTTCACGGTCGTGGACCCCGGCTCCGAGGCGGTGGTGGTGACGGTCGCGGACAACGACGAGACCCTGGACGAGGGCGGCGGCGCCAAGATGACCCCCTTCGACCAGTTCCCCCGCAAGGGCAGGGCGACGGGCGGTGTGCGCTGCCAGCGCTTCCTGAAGGGTGAGACCCGCCTGGAGTTCGCCTGGGCGGGGGCGCTGCCCGCGCGGGCGGCGGGCCCCGGCGGCACGGCGGCGGAGCTGCCCGGCAGCGACCCGCGCCGGGACGGGTCGGGTACGCCGCTGGCGAGGCCGATCGAGTGCATCGGGGGCGTCTCCTAGGAGTTGCGGGGGGCGGTGCGCGGCGGAGCGAGGTCGTTCCGCCGCGGACCGGCCCCCGCGCTTCGGGCGCTACCGTCGCGACGCGTCGGCGACGGACAGCTCCTCGTACGCCGTCGGGTCCTCGTACTGCGGCGGGTCCTCGTACGCCGGCGGGTCCTCGACCTCCTGGACCGGGGCCGGTGCGGACGCCTCCTCTCCCCAGGACGGGTCGCCCCCGACGGCCGGTGCACCCTGCTCCTCCGTCGGTGCTGCCTGCGGTGCCCGCTCGGTGAAGCGCAGCACGCCGTAGAGCGCCGCCGGGCCCGTCTCGTCCGGCTCGGGGCCGACGCAGGCGGCCAGTTCGGCACGGAGCGCTCCGGCGTCGAGGTCGGTGCCGATCATCACCAACCGGGTCCCCGGTGTCTCGTCCCTCCCCCACGGCGCCGGGTGGAAGCGCAGGAAACCGCCGACGGCGTGGAGGTCCCACCGCCGGTCCTCGCCACCGGCGCCCAGGTGCACCGTGCCCTTGAGCCGGTAGAGCCCGGTGGGGCGGCTGTCGAGGAAGGCCGTCAGCCGACGCGGGCTCAGCGGCGCCTCGGCGGTGAACTCGACGCTCCGGTAGGTGGCGTGCGGGTGGGCGGTGCGGTCGGCCGGCGACAGGAGGTCCTCGAAGGAGAGCTGCCCGTCGTGGTGGCTGCGGGCCCGGCCGGCCTCGCGGTCGAAGAAGAGCCCCGGGTCGACGCGCGCGTGGCGCGTGGTGATCACGGGGGCGGGGGCGGCCAGCCCGCTCACCAGCCGGAGCAGTTCCTCTCGCTCGCCCGGCGGTGTGCGGTCGACCTTGTTGAGCACGACGAGGTCCGCGACCGCCAGATGGCGGTCCAGCTCGGGGTGGCGACGGCGGGTGTCGGCGAACTCGGCGCCGTCGACGACCTCGACCAGGCCGCCGTAGACGATCCGCCGGTCCGCGCTGGCGAGGATGGTGCGGATGAGGGTCTGCGGCTCCGCGAGTCCGCTGGCCTCGACGACCACGAGGTCGATGCCCGCGGCCGGGTCCGCGAGCCGGTCGAGCGCCGTGTCCAGCTCGGCCGGGTCGACCGCGCAGCACAGGCAGCCGTTGCCGAAGGAGACCATGGCGTCCACCTGCCCGGCCACGGCCATCGCGTCGACCTCGATCGCGCCGAAGTCGTTGACCACGGCGCCGATCCGCACGCCCTCGCGGTTGTGCAGCAGGTGGTTGAGGAGCGTCGTCTTGCCGGCGCCGAGGAAGCCGGCGAGCACCAGGACGGGGATGCGGCCCCCGGTCGTGGGCCCGATCGGGCCACCGGCATCGGTCTCGTTCCGGTCGTCCCCGGGGCGGTGGTGGGGGCCGTCCTGCGGCACGTGTCGTCCTTCCTCGGCGGGCGGCGGGCGGCGACCGCGGCCGGTGGCCGCGGCGCCGTGCGGGGAGGCCAGCTTAGGCAACAGCCGGGGCCGACACGGCCGCCGCCGCAGGCGGCTCGCGCGCACCCGTCAGTCCGCGGGCACCGGCCGCGGCGGGGTGGGGCCGGTGTAGCGTGCCGCCGGGCGGATGATCTTGCCGTCCGCCGCCTGTTCCAGGACGTTGGCGCTCCACCCGACCACGCGCGCGGTCGCGAAGGTCGGGGTGAACATCTCCCTCGGGAGACCGCAGAGCTCCATGACCACGCCCGCGTAGTACTCGACGTTGGTGTGCAGCTCGCGGCCGGGCTTCAGCTCGGCGAGGACGGCCTCGACCCGTTCCTCCACGGCGACCGCGAGCTCGACCAGGTCGCCCCCGAACTCCAGCGCGATCTCCCGCAACATCCGGGAGCGCGGGTCCTCGGTCCGGTAGACGGGGTGGCCGAAGCCCATGATGCGGGCGCCCGCAAGGACCTGCTCACGGACCCAGGCGTCGGCGCGGGACGGGTCCCCGATGGCGTCCAGGGTGTCCAGGGCGCGGCTGGGGGCGCCGCCGTGCAGCGGCCCGGAGAGGGCACCCACGGCACCGGTCAGGCAGGCGGCGAGATCCGCGCCGGTGGAGGCGATGACGCGGCCGGTGAAGGTCGACGCATTGAAGCCGTGGTCGATCGTGGAGACCAGGTACCGCTCGACCGCCCGCACCTCCCGGGGCTCGGGCTCGCGCCCGCTGAGCATGTACAGGTAGTTCGCCGCATGGGAGAGGTCACCGCGGGGTTCGAGCGGGGTGAGGCCGCGCTGGAGCCGGTGGAGCGAGGTGAGCAGGGTGGGCACCACCGCGCAGAGGCGCAGCGCGTCCTCGGCGCGCTGCTCCGGGCCGAGGTCATAGACCGGCCGCATCCCGAGCGCGGCGCCGGTGACGGAGAGCGCGGAGCGCAGCCCCGCCAGCGGACCGCCGCCGGTCGCGGCCAGCGCGGGCAGCAGCGCGCGGACCGGTTCCGGCAGCTCTCGCGCGGCGGCGGTGCGCGCCGCGAACCCGGCGGCCCGGACGGCGTCGGGCAGCTCGCCGTGGACCATCAGGTACCAGACGTCCTCGAAGCTCCGCTGCTGCGCGAGGTCGACGGCCGAGTACTCCCGGTAGTGGTAGAACCCCTGGGCGCCGCGGACGTCGCCGATGGCGGTGTCCGTGACGACGACTCCGGCCAGCCCGCGGGGGACGTCGGTGTGTGCGGTGGTCATGGCTGCTCCCGGTGGTGAGTGGTGAGCCCCGACGCCCCTGCTGTCCGCGCCGCTCGTGCGACCGGTGCTGTCCGTCGCGGTGTGCGGCCCGGCGTCGACGGTCGGGCAGGTGCGCGCGGCCTGTGGCGCCCCCTCGACCCGACTGTCAACCATTGATCCAGGCAGTGTCAATATTGATTGAATCAACATTGAGAAGATGGAGTCATGACCGAGAACCCGGAGACCGGAACCCCCGGGGCGGAACGACTCAGCACCCGGCACGCGGCGGAACGACTGGGCGTGAAGCCCGAGACGGTCTACGCCTATGTCAGCCGGGGGCTGCTGCGTCGGCACCGCTCCGCCAACGGGCGCGGCAGCACGTTCGACGCAGCGGAGGTCGACGCGCTCGCGCTCTCCCGGCGGTCGGGCCGGCGGCCCGCCCCGGCCGCCGGCGTGGCGTCCCCACTGACGACGGGCATCACCCTGATCGAGGACGACCGCTGCTACTACCGGGGCGTCGACAGCTCCGCCCTGGCCGCGCGCCACGACTACGAAGAGGTCGCGCAGTGGCTGTGGACCGGCCGGCTCACACCGGGGGTCCGGTTCACTGCTCCGCCCGGCCAGATCGCCGCCGCCCGCGCCGGCGTCGCCGCGCTCCCACCGTCGGGCACCGCGGAGGACCGCCTCCACGCGGCGACGGTCGCCGCGTCGGCCGGCGACCCGCTGCGCTCCGATCTGTCACCCGGCACCGTCCACGCCACCGCCCGCGCCCTGGTCGCCACGCTGGTGGAGGCGCAACCGGAGCTCGGACCACCGCCGCCGGACGGCGCGCCACTGGCGGCCAGGCTGTGGCCACGGCTCACCCCCCGCCCTCCGTCCGCGGCGGGGCTGCGGGCGCTCGACGCCGCGCTGGTGCTGCTGCTGGACCACGACATGGCGGTCTCCACCCTCGCCGCGCGCGTCGCGGCGACCGCTCGCGCCCACCCCTACGCCGTGGCGCTGGCCGGACTCGGCGCCCTCGACGGCCCCCTGCACGGGGCGGCCGCGGCCCCGGCCCACCGGATGCTGCGCGAGACGTCGGAGCGCGACGAGGCGGGGGACGGCGCAGCCGCCGTGGTCGGGACCCGGCTCCGCGAGGGCGCCCGCGTCCCCGGCATCGGTCATCTGCTCTACCGCCGCAGGGACCCCCGGGCAGAAACCCTCTTCGGCCTGTTGGAGGCGGTTCCCGAGGCCGCCGGGGCGCTGGACGCCTCCCGGAGGATCGTGACCGCCGCCGGGCGCCACCGGCCGGCCTTCGGCAACGTCGACCTCGCGCTGGCGGTGCTCTCCGTGGGCTGCGGCATGCAGCCGGAGGCCGGCCAGGTCGTCTTCGCGGTGGCACGTACCAGCGGCTGGGTGGCGCACGCCCTGGAGGAGTACACCGAGCCCGCCATGCGGCTGCGCCCCAGCGGGCAGTACCGCGGCCCACGCCCGCCGCGGCCCGTGCCCTGACCCCGCCGGGCCCGGCGGGGTCAGGGC
>NZ_JAAVJB010000073.1 GCF_012034385.1 Streptomyces spiramenti
GCACGGCGCGCCGCTCCGGCGGCCGGCCGCGCCCGCCCGCGCGCCACGGCGGGGCGGGTCGGCGGGCGGACAGGTGGTGTCGGGACCGGACGGACGCCGGTCAGGGGAGGTCGTCGTGGGCCGCGGTCTCCGTGGCCACCCACTCCAGGTAGCCGGGGCTGCCCCGGGTCACGGAGACGGCGACGATCTGCGGCTCGTCGTAGCTGTGCGCCTCGCGCAGGTAGGTCTCCAACTCCCGGTAGCGGGCCGCCGTCGTCTTGAAGACCACCGGCCACTCCTGGTCGCGGTGGGTCTCGCCCTGCCACCGGTAGAAGGAGGTGATCGGCGAGCCCACCTGGGCGCAGGCCGCCAGCCGCAGTTCGACCGCACGCCCGGCCAGGTCGGCGGCCCGCTCCGGATCGTCGGTGGTGGTGGTCACCGCCAGCACCTCGGGGGCGGGTGCTGCGTTCGCCGGGTCGGCCGTCCAGGTCATCGATGCCGCCTTCCGTGCGGGTTCCGCACCGGTCTCGTGGTCCGTGCGCGCGGACGCGCGCACGGTGCGGCGCCCCGGTCCGGCCCCGCCGCCCACCGCGCTCGGTTGCGGGCGTGCCGGGGCCGGTCACCATGGAGGAACGGCGCGCCACACGGCGCTTACCCCGGGAGCCGCCATGGAAGACATCAACGCGCTGGTAGACGAGCACCTGCGCCGAGCGCTGACGGCAGAGCACGGCCGCAGCGCCCACCTGTTCCTCCACGACGGCCCGCTGCGGCAGTCGGTGATCGCGCTGCGGGACGGCACCGAGCTGGGCGAGCACGACAGCCCGCCGGCAGCCAGTCTCCACGTGCTGCGCGGCACGGTCCGGCTCACCGAGGGCGAGGAGGAGCGGGAACTGCCCGCGGGGGTGGTGACCGAGCTGCCCCGCAACCGGCACGGGCTGCGGGCCGACGGTCACGCCGCGGTGCTGCTGACGGCGGTCACCGCCGTCTGACCGAGCACGACGGACACGTGCGGCGGCGGACCGGTGCGGCGGACCCCTGGCCGCCGCCTTCCCGGGCGCGGTCGGGCGCCGAGGGCGGTGCCGGGTAGCGCCGGCAGCGCACTCGGGTCCCGACCGCCCCCGGCGCACCACCGGTCCACCGAGGGAGGCCAACGCTCCCTGAAATCACGCACGTTCGGCCCCGAAAACCCCGGTACGCCACTACGCTCTGGCCTCATGCCGATGGACTCCACGGGCTTTGCGGGGGACGAGGAACTGGAGTCGGTCATAGCGGAGCTGATCCAGCGCCCCGCACTGACCGGCAAGGAGCACGGCGAGGGCCGCACCGTGCGCGGCGACCGCCCGCTGCCACTGATCTGTGTGGTCGGCGCGGGTCGCCGGAACGTCCTCGTCCCGTTCGCGGAACGGTTCGCCTCCACGCGCGGTCTCGCGTTCGCCCGCGTGGACGCCGAGTCCGTGCACACGGCGGCCGAGGCCTCCGAGGGGGCGCTCCCGCCCCTGCCACTGCTGACCGCCGCGCGCGAGAAACTGGAACTCGACGCCTTCGGCCCTTACCACCAGCCGGCCTTCGACCGCTACCGCCTCGTGGAATGGCTGACCACCCAGCGTCTCGACCGGGACCCCGGCGGGAACCGCCGCCGCCGGATGACCGAGCTGCTGCGCCGCTGGAGCGGCCGGGGGCCGCACACCGCCAACGACGGCTCCGGCGTCGCCCCGGTGGTCGAGGACGTCCCCACACTCCCCGCCCGGACCGCCCTGTGGCTGGTGCTGACCCTCACCGGCCGTCTCGGCATGCGCGTGACCGGTGTCCGCCGCCAGGCACGCTGGCTGATGCGGCAGCCCTACGCGGTACCCGCCCACTCCCGCGACATCCAGGGGTTCGCGGAGCGGCTGACCCTCCCCCACCGGGAACGGGAGGACGAGTCGCAGGTCAAGAAGCTGCTCGTCCACGCGTTCCTGGAGGACCTGCGGGCGGCCTACCGGCGCCGCCACCGGCGCGTGCTGCCGCGCCGCGCCGGCCTGCGCCGCACCGCCTACACGACGCTGCTCCTCGACAACATCACCCCGGAAAACGGTGGTTGGGAGCTGCTCCAGCTCATCAACGACGTACGCAACGAGACCGGTGAGCACGACCCGCTGCTGGTCGTGGCGGCCGGTGCCGGCTGGCCCGACCCCATGCCCCCGGCCAACCACCCCCCGGCGGCGGCGGAACTGGCGCTGCGGACCTGGCGCGAGAACCTTCCGCTGCGGCGGCAGCGCTTCGACCGCTACGCGCGTTACCTCTGGCTGGGAGCCACCCCGCCCCCGGCTCCGGTGGCCCCGCCGGTCGCCACGCGGCGGCTGCGCGGTCGGCCGGCGCGCCACCGCGACGAGGAGGCGCCGACGGCGGGCACGACCGCCGCGCCGCCGCGCCGACCCGCGAACCCGCTGACCGACCTCCGGGCGCGGCGCCCCTTCCCACCGGCACGTCGCGGGGTCGCCGAGGCCGCGCTGGCCCTCGTCCTGCTGGTGGCACTGGCCGTACCGGCGTGGCAGGTGCGGGAGAGCTGGGCCGCCGGATGCTCCTACTTCGGCGCCCGGTCCCACGACGGGGTCTCCGTCCGGGTCGCCGAACTGGGCGACGGCGACGGCACCCAGTGCGTCGGGTACAGCGACAGCACGGCCCAGGTCTTCGGGAAGAACGACCGACTCCGCGCTGCCCAGGAGGCCGTCTTCGCGGAGAACGAGAAGGCCAAGCGACTGCACGCGCAGCAGCCCGACCGCGCGTTCCTGACGGTGGTGCACTTCGTCGGTCTCACCAACGAAAAGACGAAAGCCGACACCGATCACGCCTCGGCGGAGGAGTTGGAGGGGCTGGTCCTGCGCCAACGGCAGCAGAACATCCCCTCCGAGGGGGAGCCGCTGCTGCGCGTGGTGGTCGCCAACGGCGGCGACAGCATGGGCCATGCCGCGATGGTGGCGCGGGAGATGCTCGCCCCGCTCGCCGCGGACGACGCGACGGTGGTGGCCGTCACCGGCATGGACCGCACCGTCGAGCAGACGGAACTGGCGATCACCACCCTCGGCGACGTCGGCGTGCCGGTGGTCGGAACGACACTGACCGGCACCGGTCTGGCCCAACGCTCCGCGCTGTACTTCCAGATGGTCCCGAGCAACCAGCTCCAGGCGGAACTGGTGACGCGGTACGCCGTGCACGAGGGCGCCGAGCGGCTGATCCTCCACCATCCCCCCGTCGACACGAATGACGGCTACGTGGCGACCCTGGTGCGGGAGACGGAGACGAGGGCCGCGAAGCGTGGCATCGAGGTGGTGCACGGGGGCTGGGACCGGAGACCCCGCGACGTGCCGAAGCTCTGTTCCGAGGAGGACCGCTCCGACGAGATGGTCTTCTACGTGGGCAGGGAGGCGGACTTCGGGGACTATCTGCGACAGGCTGCGAGCGGCTGCGCGGGGGGCACGGAACAGCTGCCCCGGATCGTGGCCAGTGACTCCGTCTCCCGGTTCGTGGCGCAGCCCGACCGTGGCACCGACGCCAGGCTGGCGCGGGTGGCCGTCTCCTACGTCGGCCTGGGGGCCCTGGTGACCCTCGCCGGGCAGGAGTGCCGGGACGGCGGGGTGCCCGCCGGCGCACCCGGCGGCACACCGCTGAACGCGTTCTGCGCCGGGTTCTCGGAGCTGCACGCGGAACGGCAGGCAGCGGGCGGGGACGAGGGCAGGATGCCCTGGCCGGCCGAGCGCAGCGGGGTGGCCTACGACGCGGCGGGCATGCTGGTCGGCGCCGTCGGCCAGCTGCACCGGCTTCCGGCGGAGGGCGAGCCCCCCGGGCCGCCGCACCGCGCCGCGGTGGCGCAGCACCTGCGGGACTCCGTCTTCCAAGGGGCGACCGGGGAGATCGACTTCACCGACGGCCGCATCGGGGACAACCGGGGCCTGGCGGTGCTGACGCTGGACGACATCCGGGACGTCGCGGCACAGCCGCGGTGCTCCTTCCTCATCGGCTCACTGGGCGAAGGACGGGATCGCGACCCGGACACCGGTTGCCCGCGGTGAGGGTCCTCCGGCCCTTCGGGAGAGGAGGCCGAGGGGCGGTCGGGACGGGCCGCGGCGAGGGCGGACGCCCGCGTCGCCCTTTCGTGTGGCACCGGGCTGCCGCCCGGCTGACGCAGGCCGACGAAGCAGTCGTCAACTGCCGCCCTGAAGAGCGCAGATGGCGCCGAGCAACCTGTGGATCGACGTGTCGGCGCCCTGGAGGTCGGCGCGGGTGCACGGCACCGGGCGGCGGACAGGGTTGACTTTCCCCATGAACAACGATGCGGACAACGGGGCCGCAACGGGTGGGGGTCCGGGGCGCCGCAGGGGCGGCCATCTCACGGACTGCGCCCTGCTCGGCCCCGGCGGTGGGGCCCCTGCGGGGCGGGACGGCACGACGGACACGGGACCCGACGTGCTGGTCCTGGGAGGAACCGGGAAGACCGGGCGGCGGGTCGCCGGACGGCTGCGCGCGATGCGGCTGCGGGTGCGCGTCGGTTCCCGGGCGGCGGCGACGGCGCCGTTCGACTGGCAGGACCCCGCCGGGTGGCCGGCTGTCCTGGCCGGTGCCCGTGCCGTGTACGCGGCCTACGCGCCGGACCTCAGCGACCCCGCCGCCCCCGAGAGGCTGGGCGCGCTGGCGCGGGCGGCGGCGACGGCGGGTGCGGAACGGCTGGTGGTGCTCTCCGGGCGGGGCATGAGCAGCGCCGCGCGGGCCGAGGAGTCGGTGGTCGCCGCCCTGGCGGGCACCGGCACCGGGTGGACGATGCTGCGGGGCTGCTGGTTCGCCCAGAACTTCTCGGAGGACTTCCTGCTGCCCGAGGTGCTGCGCGGCACGGTCTCCCTGCCCGCCGGCGAGGTGGCCGAGCCCTTCGTGGACCTGGCCGACCTGGCCGACGCCGCGGTCGCGGCGCTGACCGGTCCCGGGCACGCAGGGCAGGTCTACACGCTGACCGGCCCCCGCGCGCTGACGTTCCGGGAGGCCGTCGCGGAGATCGGCTGGGCGGCGGGCCGGGAGGTGCGGTACCGGCCGATGTCGCGCTCCGCCTACCTCTCGGAGATGGTCGCCCGCGGCGCGAGCCGGGCGGAGGCGTCGGCCGCCATGGGAACGCTCCGGGAGACGCTGGACGGTTCGTGCTCCGACCCGGCGGACGGTGTGCTGCGCGCGGTGGGCCGTCCGCCGCGCGACTTCTCGGAGTACGTGCGGCGGACCGCGGCGAGCGGGGTGTGGGACGAGGAGTGAGATCCCGCCCCCGGCCGGGCGGGGCCGGGGGCGGGGCGCCGGCCCGCGGGGGTGGTGCGGGCCGGCGGTCATGGGTCAACGCCGCTCGCACTCCGCGCCGTTGAGCGCGACCACCGGGGCCGCGTGGGCGCCGGTGTCGGCCTGGAACCCGAAGCCGACGGTGCCGCCGGCGGGGACGGCCCGGTTGTGGGCGACGTGCGAGGCCGTCACGGCTCCGCCGGACGTCGCGAACACCGCGTTCCACCCGTTGGTGACGCGGGCCCCGGCGGGAAGCGTGAACCGGGCCTGCCAGCCGTCGAGGGCCGCCGCGGTGGTGACCGAGACCTCCACCACGGAACCGCCGCCCCAGGAACTCACGACGCGGTAGGCGGCGGTGCACCCGGCCGGCGTCCCGGGATCGGTCGGGTCGGGGTCCGTCGGATCGGGGTCCGTCGGGTCGGGGCCGGGCGCGCCGCCGAGCGCGTCCAGCACGGCCCCGTAGGCGGGCTTGGGCCGGTAGTCGTCGTCGTACAGGTTGGCCGCGCCCTCGCCCGGGAAGACGCCGGGAATCCAGGAGTCCCGGTCGCTGACTCCCCAGACGGTCACCCCCGAACAGCCGCTCACCGCGAGGCAGTCGCCGATCACCTGCCGGTACTGGTCTGCCTGCTGGTCCAGGCGGGCCGCGTCCGAGGGGGTGTTCATCCGGATGTCCAGCTCGGTGACGACGACCTCCAGGCCGAGGTCGGAGAAGCGCTGGAGGTTGGCCCGGTAGGTGGACGGCATCTGGCCCAGGATCATGTGGGACTGGAAGCCGACTCCGTGGACGGGGACGCCGTCGGCCAGCAGCGACGAGACCAGCCGGTACATGGCGTCGCTCTTCGCGTTGATCCCGTCGGTGTTGTAGTCGTTGATGAACAGCGCCGCCTCGGGGTCCGCGGCGTGGGCGGCGCGGAACGCGTCCGCGATGTATTCCTCGCCGAAGGCGCGGTGGAAGACGGAGTCGCGGAAGGTGCCGTTCTCGTTGAACACCTCGTTGAGGACGTCCCAGCGGTCGATCTCCCCTGCGTAGCGCCCGGCGACCGTCGCGATGTGGTTGTCGACGATCTCCCGCAGTTCGGCGGGGGCGAACCCGCCGTTCTCGACCCAGCCGGGCAGCTGGCTGTGCCAGACGAGGGTGTGACCGTAGACCTGCTGGCCGTGGGCGGCGGCGAACTCGACCAGCCGGTCGGCGCCGGCCCAGTTGTACTGGCCGCGATTGGGCTCCAGGGAGCCCCACTTCATGGCGTTCTCCGCGGTCACCGAGCTGAACTCGCCGCCTGCGATGGCGGAGTAGGCGGCGTTGCCGAGGAGCCCGTCGTTGAGGGCGGTGCCGATGAACCTCCCCTGCTCGGCGGCGGCCTCCCGGAGTGTGTCCGCCTGCGCGGGGGCGACGGTGAGGGTCCGGGTGGCATCCCCGGCGACGGGGGCGGTGGCGGTGGCCGTGCCGTGGACGGCGAGGCCGGTGAGGAGCGTGCCGGCGGCGATGGCGACGGCGGCTCTGCGTGCCAGGCGCATGGCGTTTCCCCTTTCGTCTCCGCGGACGGGCGTGCGTCCGCGACTCGTCGTGGGTGTCGTACGTCGGCGGTGCGGCGGTGCGGCGGTGCGGCGGTGCGGCGGTGCGGCGGTGCGGCGAACGTCCCGGGATCACACCGGTGTTGCCTCTCCGTCTAGAGGGCGCCCTGGTGTCCGTCAAGACTTCCGGAATAGAGTTGAAAGACTTCCGGACGTCCATGGCGACTCTTCCGGCCATGGGCCGGGCCGGGGGAGAATGCGATCATCACAGCGAGCGGCGGACGGGCGGGAGAGGCGTGACCAGCGACATCGACGCGACCGGGAACGGGCGCCGCGACGGCGGCCGGGTGACCATCACGGCCATCGCACGGGAGGCGGGTGTCTCGGTTCCCACCGTCTCCCGTGTCGTCAACGGCCGCTCGGACGTGGCCCCGCAGACCCGCGCCCGGGTGGAGGAACTGCTCCGCCGCCACGGCTACCGTCGCCGCACGGGCAGCGGCGGCGACCGCGCGGCCCTGCTGGACCTCGTCTTCAACGACCTGGACAGCCCCTGGGCGGTGGAGATCATCCGCGGCGTGGAGGAGGTCGCGCACGAGGCGGGCGTGGGGGTGGTCGTCTCCGCCATCCACGACCGGGCCGGCCCCGCGCGCCAGTGGATGCGCAACCTGCGGGCCCGTACCTCCGACGGCGTGATCCTGGTGACCTCCGTGCTGGAGCCCGTCCTCCACGCCGAGCTCCACCGCCTCGGCGTGCCGATCGTGGCGGTCGACCCCGCCGGCTCGCCCGCGCTCGACGCACCCACGATCGGCGCCACCAACTGGGCGGGCGGGCTGGCCGCCACCGAGCACCTGCTCGGACTGGGCCACCGCCGGATCGGCTTCATCGCGGGGCCGCCCCGACTGCTGTGCAGCAGGGCCCGGATGGACGGGCACCGGGCGGCGCTGGCCGCCGCCGGGGTGCCGGTGAGCGAGGAGCTGACGGTACCCGGGGACTTCTACCACGCGGCGGGCTTCGCCGGTGGCAACCGCCTGCTGGAGCTGCCCGAGCGCCCGACTGCGGTCTTCGCCTCCAGCGACCAGATGGCACTGGGCGCCATCGAGGCGCTGCGCCAGCGCGGGCTGCGCGTGCCGCAGGACATGAGCGTCGTCGGCTTCGACGACCTGCCGGAGATGCGCTGGGCCTCGCCCCCGCTGACGACCGTGCGCCAACCGCTGGCGGAGATGGGGAAGATGGCCGCCCGCACGGTCCTGGGCCAGGCGCGCGGCGAGGCGCCGGACTCGCCGCGCCTGGAGCTGGCCACCGAGCTGGTGATCCGCGCCAGCACCGCCCCGCCCGCGACACCGACCGGTGGCACCACCACCGGGCCGCCTCCCGACTGACGCAGCACCGCCCGCACCCCCGCCCCGGCCGCCCTCTCTCCGAGGGCGGCCGGGGCGGCGTCGTCGTGCCCGCACCGCCGGGGGTGGGCGCCCCGGCCCGCGTCTCGGCACCGCCCCGGCCCGCTTCCTGAAAACTCCCGCACCCGTCCCACCAGCGGCTACCCGACATGGCGTCAGATGGCCCGTTCCGACCCGTTGACGCCCCCGCCGCCCGGCCCTACGTTTCTTCCGCACCAGCACCGAGAATTATCGGCGAACTTCCGGAAGGTGCCCTGCGATGCCATTCGACCTCCACCCGCGGCTGCGAACCCCGGCGACCGCGCTCGCCGGCGCCGCCCTGCTGGCCGGCACCCTTGCCGCCTGCGGCAGCGGCGGCCCCTCCCGAGCCCAGACCCTGGAGGTGTGGACCTACCAGGACGCCTCGACCCACATCCAGGCCGAGGCCGTGGAACGCTTCAACGAGACCTCCGACGTCCAGCTCGAACTGGTCGAGATACCGGGCGCCAACTACCAGGAGCGGATGCGCACCGCGATGGGCACGCCCAACGCGCCCGACATCTTCTTCAACTGGGGCAGCGGCTCCATCAGCGACTTCGTCCAGCAGGACATGCTGGTCGACCTCACCGACACCCTCGCCGAGACGGAGGAGCTGCGGGACGCCTTCGTTCCCACGGTCCTCGCGGCGGCCGAGATCGACGGCGGCGTCTACGGGGTGCCGATGCGGGGCGTGCAGCCCGTGATCCTCTTCCACAACACCGAGCTCTTCGAGCAGATCGGCGCCGAACCGCCCACCACCTGGGAGGAGATGGAGGAGCTGATCGAGGTCTTCCAGGCGGAGGACATCACCCCGGTGGCGCTCGGTGGCGCCGACGCCTGGACCTCGCTGATGTGGCTGGAGTACCTGCTGGACCGCACAGGTGGCGCGGGGGTGTGGCAGCGCATCGAGAGCGGCGAGTCCGAGGCGTGGGGCGACCCGGCGGTGGTGAGCAGCGCGCAGACCGCGCTCGACCTCATCGAGGACGGCGCGTTCGGCTCGACGTTCCTCTCCAACGCCTACACCAACGACGGCGTCTCCACCTACTTCGCGCAGGGACGCGCAGCCATGCACCTCATGGGCAGCTGGGAGTACGGCGGCCAGCTCGCGAACGCCGAGGAGTTCGCCCGCGAGCGCCTCGGGTACGGCACGTTCCCGGTCATCTCCGACGGTGCGGGCGAGGCCTCCTCGATCGTGGGCAACCCCAACAACTACTGGTCGGTGAACGCGGAACTCGAAGGCGAACAGCTCGACGCCGCACTGGAGTTCCTGAAGCACACCACCGACGACGCGTACCTCTCCGCTCTGGTCGCCAACGGCGACATCCCCGGCACGGTCGGGGTCGACGACCGCCTCGACGACCACCCGGACCCGGAGTTCGCCCGCTTCCAGTACGAACTCATCACCGAAGCGGCTGCCTTCACCCAGTCCTGGGACCAGGCGCTGCCCAACCGCGCCGCCACCGAGATGATGAACGCGGTCGACGACCTCTTCAGCGGCGGGCTCACCGCCGAGGAGTTCGCCGACACCCTGCGGGGCGTCTCCTAGGTGTCCGGCCCGCCCCCGCCCTCCGCCCCCGCCCGGCGGGCCGAGTCACCGTGCCCGCCGTCGCCCGCCCCCGTGGCCGGGCGACGGCGGGCACGGGACACCGGCCGCCCCGGCGTCCTCTGGGCCGTCCCCGGCCTGCTGTTCTTCGGCCTCTTCGCCGCCGCCCCGATGGTCCTCGTCGCCTGGCTCTCCTTCACCAGCTGGGACGGGCTCTCCGCGCCCGCCTGGAGCGGCACGGAGAACTGGACCCGGCTCTGGTCGGACCCCGCCATGCACCGGGCGCTGCGGCTGAGCCTGCTGCTCACCCTGCTGAGCTGGCTGTTCCAGACCCCGGTGGCACTGCTGCTCGGCGTCTGGTCCGCGGGTCGCCAGCGCTCCCGCGCCGTGCTGTCCGCGGTGTTCTTCCTGCCGCTGCTCGCCTCGTCGGTGGCGCTGGCGCTGGTCTGGCGGTCGATCCTCGACCCCAACTTCGGCCTCGCCGCCGACGTGGCGAGGTGGCTGGAGCTGGGCGACGCCAACGTGCTGGGATCGCAGCGCGGGGCGCTCCTGGCCGTCGCGTTCGTCGCGGCCTGGCAGTTCGTCCCGTTCCACGCCCTGCTCTACCAGGGCGGCGCCCGCCAGGTCCCCCGGTCGCTGTACGACGCCGCCTCGATCGACGGAGCCGGTACCGTGCGGCAGTTCTTCGCCGTCACCCTGCCGCAGCTCCGGAACACCGTCGTCACCTCGTCGGTGCTGATGGTGGTGGGCTCGCTGACCTACTTCGAGACGGTACTGATCCTCACCGGCGGCGGCCCCGGCTCCGCCACCACCATCGTGCCGTACCTGATGTACGAGACGGGTTTCCGCGCGTTCGACCTCGGTTACGCCAGCGCCGTCGCCACCTCCCTGGTGGTCGTCGCAACCGGCGTTTCCCTGTTGATGGTTCGCCTCACCGGCTTCGGCCGCATGCGATCGACCCGGGAGGGGATGTGAAGACTGTGCCCCCCGCCACGGCCCGACCGGCGAGCCGGCACCGGCCGCTGTGGCGACGCGCCAACATCCCGGCCGGTGCCGGCGCGGCGCTGTGGCTGGCGATCGTCCTGATCCCGCTCTACATCCTGGTGTCGGCGACGCTCCGCACCCGGGAGGACTACCTCGAACGCGGCGCCTTCGCGTGGCCGACGTCGCCCTCGGTGGAGAGCTACCGCAGGGTGCTGGCCGGCGACTTCCTGACGTACCTGCTGAACACCGTCGTGGTGACGGCGGCGTGCGCAGCACTGGTCGTGGTGCTCGCGGTGACGGTCGCCTACTCGGTGGTCCGGACCCGCAACGAGGCCTCCCGTCGGGTGTTCCAGCTCTTCCTGCTGGGGCTGGCCATCCCCTCCCAGGCCGTCATCATCCCCGTCTACCTGATCATCACCGAGCTGAACTTCTACGACACCCTGGCCGCGGTCATCCTCCCTACGGCGGCGTTCGCGCTGCCCGTCGGCGTGCTGATCCTTGTCGGCACCATGCGCGACATCGACGAGGAGACCTACGAGTCGATGGCCCTGGACGGCGCCGGGCCGCTCCGGACCCTGCTGAACCTGACGGTTCCCATGTCCCGTGCGGGCATCGCCACCGTCGGTGTCTTCTCCGCACTCCAGGCGTGGAACGGGTTCCTCTTCCCGTTCCTCCTCACCCAGTCCCGGGACACCCGGGTCCTCACCCTCGGACTGTACGACTACGTGGGCGAGTTCCGGGTCGACGTACCCGCGCTCCTCGCCGCCGTCGTGCTGTCCGTCGTCCCCATCTTCGCCGCCTATCTCCTGGCCCGCCGCCAACTGGTGAACGGGCTGATGGGGGTCGGCGGACGATGACCCGCGGTCAGTGACACACGGGACACACGGACCTCGAAGGAGCCACATGACCGATCCCTGGCAGGACACCTCCCTCCCCGCCGCCGAACGCGCCGCCGACCTGCTGGACCGCATGACGCTCGACGAGCGGCTGGGTCAGCTCGTCTCGATCTGGCCTGGCTCCGCGACCGGGGCCGACGGCCAGGAGGTCGCGCCCTCCCAGCGGCAACTCGCGCAGGAGATCGACGACCAGGGCCTGCTCCGCCACGGACTGGGCCAGCTCACACGGCCGTTCGGGACCCAGCCTGTGAAGGCGGACGAGGGCACCGCGGCGCTGCGGGACGCGCAGCTCCGCATCCGGGAGGCCAACCGGTTCGGCGTTCCCGCGATGGCCCACGAGGAGTGCCTCACCGGGTTCACCGCCTGGGGCGCCACCATCCTGCCGACCCCGCTCGCCTGGGGCGCCGCGTTCGACCCGGAACTGGTCGAGGAGGCCGCCGCCCTGGTGGGCGCCTCGCTGCGCTCGGTCGGGATCCACCAGGGGCTCGCCCCGGTGCTGGACGTGACGCGCGACCCCCGCTGGGGGCGGACCGAGGAGACGATCGGGGAGGACCCCTACCTGGTGGGGACCGTCGGCGCCGCCTACGTCCGCGGACTGGAGTCGGCGGGGATCGTGGCGACGCTGAAGCACTTCGCCGGGTACTCGGGCTCGCGGGGCGCCCGCAACCACGCGCCGGTGGCGGTCGGGCCGCGGGAGCTGGCGGAGGTCTACCTCCCGCCGTTCGAGACCGCGTTGCGCGAGGGCGGCGCCCGGTCGGTGATGCACGCCTACAACGACCTCGACGGGGTGCCGGCAGCGGCCCATCACGGACTGCTGACGCAACTGCTGCGCGAGGAATGGGGGTTCACCGGCACGGTGGTGGCCGACTATTTCGGGGTGTCGTTCCTGGAACTCTCCCACGGCGTCGCCGACTCCCCCGGCCGGGCCGGTGCGCTGGCGCTCGCCGCCGGTGTGGACGTCGAACTCCCGGCCGTGCGCTGCTTCGGCGAGGCGCTGGCGGAGCTGGTGCGTTCCGGCGAGGTCGCCGAGGAGCTGGTGGACCGCGCCGCGTTGCGGGTCCTGACGCAGAAGGCCGAGCTGGGGCTGCTCGACCCCGACTGGTCCCCCGAGCCGCCCGTCCTGCGGCAGGACCCCGCAGGCCCCGGCGGCGGGGACGGCGACAGCAACGGGGACGGCGACCCGGGCTACCAGGGGCACGGCACGCCCGACCGGACGCCACCCGTGGACCTCGACCCGCCCGAGCTGCGGGACGTCGCCCGCCGGCTCGCGGAGGAGTCGGTCGTCCTGCTGGCCGACCGCGAAGGGGTACTACCGCTGGGACGGCACCGGCAGATCGCCGTCCTCGGCCCGCTGGCGGACGACCCGGCGGCGATGCTCGGCTGCTACACCTTCCCCCGGCACGTGGGAACGGAGCACCCGGGGCTGCCGCTGGGTGTCGAGGTGCCCACGCTGTTGCAGTCACTCTGCCGCGAACTGCCCGGCAGCCGGTTCGTCCACTCCACCGCGGTCGCGGCGGCCGGCGGCGGGCCGATCTCCGACGCGCCCAACGACTCCGTGGACTCCCCCACCACCTCCGTCGACCTGCCCGGTGCCGACACCCGCCCGGGCGCCGGCACCGAGGCGGTCTTCGCCACCGTCTCCGGCGCCGACCTCGCGCTGGTCGTGGTCGGCGACCGCTCCGGGCTCTTCGGACGTGGCACCTCCGGCGAGGGGTGCGACGTGGCGGAGCTCGAACTCCCCGAGAGTCAGGGGGAGATCATCGACGCCGCGCTGGCCGCCACGGAGGGACCCGGCATCCCGGTGGTGCTGATCGTGCTCGGCGGCCGGCCCTACGCCCTCGGGCGGTGGGCCGACCGGCTCGCCGCCGTGGTGCAGGCGTTCTTCCCCGGCCAGGAGGGCGGCCCGGCGGTCGCGGGCGTCCTCTCCGGCCGCGTCAACCCCTCCGGCCGACTGCCCGTGGGGGTACCCCGCCACCGTGGCGGCCAGCCCTGGGGCTACCTCGCCGCACCGCTCGGCCAGGCCGGCGGCGCCAGCTCGCTGGACCCCACCCCGCTCTACCCCTTCGGCCACGGCCTGTCGTACACCACCTTCGCCTGGGAGGAGGCGTCCCTGGAGGCGCCGGAGACCGCCACCGACACCGCGGTCGACGTGCGGATGCGGGTCCGCAACACGGGACGGCGCGCTGGCACCGAGGTGGTGCAGCTGTACCTGCACGACCCCGTTGCCCGCGTGGTGCGCCCGGTGATCCGGCTCGTCGGCTACGCCCGGGTGCCGCTGGCGGCGGGCGAGAGCGCCGAGGTCCGGTTCCGGTTCCACCCCGACCTGGCGTCCTACCCGCTGGGCGTGACGGAGCGGATCGTCGAACCCGGGGATCTCGAACTGCGGTTGGCGGCGTCCAGCACCGACATCAGGCACACCCTGCCCCTGCGGCTCACCGGTGAGGAGCGCCACGTCGGGTACGACCGGACGCTGGTCTGCCCGACCGAGGTGCGCACCGACTGACCCCGCCCCGGTCGGTGGGGCGGGCGCGGCCCGGCCCGCCCCACCGACCGGACGCCGCCCGCACCCGGCGCCGCAGCGGCCCCCGGCCTCGCGACACGCCGTGAAACCCCATTGTCGGGGCCGGGTGTCCGACGCAGAATGTGCCGATGCTCATCCGACGCGAGATCCCCTCCGACATCCCGTCCGTCCAGCACGTGACGACGGCGGCGTTCACCTCGCCGGAGAATCCCGAGCCCGTCGAGACCACACTGCTGGCCCGGCTGCGCGACGACCGCGGCTGGATCCCCGAACTCTCCCTGGTGGCCGTCACCGACGGCGGACAGGTCAGCGGCCACGTGGTGTGCACCCGCGGCACGGTCGACGGCACCCCGGCCGTGGGGCTGGGTCCGCTGAGCGTGCACCCCGCCCACCAGCGGCGCGGCATCGGCCAGGCGCTGGTCCACGCCGTGCTCGGCGCGGCCGAGGCCCGCGGGGAACCTCTGGTGGCGCTTCTGGGCAGCCCCCGCTACTACGGCCGGTTCGGTTTCCGGGCGGCGACCGACTACCGGATCGACCCGCCCGAGCCGGCGTGGGGCGACTACTTCCAGGTCCGTCCGCTGGCCGCCTGGACGCCGCGGCTCCGCGGCGGGTTCCGGTACGCTGCGCCCTTCGACCGCATCTAGGCGTGTCGTTCGGATCTTCGTGGATCGGCCCGCGGCGTCCGGTGCGGTGCGGTGGGTCGCACGGCACCGCACCGCGGCTCGTACCCGGTCGTGCTCGCGCGCTCCGGTGACGCAGCGAGGGGCCGTGCCAGGCGCCGCGGCCCCACGTAGGATCCGAACGACACGCCCTAGCCCGGCCGGGGCCGCGCCCGGGCCGGACCCACCGGACGGGAGCAACCGCCATCGACCGCCGAGCCGCCCAGAACCAGGGCTTCAGCTGCGAGAACTGCGCACAGCCGGTGACGCCGCTGCGGAACGGCAGCTACCGCAACCACTGCCCCCACTGCCTGTGGTCCAAGCACGTGGACGAGCACCCGGGGGACCGCGCCAGCGAGTGCCGCGGGCTGATGCGGCCCGAGCGGGTCGACCAGCCCCGGGGCAAGGGCCTGGCCGTGGTGCACCGCTGCACCTCGTGCGGGTTCACCCGCCCCAACCGCATCGCCGACGACTACGGCCAGGGCGACAGCATCGACGCGGTCAGCGCCCTCATGGCGCGCCAGACCCGCCACCTGCGCTGAGCGGGACGGGACGGCGGGGGGCGCGGGACGGAAGCGTTCCGGCGGCCGGTCATCGACCGCCGACGGCGGCTCGACCGGCTTCCAGCCGCGCCACCGGCACCCGGAACGGCGAGCAGGAGACGTAGTCCAGACCGGCCTCGTGGAAGAACCGCACCGACGCCGGGTCGCCGCCGTGCTCGCCGCACACGCCGAGCCCGAGGTCCGGTGAGGTGGCCCGACCGGTGCGCGCGGCGGTGCGCACCAGGGTGCCGACACCGGCGGCGTCGATCGTCTCGAACGGCGACACGGGGAAGACGCCCCGCTCCAGGTAGCCGGCGAAGAAGCTGCCCTCGACGTCGTCCCGGGAGAACCCCCACACGGTCTGTGTGAGGTCGTTGGTGCCGAACGAGAAGAAGTCGGCGGCGCCCGCGATCTCTCCGGCGGTCAGCGCGGCACGCGGCAGCTCGATCATGGTGCCGACGGGCACCGTGGGCACCGACCCCCGGCGCGCCGCGACCTCCGCGAGGACCCGTTCCGCCTCCTCACGCACGATCTCCAGCTCCCGTGCCGCGGCCACCAGGGGGACCATGATCTCCGGGCGCGGGTCGCCCCCGGCGGCGCGGCGGTCCGCCGCTGCCTCGGCGACCGCCCTGACCTGCATCGCGAAGAGGCCGGGCACCACCAGTCCGAGCCGGACCCCGCGCAGGCCCAGCATCGGGTTCTGCTCGTGGAGCCGCCGCACGGCCCGCAGCAGGCGGTGGTCGCGGCTGTCGTCGCCCTCGTCCCCGGCACGGGCCACCCGGACGGAGAGCTCGGTGATGTCGGGCAGGAACTCGTGCAGCGGCGGGTCCAGCAGCCGGACAGTGACCGGCATGCCGTCCATCGCGGCGAGCAGCTCCGTGAAGTCCGCCCGTTGCAGCGGCAGGAGTTCCGCGAGCACCTCCTCGCGCTCCCGGTCGGTCACGGCCAGGACCAGCCGCTCCACCAGCCGGCGCCGCTCGCCGAGGAACATGTGCTCGGTGCGGCAGAGTCCGACGCCGGCCGCCCCGAACCGCGCGGCGCGGCGGGCGTCGCGGCCGGTGTCGGCGTTGGCCCGCACCCCCAGGACCCGGCGCCGGTCGGCGTGGCGCATCAGCCGGTCCACCGCCCGCACCAGAGCGTCGTCCCGGCCGTCGTCGGGATCCTCGCCGGTGGTGGGGTCCGCCCCGGTGGGGGTGCCGCCGTTCTCGAAGTACTCCACCACCGTGGACGGCACCACCGGCACCTCGCCGAGGTGGACGCTGCCGTCGGTACCGTCCACCGACAGGACGTCCCCCTCCTCGATCACCCCGCCGCCCGGCACCGTGGCCCGCCGGGCGTCCGCGTCCACGACGATGCCCTCGGCGCCGCAGACACAGGTCCGCCCCATCCCGCGCGCCACCACGGCGGCGTGGGAGGTCTTGCCTCCCCGGGAGGTGAGGACGCCCTCGGCTGCGAGCATGCCGTCCAGGTCGTCCGGGTTGGTCTCGCGCCGCACCAGGACGACCCGCTCACCGCGCGCCGCCCGCGCCGCGGCCCGCGCGGAGTCGAAGACGGCAGCGCCGACGGCCGCTCCCGGGGAGGCGGGCACGCCGCGCGCCACCGGCTCGCCCCGGTGCGCGGGGTCGAAGTGCGGGAACATGAGCTGTGCCAGCTGGGAGCCGTCGACCCGCCTCAGCGCCTCGTCGTCGTCGATGACCTCCTGCTCGGCGAGGTCCGCCGCGATGCGGAACGCCGCCGCCGCGGTCCGTTTGCCGACGCGGGTCTGGAGCATCCAGAGCGTGCCCCGCTCGATGGTGAACTCGATGTCGCAGAGGTCGAGGTAGTGCCGCTCCAGGGTGGCCATGATCTCGGTGAGTCGCCGGTGGGACCCGGGGTCGATCCGTTCCAGCTCCGCGAGCGGCACGGTGTTCCGGTAGCCCGCGACGACGTCCTCGCCCTGGGCGTTGCGCAGGTAGTCGCCGTACACGCCGGTCCGCCCGGTGGCGGGGTCCCGGGTGAAGGCCACGCCGGTGCCGGAGTCGGGCCCGAGGTTGCCGAAGACCATGGCGCAGACCGACACGGCGGTGCCGAGATCGTCGGGGATGTGCTCCTGCCGCCGGTAGCGCCGGGCGCGGTCGGTGTTCCAGGAGTCGAAGACGGCGTCCACGGCGAGGGTCAGCTGCTCGCGCGGGTCCTGCGGGAAGTCACGGCCACCGTGGACCCGGGTGATCCGCTTGAACTCCTCGACCAGCGCCCGCAGTCGGACGGCGGGCAGCGACGCGTCGGCCTCGACGCCCTCCTCGCGCCGGGCGGCCTCCAGCTCGGCGTCGAAGTGGGAGCCGTCGATCCCGAGCACGGTGCGGCCGAACATCTGGATGAGCCGCCGGTAGGAGTCCCAGGCGAACCGGTCGTCGCCCGCCTGTCCGGCGAGGGCCCGCACCGAGGTGTCGGACAGCCCCACGTCCAGGACGGTCTCCATCATCCCCGGCATCGAGAACCGGGCACCGGAGCGGACCGACACCAGCAGCGGGTCCGCCCCGCGGCCCAGTCGGCGGCCCATCCGCCGCTCCAACGCCGCGAGGTGGTCCCCGATCTCCTCCCGGAGCGTCGCCGGCTCCCGCCCGGTGCTCAGATAGGAACGGCACGCCTCGGTGGTGATGGTGAACCCCGGAGGGACGGGCAGGCCGAGGCGGGTCATCTCCGCGAGGTTGGCGCCCTTGCCGCCGAGGAGGTCGGCCATCCAGCGGTCGCCCTCGGCGAAGTCGTAGACGTAGCGCGGGCGGCGCTCCGGACGACCGGGGTCGGCGGGCGCTGCGGGTCCGGTCGCGCCGGGTGCGGTGGGCGGCGCGTGGGTCCGGGTGTGCGGCACGGTGCTCCACTCCTCCGGGACGGCCGCCCCGCCACGGCCGCGGACCCGACGCCTCGCTGCGCGTCGAGTGCCGCGACCGCCGTCTGGCCGCGCGGTGGGCGCTGCCGACGGGGAGACGGCGTTGTTCGGTCCTCCCCAGCGTCACCCGAACGGCCACCCCCGGCGAGTCGGCGGCGGGCCGCGCGCCGGGCGGCGGGTCCCGTCACCCCGCGGCGCGTACCCCTGGTCCCGGTGCCGCGTCCGGGACCGCCGCGGCGAGCCGGGCGTCGGCCTGCTCCGCGCCGTACAGCAGATCGACGACCATCGTCGCGGCGCCCAGCAGCCCGGCCCGCTCCCCCAGTCGCGAGGTCACCATCTGGAGGTGGACGGTGGTGCGGGGCATCGCCCGCTGGTAGAGCAGCTCACGCACCCCGGTGAGGAACGGCGGCCCCGCGAGGTCACCCGCGATCATCAGCACCCCCGGGTTGATCAGCGACACCACCGTCGCCAGCACCTCGCCGACGCGGCGCCCCGCCTCCCGCGCCAGCCGCACCGCTTCCGGGCGGCCGTCCGCCAGCAGCTCCCGCACCTCCGCCGCCGTCTGCGCCGGCACGCCCAGCGCCGTCAGCTGCTCCGCCAGCGCCCGGCCGCTGGCGACCGCCGCGAGGCAGCCGTAGGAGCCGCAGCGGCAGAGGGCGTCGGGGGCGTCCGCCAGGCGGATGTGTCCGATGTCGCCCGCCCCGCCGTCGACGCCTCGGTAGACACCGCCGTCGACCACCAGCCCGGCACCTATGCCGGTGGCCACCTTGACCAGCAGGAACGCCGAGCAGTCGGGGTGGCCGTGGCGCTGTTCGGCGTAGGCCATGAGGTTGGCGTCGTTCTCCACCAGCACCGGCAGGCCGGTCGGGGTGCCGGCCTCCTCCGCGAGGCGCGCGCCGAGGAGGGCGGCGACGGGGTGGCCGTCCCATCCCGGCATGATCGGCGGCTGGACCAGCCGCCCGTCGTCCACCGGGCCGGGCACCGCGAGCCCCACTCCGCAGACGGCGTGCGCGGGGCGCGACGCCTCGCCGAGCACGGCGGCGCCGAGCCGGGCGAGCAGCGGCAGCACCACCGCGGGGCCGTCCTCGACGACCAGCCGGGCCGTCCGCTCGGCGAGGACGGCCCCGCCGAGGTCGGTCACGGCGACGCGGGCGTGCCGGGTGTCGAGGTCAGCGGCGAGGACGACGGCGTGCGAGGTGTCGAACTCCAGCCGCAGCGCGGGGCGACCGCCGGTGGAGGTCCCGGCCGGCCCGCCCGCCTCCCGCACCCAGCCGGCGCCGAAGAGCTGGTCGAGCCGGGCACCCACCGTGGAGCGGGAGAGGGAGGTGACGCGCCGCAACTCGCCCCGGGTGGTGGCGCGGCCACTGCGGATCAGCTGCAGCAGCTGGCCCGCGCTCCCCTGGTTCATGACGGACTCCCGGTCCCCGGTGGCGACGACGAAGGCTCCGCCCGGCGTCCGAACAGCTGGGCGGCGGGACCACGCTACTCCCGTCCCGACCTGCCCATGACCTCGTGTCACCGCCGGGGACCCGCCTTTCCGTCTACGTGCCTGGTACTAATATTCATGCTTTTGCTTGTTAAGCAGACGTAACCCTGCGGTATCTTCTGCATAAGCGATGCGGCGCGGCCGTGTCGGGAGCCCCGGCGTGGAGGCGGAATGCGGACTCGGCTGCTCACCACCGGCGCACGCCCCGACCAGCGGCCCGAGCCCACAACCGCGCACGCCCGCGCGGTCGTCCACGCGGCGGCGCGGGTCCTGGGTGCCAACTGGACCGGCGCATCCACCGTCCCGAGCCGTCGGCTGTACCCGCATCAGTGGAGCTGGGACTCGGCGTTCGTCGCGATCGGCCTGCGCCACCTGGCTCCCGCCCGCGCCCGGCGCGAACTGCGCTCCCTGTTCGCCGCGCAGTGGGACGACGGCCGGGTGCCGCACATCGTCTTCCACCCGGACGTCCCCGAGGGTGCGTACTTCCCCGGCCCCGGGTTCTGGCGCTCCTCCACGGCCGGCACGGGCCGGGGCGCCCCGCGGTCGGCCGAGACCTCCGGAATCGTCCAGCCGCCGGTGCACGCGCTCGCCGCCTGGCTGGTCCACCGCTCCGACCCGGCCGGGTCGGAGCGGGAGGGATTCCTCGCCGGGCTGTACCGACCGCTGCTGGCCTGGCAGCGCTACCTCACCGACGTACGCGACCTCGGCGGCGGCGGCCTGGCCTCCATCGTCCACCCGTGGGAGTCCGGGATGGACAACAGCCCCGCCTGGGACCGGCCGCTCGCCCGGGTCGCCCCGGCCGACCCCGGCGGCTTCCGACGCGCCGACCTCAACCACGGCAGCGCCGGCGACCGCCCCACCGACCTGGACTACGGCCGCTACGTGGCCCTGGCCGCGGCCTACCGCGACGACCGCTACGACGACACCGCACCGCGGCGGTTCGCCGTGGAGGACCCGGGCTTCAACGCGCTGCTGGCCGCCTCCGACCACGCTCTCGCCGACATCGCCGGGGCGCTCGGCCGGGACGCCACCGGCCACCGCGCGCTGGCCACCGCCCGCGCCGAATCGCTGCTGGAGCGGCTGTGGGACGAGAGGACCGGCCTCTTCCACGCCCGCGACCTGCACGACGACCGGCTGCTGCCCGCGCGCGGCGCGGCCGGGCTGCTCCCCCTGATCGTCCCCGGGCTGCCCGCCGCCACCGCCGACCGGCTCCACCGCACCCTGATCGGACCGCACTTCGGCCTCGGCGGCGGCTGCCGCATGGTGCCCAGCCACGACCTGCTGGCGCCCGAGCACGACCCGGCCCGGTACTGGCGGGGGCCCGCCTGGTTCAACATCGCGTGGCTCGTCGAACGCGGCCTGCGGCTGCACGGCGCGCTGCGGACCGCGGACGACCTGCGGACCACCGCCGTCACGGTCGCGGCCGGTTCCGGGTTCGCCGAATACCTCGACCCCCGCACCCTCGGTGCCCACGGGGCACGCGACTTCTCCTGGACGGCGGCGCTCGCGGTCGACCTGGCCGTCGCGGTCCTCGGGGAGCGCGGGGCGGCGCCGCCCGCCGCGCTCCCGGCGCCCGAGGCCACGGTGGCCCGGCTCCCACCGGGGCC
>NZ_JAAVJB010000074.1 GCF_012034385.1 Streptomyces spiramenti
GGCGCGGCCGTCCCGGCCTGTGTCGCCAGGGTCCGCACCCGCCCGCGGCGCGCCGGCCCGCCTGCCGCGGCGGCGGCCGACCCCGTCAGGATCGGAGAAGCGGAATCCGCCGGTCCCTCGTAGCGTCGGACGCATGGACATCAGGCTCTCGCAGTGCTTCATCGCCGTCGACGACCACGACCGGGCCATCGCCTTCTACCGCGACGCCCTGGGACTGGAGGTCCGCAACGACGTCGCGTTCGAGGGGATGCGCTGGGTGACCGTGGGGTCCCCCGCGCAACCGGACGTCGAGATCGTGCTCGAACCCCCGCTGGCCGACCCCACCGCCGCCCCGGAGGACCGGCAGGCGATGGCGGAGCTCCTCGCCAAGGGCATGCTACGCGGCGTCATCTTCGCCACCGACGACTGCGACGCCACCTTCGAGCGGGTGCGCGCCGCCGGGGGCGAGGTGCTCCAGGAGCCGCTGGACCAGCCCTACGGGGTACGCGACTGCGCGTTCCGCGACCCCGCGGGGAACATGCTGCGCTTCACCCAGCCGCGCGAGCGGTAGGCGCGAGCGCCACCGGGCCGCGCCACCGGGGCACGGCCCGCCGGGACACCCGTGGGAGCCACCATGAGCAGGGCCGAGAGCGACGTGGAGCACACCACCGCCGGCGGGGCGGCGCGGACCGTCGCCGACCGGCACGACGTGATCCGCGTCCACGGCGCCCGCGTCAACAACCTCCGCGACGTCAGCGTGGAGCTGCCCAAGCGGCGGCTCACCGTCGTCACCGGCGTCTCGGGGTCGGGCAAGAGCTCCCTGGTCTTCGGGACGGTGGCCGCGGAGTCGCAGCGGCTGATCAACGAGACCTACAGCGCCTTCGTGCAGGGGTTCATGCCCGCCCTGGCCCGACCCGACGTGGACGTCCTGGAGGGGCTGACCACGGCGATCATCGTGGACCAGCAGCGGCTCGGTGCCGACCCCCGGTCCACGGTCGGTACCGCCACCGACACCGGTGCGCTGCTGCGGATCCTCTTCAGCCGCCTGGGGCGGCCCCACCTCGGGCCGCCCAACGCGTTCTCCTTCAACGTGCCGTCCGTGCGGGCCAGCGGCGCCTTCACCGTCGAGCGGGGGAACGCCCGGACGGAGAAGCGGACCTTCACCCGGGTCGGGGGGATGTGCCCGCGCTGCGAGGGGCGCGGGACCGTCTCCGACATCGACCTCGCGGAGCTGTACGACGCCGACAAGTCGCTCACCGAGGGCGCGATCAAGGTCCCGGGGTACACCGGCGACGGCTGGATGGTGCGCGTCATCGCCGGGTCGGGCTTCGTCCACCCGGCGAAGCCGATCCGTCGCTACACCGAGCGGGAGCTGGCGGACTTCCTCCATCACGAACCCACCAAGGTGAAGATCAACGGCATCAACCTGACCTACGAGGGGCTGATCCCGAAGCTGCAGAAGTCGATGCTGTCCAAGGACCGGGACGCGCTCCAGCCGCACATCCGCGCCTTCGTCGACCGGGCGGTCACCTTCACCGACTGCCCCGACTGCGACGGCACCCGGCTCAGCGAGGGCGCCCGCGGTTCCCGGGTCGCGGGGATCAACATCGCCGAGGCCTGCGCCCTGCAGATCACCGACCTCGCCGCCTGGGTCCGCGCGCTGGACGAACCGTCCGTGGCGCCGCTGACGACCGCGCTGGCCGACGGGCTCGACGCCTTCGCGGAGATCGGCCTCGGCTACCTCTCCCTGGACCGCCCGACAGGGACCCTGTCGGGCGGCGAGGCGCAGCGGACGAAGATGGTCCGCCACCTCGGCTCCTCGCTGACGGACGTCACCTACGTCTTCGACGAGCCCACCATCGGCCTGCACCCGCACGACATCCAGCGCATGAACAACCTGCTGGTGCGGCTGCGGGACAAGGGCAACACCGTGCTCGTGGTCGAGCACAAGCCGGAGGTGATCGCGATCGCCGACCACGTGGTCGATCTGGGGCCCGGCGCCGGGTCGGCGGGCGGCACCGTCTGCTTCGAGGGCCCGGTGGAACGGCTCCGGGCCGCCGGCACCGTCACCGGTCGGCACCTGGACGACCGTGCCGCGCCCAAGGCCGCGGTGCGCGAGCCGCGCGGAGCGCTGGAGATTCGCGGCGCGGACACCCACAACCTGCGGCACGTCGACGTCGACATCCCGCTCGGGGTGCTGGTGGTCGTCACCGGCGTCGCCGGCTCGGGCAAGAGCTCGCTGGTGCACGGGTCGATACCCGCCGGTCGGGGGGTGGTCTCGATCGACCAGGCCGCGATCCGGGGGTCGCGCCGCAGCAACCCCGCGACCTACACCGGCCTGCTGGACCCGATCCGCAAGGCGTTCGCCCAGGCCAACGGGGTCAAACCCGCACTGTTCAGCGCCAACTCCGAGGGTGCCTGCCCCAACTGCAACGGCGCCGGCGTGGTCTTCACCGACCTCGGCATGATGGCGGGCGTCGCCGTCACCTGCGAGGAGTGCGAGGGCAAGCGGTACCAGGCCGCGGTGCTGGAGTACCGCCTCGCCGACCGCGACATCGCCGAGGTGCTGGCGATGTCCGTCGCGGAGGCCGCGGAGTTCTTCTCCGACGGCCAGGCCCGCACCCCGGCCGCCCTCCGCGTGCTCGGCCGCCTGGCCGACGTCGGCCTGGGGTACCTGCGGCTCGGGCAGCCGCTCACCACCCTCTCCGGCGGGGAGCGGCAGCGGCTGAAGCTCGCCACCCACATGGGGGAGAAGGGCGGCGTGTACGTCCTGGACGAGCCGACCACCGGCCTGCACCTCGCCGACGTCGAACAGCTGCTCGGCCTGCTCGACCGGCTGGTCGACGCGGGGAAGTCCGTGATCGTCGTGGAGCACCACCAGGCGGTGATGGCCCACGCCGACTGGATCATCGACCTGGGTCCCGGCGCCGGCACCGGCGGCGGAGAGGTCGTCTTCGAGGGCACCCCCGCCGACCTGATCGCCGCCCGCTCCACCCTCACCGGCGAGCACCTGGCCGCCTGGGTCGGCGGGTAGAGCCCTGGCGGCGCGCGCCCCGGCGCCCATCGGAGGTGCGTGCACGGTATTGCATATATCTACGGCTGTCCGTATAGTCATGCCTTCTGGTTCGATCAGAGGAGGACATGGCTGTGCGCGCTGCGGTGGCGGGAGCGAGCGGGTACGCCGGGGGCGAGATCCTCCGGCTGCTGCTCGCGCACCCCGAGGTCGAGATCGGAGCCCTCACGGGCAACTCCAACGCGGGGGAGCGGCTCGGCGCTCTCCAGCCGCATCTTCCGCCGCTCGCGGACCGCGTCCTCGAACCCACCACCACCGACGTGCTCGCCGGCCACGACGTCGTCTTCCTCGCCCTTCCGCACGGCCACTCCGCCGCCGTCGCCGAGGCGCTCGGCGACGGCGTGCTCGTGGTCGACTGCGGCGCCGACTTCCGGCTCCGGGACGCAGCCCAGTGGACACGCTGGTACGGCACCCCCCACGCCGGTACCTGGCCGTACGGGCTGCCCGAACTCCCCGGCGCGCGCGAGGCGTTGCGGACGACGCGCCGGATCGCCGTGCCCGGCTGCTACCCGACCGCCGTCTCGCTGGCGCTGTTCCCGGCGTACGCCGCCGGGCTCGCGGAGCCCGAGGCCGTCGTGGTCGCCGCCTCCGGCACCTCGGGCGCGGGCAAGGCGGCCAAGCCCCATCTGCTGGGCAGCGAGGTCATGGGGTCGATGAGCCCCTACGGCGTGGGCGGCGCCCACCGCCACACCCCCGAGATCGCACAGAACCTGGCAGCGGTGGCGGGGGAGAAGGTCACCGTCTCCTTCACCCCCACCCTCGCCCCGATGCCGCGCGGCATCCTCGCCACCTGCACCGCCCGCGCCCGCGAGGGCGTGACCGCCGCCGGCCTCCGCGAGAGCTACGCGAAGGCGCTGGCCGGGGAGCCCTTCGTCCACCTGCTCCCCGAGGGGCAGTGGCCGTCCACCGGCGCGGTCGCCGGCTCCAACAACGTCCTGCTCCAGGTCGCCCTCGACGAGGACGCGGGCCGGGTCGTGGTGGTGTGCGCGGTCGACAACCTCACCAAGGGCACCGCGGGCGGCGCCCTGCAGAGCATGAACATCGCCCTCGGCCTGCCCGAGGAGCTCGGACTTCCCACCACCGGAGTGGCCCCATGAGTGTGACCGTGGCGAAGGGATTCCACGCGGCAGGTGTCGCCGCCGGGATCAAGGACAGTGGCGGGCTCGACCTCGCCCTCGTCGTCAACCGGGGCCCGCGCCGGGCCGCGGCGGGCGTCTTCACTGCCAACCGGGTCAAGGCCGCGCCGGTGCACTGGTCCGAGCAGGTCCTCAAGGGCGGCACGGTCGCCGCGGTCGTCCTCAACTCGGGTGGCGCCAACGCCTGCACCGGCCCGCTCGGCTTCCAGGACACCCACGCCACCGCGGAGCGCGTCGGCGAGGTGCTCGACGTCAGCGCGGCCGAGGTCGCCGTCGCCTCGACCGGCCTCATCGGCGTCCGACTGCCCATGGACAAGCTGCTGCCCGGGGTCACCACCGCCGCGGACGCGCTGAGTGAGCACGGCGGCGAGAAGGCCGCCATCGCGATCAAGACCACCGACACCGTGCACAAGACCGCCGTCGCCGGTCGCGACGGCTGGACCGTGGGCGGCATGGCCAAGGGCGCGGGCATGCTCGCCCCGGGCCTGGCCACCATGCTGGCGGTCCTCACCACCGACGCGGACGTGGACTCGGCGACCCTGGACCGCGCGCTGCGTGCGGCGACCCGCACCACCTTCGACCGGGTCGACTCCGACGGCTGCATGTCCACCAACGACACGGTGCTGCTGCTGGGCTCCGGCGCCGCCGGGGTCGCCCCGGACGCCGACGAGTTCGCCGAGGCCGTCCGCGAGGTCTGCGCCGACCTCGCCCTCCAGCTGGTCAAGGATGCGGAGGGCGCCTCCAAGGACATCCGCGTCGAGGTGGTCGGCGCCGCGACCGAGGACGACGCCGTCGAGGTGGCACGCTCCATCGCCCGCAACAACCTGCTGAAGTGCGCGGTGCACGGCGAGGACCCCAACTGGGGCCGCGTCCTCTCCGCGATCGGCACCACCTCCGCCGTCTTCGACCCCGACCGGCTCAACGTCGCCATCAACGACGTCCTCGTCTGCGAGAACGGCGCCGCCGGCGCCGACCGGTCGCTGGTCGACATGCGGTACCGCGAGGTCCGCATCACCGCCGACCTGCGCGCCGGAGACCAGGCCGCGACCGTCTGGACCAACGACCTCACCGCCGACTACGTCCACGAGAACAGCGCGTACTCCTCATGAGCGAGCCCCTGAACACCGCCCCCGCCGAGAACGCCGCCGCCGGGCGCCCCGGTGCCCGCCGTCACACCGCGCTGCCCAAGGCCCAGACCCTCGTCGAGGCGCTGCCCTGGCTCACCCGCCACCACGGGAAGACCGTCGTCATCAAGTTCGGCGGCAACGCCATGGTCGACGACGACCTGAAGGCCGCCTTCGCGCAGGATGTCGTCTTCCTGCGGCACGCGGGGCTGCGGCCCGTGGTCGTCCACGGCGGCGGCCCCCAGATCAGCGCGCAGCTCGACCGGCACGGTCTGGTCAGCGAGTTCCGCGCCGGGTTGCGGGTCACCACCCCCGAGGCGATGGACGTGGTCCGCATGGTCCTCGCGGGGCAGGTGCAGCGCGAACTCGTCGGCCTGCTCAACCAGCACGGCCCGCTCGCCGTCGGCCTCACCGGCGAGGACGCCCACACCCTCAGCGCCACCCGGCACCGCCCCCGCATCGAGGGCGAACTGGTCGACATCGGCCGCGTCGGCGAGATCACCGCCATCGACACCGGAGCCATCGAGGCGCTGCTCGCCGACGGCCGCGTCCCCGTGGTCTCCTCCATCGCACGTTCGGCCGACGACGACCACGTGTACAACGTCAACGCCGACACGGCGGCGGCGGCCCTGGCCGCGGCGCTCGGCGCCGAGACCCTCATGGTCCTCACCGACGTCGAGGGGCTCTACGAGGACTGGCCGAACAGCGACGACGTCATCAGCCGGCTGACCGCCTCCGAACTGGAGGAACTGCTGCCCTCGCTGGCCAGCGGCATGGTGCCCAAGATGGAGGGGTGCCTCCACGCCGTCCGCAACGGCGTCCGCACGGCCCGTGTCATCGACGGCCGCGTCCAGCACTCCATCCTCCTGGAGATCTTCACCGACGAGGGCATCGGCACCATGGTCGTCCCCGACGACGACCACCGCTCCGTCCCCGCCACGCCCCGCGCGCAGGAGGTTCCCGCATGACCGCCGCCCCGGCCGATGCCGCCGCGACCGGCCCCCACAGCGGCAACGCCGAGCTCACCGCCCGCTGGCAGGGCGCGCTGATGGACAACTACGGCACCCCCCGCATCCCGCTGGTGCGCGGCGAGGGCGCCCGGCTGTGGGACGCCGACGGCAAGGTCTACCTCGACTTCCTCGGCGGCATCGCCGTCAACTCCCTGGGAACCGCCCACCCCGCCGTGGTGGAGGCGGTCTCCCGGCAGGTCGCGACGCTCGGCCACGTCTCCAACCTCTTCACCGCCGAGCCGCCCGTCGCGCTCGCCGAGCGGTTGCTGGCCCTCGCCGGCCGCCCCGGCACGGTCTACTTCTCCAACTCCGGCGCGGAGGCCAATGAGGCCGCCCTCAAGATCGGACGCCGCACGGGCCGCACCCACATGGTGGCCGCCGACGGCGGGTTCCACGGCCGGACGATGGGCGCACTGGCGCTCACCGGCCAGCCGGCCAAGCAGACCCCCTTCCTGCCGCTGCCCGGTGAGGTCACCCACGTCCCCTACGGCGACGTCGACGCGCTGCGCGCCGCCGTCACCGAGGAGACCGCGCTCTTCGTGGTCGAACCGGTGCAGGGCGAGAACGGTGTCGTCCCCGCCCCCGACGGCTACCTCGCGGCGGCCCGTGAGATCACCCGCGCCACCGGCACCCTCCTGGTGGCCGACGAGATCCAGACCGGCATCGGCCGCACCGGCCACTGGTTCGCGACCGGGGCCGCAGGGGTCGAACCCGACGTCATCACCCTCGCCAAGGGGCTCGGCGGCGGCCTGCCGATCGGCGCGACGCTCGCCTTCGGCCCCGCCGCGCATCTGCTGACCGCCGGTCAGCACGGCTCCACCTTCGGCGGGAACCCCGTGAGCTGCGCCGCCGCGCTCGCGGTGCTGGACACCATCGAGAACGAGGGGCTCCTCGCCCACGTGCGGGAGACCGGGCAGCGGCTGCGCTCGGCGGTCGAGGGACTGTCGCACCCGCTGGTCCACCACGTGCGTGGCAGCGGGCTGCTGCTGGGTATCGTGCTCAACGAGCCGGTCGCACCACGGGTGCAACAGGCGGCTCAGGACGCCGGGTTCCTGGTGAACGCGGTGGCGCCGGACGTCGTCCGCCTGGCGCCGCCGCTGATCGTCGGGAAGTCCGAGGTGGACGCCCTCACCGGCGCACTGCCGCGCGTCCTCGACGCGGCGGCAGTGACGACCGCGGCGTCGTGAGCGGACGGCCAGCGAGCCGACGAGCCGGAGAGGCAGTATGACCGACGAGCACAGCGGGCCCGCGGTGCCGCAGACACGGGCCGCGCGCCACCGGCGGATCGTGGACATCCTCGGCAGACAGGCGGTGCGTTCACAGAGCCGCCTCGCCCGGCTGCTCGCCGACGACGGGCTCGCCGTCACCCAGGCGACGCTCAGCCGGGACCTCGACGAACTGGGGGCGGTGAAGATCCGCAACAGCGCGGGTGAGCTGATCTACGCGGTGCCCAGCGAGGGCGGGTACCGCACCCCGCACGCGCCGCTCGGCGAGTCGGTGAAGGAGGAGCGCATGGCCCGCCTCGCGGGTGAACTCCTCATCTCGGCCGAGTCCTCGGCCAATCTGGTGGTGCTGCGCACCCCACCCGGTGCCGCCCAGTTCCTGGCCTCCGCCATCGATCAGGCGGAACTGCACGTGGTGCTGGGGACCATCGCCGGTGACGACACCCTGCTGCTGATCAGCCGGGAACCGGACGGCGGCCGGGCGCTCGCCGACCACCTGCTGCGGCTGGCGCAGAAGGAGCGCTGACGCGCGGCGCCCACCGGGCCAGTCGCGCTGCGCCCGCGACCCGGTGGGCGGCCCCGCGCCGGGGCGGCTGCATCACCCGGCGGGCGGCTGGTGCAGCCCGAAGGGCGACCCCTGGTCGTCGCGGCACAGACGGAACCGGCCGTACCGCGCCTGTTGTTCGGCATCGCCGTCGATCTCCATCTCCTCGACGGTGCCGCCCAGCTCGCGGACGGTGCCGAGCGCACGGTCCATGTCGTCCACGCGGAAGAACACGTACGGCGCGCTGCCCGGGTCCCCGCCGTGGATCCCTCCGGGCACCGAGGACCCCTCCACGGTGAGCCCGGAGCCGTCCGGCCCCGGCGCCGTCGTCCAGCCGAACAGGCCGCTGTAGAAGGCGCGGGCCCGTTCCGGGTCCTCCACGCCGAGCTCGAAGAACGTGATCTCACCGGACATCGCTGACCTCCCGGGTGGCGCGCGGTCGCGGGATGATCACCCCGTTCGGCCCGCACGTGACTGGAGCAGGCGGGCACGCGGTGCCCGCCTGACCTCACGGTAGGTCGGGCCACCGGCGTCGGCACCCGGTGGCGGGCCGTCCGCGCGACCCCCGGCGGGTCAGCTGCCGTCACGCTGTCGCCGGGTGCGCTGCCGCCGGCGGCAGCGCACGGGCGCCGCCCCGCCACGGGTCAGCTGTCGCGACGGCAGGCGAGCTCGGCCAGACCGGCCAGTGCCGCCGCCGCCTCACCGGTCGCACCCGAGTCGGCCAGCGCCGAGGCGGCACGGTCGGCGTGCTCGGCGGCGGCATGCTCGGCCCAGCGCCGGCCGCCCGCCTGCTCCACCAGATCGGCCAGTTCGGTGAGGCGCTCGGGGCCCTCGGGGGGGCCGTCCGGGTCGACCGGCCCGTAGCGCGCCGCCAACCGGCGGGCGGCGGAGCCGTCCGCCGCGAGCGCCGCCGAGACCGGAAGCGACTTCTTCCTGGCGGCGAGGTCGGCGCCCGCCGGTTTGCCCGTCAGCGCCGGGTCCCCCCAGATCCCCAGCAGGTCGTCGGCGATCTGGAACCCGAGCCCGAGATGGTGGCCGAACCGTCGCAGCGCCGCCACCCGCTCCGACGGGGCCCCGGCCCACACCGCACCGAGGGCGCAGGAGCAGGCCAGGAGCTCGGCCGTCTTCCGCTCGCTCATCGACAGGCACTCCGCCAGCGGCACCGCCCCGCGGCTCTCGAACCCCACGTCGGTGTGCTCGCCGTCCACCAGCAGCGTGGTGGCGTCGGCGAGGGCGCGGACGCCCGCCGCGGCGCGCGGCGTGCCCTCGTCCGCCAGGACCCGGAAGGCGTGCGAGAGCAACGCGTCCCCGGTCAGGAGCGCCCCGGGCGACCCGAAGACGGTCCAGGCGGTGGCACGGTGCCGGCGGGTGGTGTCCCCGTCGAGGATGTCGTCGTGCAGCAGGGAGAAGTTGTGCACCAGCTCCACCGCGACCGCCGGCGGCAGCGCGTCCTCCGGACGGCCACCGCAGGCCTCCGCCGCGGAGAGGACCAGCGCCGGGCGCAGCACCTTGCCGGTCAGCCCCCGGTCCGGCCTGCCGGCGGCGTCGTTCCAGCCGAAGTGGTAGCGGGCGATGCGGCGCAGCTCCCCGGGGAGCAGGTCGATCCAGCCCAGGAGCGACGGCTCCACCAGGATGCGTGCCCGGCGCAGCGCGGCGCGGGCCGGGGTGTCGGCGGGGGACGGTGCCGCGCCCTGCGCGGGAACGGTGGCGGCGGGGCGGCCGGTGGGGGGTACGGCGGTAGGCGTCGACACGGTGCGCTCCAGATCGTGCTGTGCCCGGCGCGCCGGGCGGGGCGTCCCAGCGTGACCGACCCCCCGCCCGGCGCGGGACGGCCCGTGACCGCTCCACGGGCGGCCGTGCCCCGGATCGCGGTGGACGCGACCGCGGCGGACCCCGCTGACCTGCGCTCTTTCGCGGGGGGCGCGGAGAGCCGTGGTGACGGAGAATTCAATGCTTTCCACATGTCACCCTTTCGGGCGGCGCGCGGACCGTTGCGTGCGCCGGGCGGGAAGAGTGGGCGCGCGCGCCGGGGCACCGCTGGGGGCGGTCGCCGCGCGGGCGGAGATGCCTCGCGACGGGGCAGGGCCGATGTCGCGTTCCGGGGCCCGTGGAGCGTCGGGGCGCGGCCTCGGGTCGCGCCGTCGGGGCCGGATTGACAATCCATGCGGAGGGCTGCATAGTTATTCCAGTCAGCGTATGCATCCCAAGGAGATTCCCGTGACCGAGCGCGTCGTACTCGCCTACTCCGGCGGTCTGGACACCTCTGTCTGCATCGGCTGGATCGCCGAGGCGACCGGGGCCGAGGTCATCGCCGTCGCCGTCGACGTCGGCCAGGGCGGCGAGGACCTCGACGTCATCCGCAAGCGCGCGCTGGAGTGCGGTGCGGTGGAGGCCGAGGTCGCCGACGCCAAGGACGAGTTCGCCGAGGAGTACTGCCTCCCCGCGATCAAGGCCAACGCCCTCTACATGGACCGCTACCCGCTGGTCTCCGCGCTCTCGCGGCCGACCATCGTGAAGCACCTGGTGGCCGCCGCGCAGAAGCACGGCGCCTCCACCGTCGCACACGGCTGCACCGGCAAGGGCAACGACCAGGTCCGCTTCGAGGCGGGCATCTCCTCCTTGGCGCCCGACCTGAAGTGCATCGCGCCGGTCCGGGACTACGCCATGACCCGGGACAAGGCCATCGCCTTCTGCGAGGAGCGCGGCCTGCCGATCGCCACCAGCAAGAAGTCGCCGTACTCCATCGACCAGAACGTCTTCGGGCGCGCGGTGGAGACCGGCTTCCTGGAGGACATCTGGAACGCCCCCATCGAGGACGTGTACGAGTACACCGAGAACCCCGCCACGCCGCGTGACGCCGACGAGGTCGTCATCACGTTCGAGAAGGGCGTCCCGGTCGCGATCGACGGCCGTCCCGTCACCGTCCTCCAGGCGATCCAGCAGCTCAACGACCGGGCGGGAGCCCAGGGCGTGGGCCGGATCGACATGGTCGAGGACCGGCTGGTCGGCATCAAGTCCCGCGAGGTGTACGAGTCCCCGGGCGGCATCGCGCTGATCACCGCCCACCAAGAGCTGGAGAACGTCACCGTCGAGCGCGAGCTGGCCCGCTACAAGCGGCAGGTCGAGCAGCGCTGGGCCGAGCTGGTCTACGACGGCATGTGGTTCTCGCCGCTCAAGCGGGCCCTGGACGGCTTCATCGACGAGGCCAACGAGCACGTCACCGGCGACATTCGGATGACGCTCCACGGCGGGCGCGCCGTGGTCACCGGCCGGAAGTCCGAGAAGTCGCTCTACGACTTCGAGCTCGCCACCTACGACACCGGCGACACGTTCGACCAGTCGATGTCCAAGGGCTTCATCGAGATCTTCGGCATGTCGAGCAAGATCGCCGCCAAGCGGGATCTGGCACAGTAGGGCAGCGGCCGGACGGCTCCGCCGGGCCCCGGCCCCACAACCGCAGAACGAACCGTGTCCCCGGCGCCGTCCGGGGACACGGTTCGTTCGCAGCACCGTCCCTTACCCGGGCGGGTCACGCCGGTGATCCGCCCACCCTTGCGAGGAGTTCACCGCCATGAGCAACGGAGCAGGCCCCGACGCGCCGCAGCAGCCCGAGAGCGGGATGCGGCTGTGGGGCGGCCGATTCGCCGACGGGCCCTCGGAGGCCCTGGAACGGCTGAGCGCCTCCGTTCACTTCGACTGGCGACTGGCCCCCTACGACATCGCGGGCTCGCGGGCCCACGCCGCAGCCCTGCACCGCGCCGGCCTCCTGACCGACGAGGAGCTCTCCGCGATGCTCGCCGGTCTGGGCCGGCTGCTCACCGACGTGGAGGCAGGGACGTTCGTCGGGACCGTCGCCGACGAGGACGTCCACACCGCGCTGGAACGCGGACTGCTGGAGCGCGTCGGTCCGGAGCTCGGCGGCAAGCTCCGGGCGGGCCGTTCCCGCAACGACCAGGTCGCCACCCTCTTCCGGATGTACCTGCGTGACCACGCCCGCGTCATCGGCGGGCTGCTCGCGGACCTGGGGGAGGCGCTCACCGAGCTGGCCGCCGCCCACCCCGACGCGGCGATGCCCGGCCGTACGCACCTCCAACACGCCCAGCCGGTCCTGCTCTCCCACCACCTCCTGGCGCACGTCCACGCGCTGGGACGGGACGCCGAGCGGCTGCGGCAGTGGGACGCCCGCACCGCGGTCTCCCCCTACGGCTCCGGCGCGCTGGCCGGTTCCACCCTCGGACTCGACCCGCGGGCGGTCGCCGCCGAGCTCGGCTTCGAGCACGGCTCCTCCGCCAACTCCATCGACGGAACCGCTTCCCGCGACTTCGTCGCCGAGTTCGCCTTCATCACCGCCATGGTCGGCGTGGACCTCTCGCGCATCGCGGAGGAGATCATCCTCTGGAACACGAAGGAGTTCTCCTTCGTCACCCTCCACGACGCCTTCTCCACCGGCTCCTCGATCATGCCGCAGAAGAAGAACCCCGACATCGCCGAGCTGGCGCGCGGCAAGTCGGGCCGGCTCATCGGCAACCTCACCGGACTGCTCGCGACCCTGAAGGCGCTGCCGCTGGCCTACAACCGCGACCTCCAGGAGGACAAGGAGCCGGTCTTCGACTCCTGCGACCAACTGGAGGTCCTGCTGCCGGCCTTCACCGGGATGATCGCCACGCTGACCGTCCACACCGACCGGATGGCCGAACTCGCCCCCGCAGGCTTCTCGCTCGCCACCGACATCGCCGAATGGCTCGTCCGCCGCGGTGTGCCGTTCCGCGTCGCGCACGAGGTCGCCGGCGCCTGCGTGCAGGTCTGCGAGAAGGAGGGCATCGAGCTCGACCAGCTGACGGACGAGCAGTTCGCCGCCATCTCACCGCACCTGACCCCCGAGGTCCGCGAGGTCCTGACCGTCGCCGGCTCGCTCGCCTCGCGCAGCGGACGCGGCGGCACCGCCCCCGCCGCGGTCGCCGAACAGCTCACCGAGGTCCGCGCGGAGCTCGCCGAGCAGCGCGCCTGGGCCGCCGCCCGCTGACGCCGCGCCGACCCCCCCTGGGGCGCGACCGCTCAGGCGGCCCTCGCCTTGGTGGCGTACATGTCGACGTACTCCTGGCCGGAGAGACGCATCACCTCGGTCATCACCTCGTCGGTGACGGCCCGCAGTACGTAGCGATCCCGGCCCATCCCCTCGTAACGGGCGAACTCCAGCGGAGCCCCGAAGCGGACGGTGATCCGCTCGCCCCGCCGCACACGCGGCAGCCCGCGGCCCCCGGGCTGCACCCGGTCCGTGCCGATCATGGCGAACGGGACCACCGGGGCGCCCGTCATCAGCGTCAGCCGCGCGATCCCGGTCCGGCCGCGGTACAGCCGGCCGTCGGGAGAGCGCGTGCCCTCGGGGTAGATACCGAAGACGTCCCCGCGCTCCAGCACCCGGCGCCCGGTCATCAGCGCCGCGACACCGCCGCGCCCGCCGTCCCGGTCCACCGGGATCATCCCGACGCCGGTGAAGAACCACGCCATGAGCCGGCCCTTGGGGCTGCGGCCCGTCACGTACGAGTCCTTGCCGATGAAGAACACCTGGCGGCCCGTCACCAGCGGCAGGATCAGGGAGTCGATGAACGTCAGGTGGTTGCCCGCGAGGATGACCGGACCGGTCCCCGGAATGTGGGACGCCCCCTCGACGCGGGGACGGAACAGCACCCGGAGGAGCGGCCCCAGGACCGCCTTGATCAGTCGGAAACGGGACAACGGGTCCTCCGGTCGAGAAGCGCGCCGCGCGGAGTCGGGCGACAGGTGAGGATATCCCGCGGCCGACTCCCGGCCCCGGTCCGGCCACGGTACGGACACCGGGAGTCGGCAATGTCACAGAGGAGTTCCGTCCGGCCGCGTTTCGCCGCCCGCCCCGCGCGGACACAATGCAACCGGCGCAGGACACCGCGCGCCGTCAGGGCACCCGGACGGTCGGACCGCGCGCAACCCTCGAACCGCCGCGGCCGGCCCAGCTCGCCAGGAGGATGCACGCATGGGCATGAGCGTCATGATCGGCACCGCGACCGAGTCGGACACCGAACACGTCCTCAAACTCCAGTACCTCTGCTACCAGTCCGAGGCCGAGCTGTACAGCGACTACAGCCTCGAACCCCTCACTCAGTCACTGGAGGAGCTCCGCACCGAGATGGCCGGCGGCCCCGTCCTCGTCGCGCGCCTGGGAAGTGAGGTCGTCGGCGCGGTACGCGGCCGGATCGAGGCCGACGGCGCCGCGACCATCGGCACCCTCATGGTCCACCCCCGGATGCGCCGGCACGGCCTCGGCCGCCGCCTGCTGGCCGCGATGGAGGAACTGCTCGCCGGGCAGAGCGCCACCGCGGACCGGTTCCGACTGCGGACGGGCCACCGCAGCGAGGGCAACCTCCGGCTCTACCGGCGCCTCGGCTACGCCCCCGTCGGCACCGAGGTCGTCACCCGCCGACTGAGTGTGGTCACCCTGGAGAAGCGCCGCGCGACCCCGTCACCCGTGCCGGAGCTCGCCGTCGCCGGCTGACCGGCGCTGCCGGGTCCGCCGCCCCGCGGGGCGGCGGACCCGGACGTCAGTCCCGCGCGGGTGCCGGGCGGGCGCCGCCCGCGCGCAGCCAGAACAGCCCCACCACCGGCAGCACCAACGGCAGGAACAGGTAGCCCATGCCGTAGGTCGACCAGACCGTCGAGTCCGGGAACGCCGAGGGGTCGAGCACCGTCCAGGTGCCCACGACCAGCACACCGGCGAGCTCCACGGCGCACGCTGCCACGCCCAACCGGCGCGCCCGTTCGCCACCGCGCACCAGCACCACGGTGATCAGGGCGTACACCAGGGCGGCGCCCGCCGACAGCAGGTAGGCGAGCGGGGCCTCGTCGAAGCGTGTCGACAGTTGGTAGAGAGAGCGTGACGCGGCGCCCACCGTGAACACTGCGTAGAGGGTGACCAGCAGCCGACCCGGCCCGGATCGCAGCCCGTGCCGATCGCCGCTGCCGCCGCCGGGAGCGGTCCCTCCGTCGGTCACGGATGCCTCAGCCAATGCCACCACCCCATACGTCGTGCAGCCGCAGTTCCAGGACGGCGAGCAGGAACGCCCCCGCGGCGACCGTCGCCGGCCCCCACCGGGAACGCTCGCCCAGGGCCACCATCGCCACCAGCGGCACGCAGGCGGTGACGGAGACCAGGTAGGAGACGAAGACCACCGTGGAGTCCCCGGCGGGCCGGTCTCCCCCCGCCAGCATCACGACGCCGACGACGAGCTGCACCACGGTGAGCAGGGTCACCGCGGCCATGGCCGCGTAGTGCCAGTCCTTCGCCGACCGGTCACGCAGGGCCGCCACGGTGCACCAGACGCCCAGCAGCACGGCAGCCGCCGCGACCGCGACGGTCAGGGGGGTGAGCATGCGCCCGACTCTACTGCGACCCGCGGCCCCCTCCCGATCGGGCCCCGCCCGGCAGGCGGACGCCCCGACGTCCGACATGCGGACGGATTCCGGTCACGCGACCAGGTGTGCGTCTCGTGATGATTAACTGTCCGGCATGACCGGAGCGAGCAGCCACTATCAGGCACCCGAGACAGGAACCCTGTCCGGCGCTCGCTGTCCGTGTCGAATGTGTGCGCGCTGAGGGCCGACACCCGAGCAGCCTCGCGCCCCGAAGCGAGAACGCGCCGTGCGCCGAGCCGCGCCGACGCCCGCTCACCCCTGATCCGCCAGGCACCCCCCGACAGTCCCCGGACCGCCTCCGGCACGCCGCCGCGAGGTCCGTCCCGGTGCGCACCCACGCGCCGCGACCCGACAGTGACGGAAACCCTGTGATCACCACCACGGACCTGACCAAGGTCTACCGCACGCGCGACCGTGAGGTCACCGCGATCGACGGCGTCAGTCTCCACGTCCGCCCGGGCGAGGTCTTCGGCGTCATCGGCCGCAGCGGAGCCGGGAAATCCTCCCTCATCCGCTGCGTCAACCTGCTGGAACGCCCCAGCAGTGGCACCGTCACCGTCGACGGCACCGACCTCACCGCCCTCGCCGGCCGCGGCCCGCGCGCCGGCAAGGAACTGCGCCGGGCCCGCACCCGCATCGGCATGGTCTTCCAGCACTTCAACCTCCTCTCCTCCCGCACCGTGCAGGGCAACGTCGAACTCCCGCTGGAGATCCTCGGCCTCACCCGCCGGGCGCGCGCTGCCAAGGCGCTGGAACTCCTCGATCTGGTGGGCCTCGCAGAGAAGGCCGGGGCCTACCCCGCCCAGCTCTCCGGTGGCCAGAAGCAGCGCGTCGGCATCGCCCGCGCCCTCGCGGGCGACCCCAAGGTGCTCCTCTCCGACGAAGCGACCTCCGCGCTCGACCCCGAGACCACCCGCTCCGTGCTGCGGCTGCTGCGCGACCTCAACCAGCAGCTCGGCCTCACCGTCCTCCTCATCACCCACGAGATGGACGTCGTCAAGTCGGTCTGCGACTCGGCCGCGCTGATGCGCGACGGTCGGCTCGTGGAGTCCGGTGAGGTCTCCGAGCTCCTCGCCACCCCCGGCTCCGAACTGGCCGCCGAGCTGTTCCCGCTGGCCGGGGCCGCCTCCGGCGCCGGCCGCACCGTCGTCGACGTCACCTTCCACGGCGAGCGCGCCGGGCAGCCGGTCATCTCCGGCCTGGCGCGCACCCACGACACGGACGTCTCCATCCTCGCCGCCGCCATGGACACCGTCGGCGGCCGGCAGGTCGGCAGGATGCGCATCGAGCTCTCCGGCTCGGGCGCCGACGCGGACCGGGCCATCGGCTACCTCCGGGACCAGGGCCTCACCGTCGAGGTCCACGACCCCCGCACCGCGCCCACCGCCGACCTGGCCGACGCCGCGCCGGGCGCGGCCGACCTGGTGAAGGAGTAGACGATGACCTGGGAACAGATGCAGCCCCTGCTGTGGCAGGGCACGATCGACACCCTCTACATGGTGTGGTGGTCCAGCCTCTTCGCCGTCATCGGCGGCCTCCCGTTGGGCGTCCTGCTGGTCCTCACCGACAACGGCGGACTCCTGCGCAACGTCCCCGTCAACCGGGTCCTCGGCTTCGTCGTGAACGTCGGGCGCTCCCTGCCGTTCATCATCCTGCTGGTGGCGCTGATCCCCTTCACCCGGCTGATCGTCGGTACCGCCATCGGCCCCACCGCCGCCGTCGTCCCCCTGGCCGTGGGTGCCATCCCCTTCTTCGCCCGCCTCGTCGAGACCGCGGTCCGCGAGGTCGACCACGGCCTGCTGGAAGCCGCGCTGTCCATGGGCGGCGGGGTGTGGGCGGTGGTGCGGAAGGTGCTGCTGCCCCAGGCGCTGCCCTCGCTGGTCGCGGGACTCACCACCACCGTCATCGCCCTCATCGGCTACTCCGCGATGGCCGGCGCGGTCGGCGGCGGCGGGCTCGGCACCATCGCCCTCAACTACGGCTACCGCCGCTCCGAGACCGACTTCATGCTGGTCATCATCCTGGCGCTCATCGTCATCGTCACCGTCGCCCAGCTCATCGGCGACGGCGTGGTCCGGCTGCTCGCCCGCCGCGAGCGCGCCGGTACCTGACCCGCCGGTACCCGACCGAGCCGCTGCGCCGGCCGCGTCCGCGCGCACCCCAGACCCCCGGCGCCGTCCCGGCCCCGGGCAGTACCACCACAGAGAGGCACTTTTCGTGCGTACCACCACCCGCAAGCCCCGCAACGGCACCGTCCGTACCGCTGTCGCCCTCGCCGGCGCGCTGACCCTGGCCCTCACCGCCTGCGGGACCTCCAGCGACCCCGACACCGACGACAACGGCTCCTCCTCCGACGTCGAGGAGACCCTCAGCCTGCGCGTCGCGGCCAGCCCCGTCCCGCACGCCGACATCCTCAACTTCGTCAAGGACAACCTGGCCGAGGACGCCGGACTCGACCTCACCGTCGAGGAGTTCGACGACTACATCCTGCCGAACACCGCGCTGGAGGACGGCGAGGTCGACGCGAACTTCTTCCAGCACCAGCCCTACCTCGACGACTTCAACGCCAAGCAGGGCACCAGCATCGTCGGCCTCACCGACGTGCACCTGGAGCCGCTGGGCGTCTACTCGAACTCGATCGACAGCCTCGACGACCTCCCCGAGGGCGCCACCGTCGCCATCCCGGACGACGCGACCAACGCGGGCCGCGCGCTCCAGCTGCTGGCGGGCGAGGGGCTCATCACCCTGGCCGACGGCGTCGGCGCCGAAGCCACCCTCGGCGACATCACCGAGGACAACGGCCTGGTCTTCAACGAGCTGGAGGCCGCCACCCTGCCCCGCGTCCTCGACGACGTGGACGCCGCGGTGATCAACGGCAACTACGCGCTGGAGGCAGACCTCAGCCCCGCGGACGACTCGCTGCTCCTGGAGGAGGCGGAGGGCAACCCCTACGCCAACTTCCTGGCTGTCCGCGAGGGCGACGAGGACAACGAGGCCGCCGCGGCCCTGAGCGAGCTGCTCACCTCCGACGAGGTGCGCCAGTTCATCGAGGAGACCTACCAGGGCTCGGTCCTGCCCGCCTTCTGAGCGGAGCACGCCCGATCCCCACTCCCCGCACCACGCCCCGGGCCCCGGCTGTCAGGCCGGGGCCCGGGTCCGTCACGCGCCGTGCCCATGCTGCATGCTGTGACTACCACCCAGGCCACGGAGCGGCGCATGACACCCACCTTTCCCGACGTCACCCTCGCCACCGAGCGGCTCGTCCTGCGACGCTACGAGGAGGCCGACCAGCCCGCGCTCACCGCCATGATGGACGACGAGCTCACGGCCGCCTGGACCTCGGTACCGGCCCCGTACTCGGCCGTGGACGCCCGGGAGTGGATCGCCCGCTTCGCCCCCGCGGAACGGGACGAGGGGCGCGGCATAGTCTTCGCCGTCACCGACCACCTCACCCAGCGCCTCGTCGGTTCCGTTCACCTGATGAAGACCAACTGGCGTGTGAGGTCGGCGGAGGTCGGCTACGTCGTCGCCCCCTGGGCCCGGGGCGAGGGATACGCGGTCGAATCCGTCCTCGCCGTCGCCGAGTGGCTCTTCGGCGACCAGGGCTTCGAGCGCATGGAACTGCGCACCGCCGCCGGCAACACCGCGTCGCAGCAGGTCGCGCTGAAGATCGGCTGCCTGAGCGAGGGCGTCCTGCGCAGCGCCGGCATGGTGCGGACCCGCACCGAGGACGGCCGCTGGGCGGAGGTCCGCACCGACGTGATCGTCTGGGGCCTCATCCCGGAGGACCTGGAGGATCTGGACGACCTCGGCTCCGTCGGCGAATCCGTCGTCTGAGGGCGGATCAGACGGGCTCGGACACGGGTAGTCTCATCCCGTCCGCACCACCGCGTCGCCACACCCCCGGAGTCCGCAGGCCATGGCCGACCGCGTCACCGTGATCGGATGGGACGGCTCGCCGCTCGAACCGGCGGCCCGTTCCGCTCTGCGAGCGGCCACCCTCGTCGCCGCCGCACCCCGCCACCTGGAACAGCCCGAGATCCCGCCCGGCGCCGACCGCGTCACCCTCGGGAGCGTCCCCCTCGCCGCCGAGCGCATCGCGCGCCACCGCGGCAGCGCCGTGGTCGTCGCCGACGGCGACCCGGGCTTCTTCGGCCTCGTCCGGGCCCTGCGCGCCCCGGCGCACGGGTTGGAGGTCGAGGTCATCCCCGCAGTTTCCTCCGTGGCGGCTGCGTTCGCGCGTGCCGGCATGCCGTGGGACGACGCGCGCATCGTGGTGGCCGGACAGGGCACGCTGCGCAGGGCGGTCAACGTCTGCCGCGCGCACCCCAAGGTCGCCGTCCTGACGGCACCCGGTGCCGGTCCCACCGAGATCGCCCTGATGCTGCGCGGAGTGCACCGCACCTTCGTCGTCTGCGAGAGCCTCGGCACCCCGGACGAGAACGTCACGATGGTCACCCCGGACACCGCCGTCAACCACCACTGGCGGGACCCCAACGTGGTCATCGTCCTGGGCGGCGGTCAGGCACCCACGCGCGACGGCTGGCTCGCCGGCGGCGTACCGACCGGCCCGGCCGGCTGGGCGCTGGAGGCTGCCGACTACGGGCTGCCGCCCGCCGCACCCACCGAGGGGCAGTCACCCACGCTGCGCGCGGCCCAACTAGCCTTCCTGGGCCCGCGCCCCGGCGACCTCGTGTGGGACGTCGGAACCGCGGGCGGTCTCGCCGCCGTCGAGGCGGCGCGTCTGGGCGCCGCGGTGATCGCGGTGGACCGCGACGCCCAGGCGTGCGCCCGGGCGACCGCCGGGGCGCGGGCGGCGGGCGTCGAACTCCAGGTGGTGCACGGGGGAGCGCCGCAGGCGCTCGGCGACCTGCCCGAGCCCGACGCGATCCGGGTCGGCGGTGGCGGCCCCCGCACGCTGCGGGCGTGCGCGGACCGCCGGCCGGCGCGGATCGTCACCCACGCCCTCACCCGGGACGAGGCGGAGGGCGCCGGGGGCGTGCTCGCCGCCGCGGGCTACCGGGTGCGGTGCACCCTGCTCCAATCGGTCTCCCTCGACACCGGAACCTGGTCGGAACAGAGCAGAAACGTAGCGTTCCTGCTTTCAGGCAGTCGGACGTAAACCGGACAACGACAAACCCGGACCATAGGGTTCGGGTCGGACGGTGATGGGCAAGCGTGTCCGCGGTGCCCGGTAGGGTGCTGTGTCGTTGTGTCACCGCAGGCGGGCGGGTTCGTCCGCAGATGTCCGGCCGGACCGGGGCAGGGCCGTGCCGACGCACGCCCGACCGTGCCCCGACCGACCGGAGCGCGGCGGACGGGAGAGCACTACCTGATGGGCAAGGGGTTCGCATGACCGAGACCGGCGGCTTCCCGGAACGGGGACAGCTGGACCAGACGGGCGTCGCCCCGGGGCACGCGGCACCCCCGCAGGGCCTCGTCACCCCCGACTTCCCGTTCCCCGGCGGCGGCGAGCCCGAGGAGCGCGAGGAGGAGGAGCTGCTGATGCCGGGCGCCGCGGGCGCCTGGGGCGACGGCAGCGCCGCCGCCACCCCGTCCGGCGCACCTCGGCCCCCCCATGCCCGAGCAGAACGGCGCCGTCATGCCCCTGGCGGACCGTCAGGCGGCGACGCGGATCGCCCCACCCGAGGAGCAGCGCCCGGCCGCTCCGGAACCGGGGACCACGGAGGTGGCACCGGCGGCCCCCGCCGTGGACGGGCCG
>NZ_JAAVJB010000075.1 GCF_012034385.1 Streptomyces spiramenti
GCCGTCGGCCGCCCGACGACGCGCTCGCGGGCGGCGGGGCCGGCGGAGCGGCGCCGCCCGGCCGCACGGGCCGGAAGTGGTCGCGTCCGGGCACGCCGATCTGCTCGAACGGGCATCCGGAACACGCTCGCGAGCAGCCGCGTCGCGTCTCGGGACAACTCCCGGATCATGGCCGGTACCGGACCATGGGGAATCCCCGTCCGACCTGTTGACTGTGCCGGGCAGTGGGCGGTTAGCTCACCCCACTCGGGCCGCGTGCGTGCGGCCCCGACAGGAGGCGAACGATGGGCGTGCGACTTCGCGCAGTGCTGGCGGGCATAGCCGCGACCGGACTGGCGGTCACCCTGGCCGGATGCGGCGAAGCAGGTGGCGGTGACGACGGCGGTGGTGACGGCGGCGGCAGTGAGAGCCGCAGCATCGGGCTCCTGCTCCCGGAGAACTCCACGACCCGGTACGAGGCGTTCGACCGCCCGGGTATCGAGGGCAAGATCAAGGAGCTGTGCGAGGACTGCACGATCACCTACAGCAACGCCACCGAGGACACCGCTCTCCAGAAGCAGCAGTTCGACGCGATGCTCACCCAGGGCGTGGACGTGATCATCCTCGACGCCGTCGACGCCGGGGTCACCGAGTCCTGGGTCGCCGAGGCCGCCGACCAGGGCGTGCCAGTCGTCGCGTACGACCGCCTCGCCGAGGGCGAGATCGACGCGTACGTCTCCTACGACAACTTCCGCGTGGGCCAGCTCCAGGGCGAGGCCATGCTGGAGGCGCTCGGTGACGACGCCGAGGGCGCCCGCGTCATCATGATCAACGGTTCGCCCACCGACCCCAACGCGGCCATGTTCAAGGCCGGCGCGCACGACGTCCTCGACGACGTCGTGGAGATCGTCTACGAACAGGACATCGACGGCTGGGACCCGGCGGAGGCCAACTCCACGGTGAGCACCGCCATCCAGGCCCTGGGCACCGACGGCTTCGACGCCGTCTACTCCGCCAACGACGGTATGGCCGCCGGTATCGTCACGGCCCTCCAGAACGCCGGCGTCGGCGAGGTTCCGGTCGGCGGGCAGGACGCCGAATTGGCCGGGCTCCAGCGGATCATCTCGGGGGAGCAGGCCTTCACGGTCTACAAGGCGCTCATCCCGCAGGCGGAGACCACCGGCGAGGTCGCCGTCCGGCTGCTGGAGGGCGAGGACTTCGCCGACCTCACCCCGGACAGCGTGGACAGCCCCACCAAGGACGGCGTGCCCAGCGCTCTGCTGACGCCCGTCGCGGTCACGGCGGAGAACATCGCCGACACCGTCATCGCCGACGGCTTCTACGACGTCTCCGACATCTGCACCCCGGAGTACGCCGAGGCCTGCGCCGAGCTCGGGCTCGACTGAGTCACCCCACGTGCGGGGCCGGGGCAGACCCCCGGCCCCGCCCCGCCCGGGGGCGGCAGGCCGCGCCCCCGGCGGACGCGCCCGCCGGGCCGCCCTCCCGGCGGGTTCCAGCCCGCGAAGGAGCACACCGCACCATGACCACCGCACCGCTGCTGGCGCTGCGTGGCGTCTCCAAACGCTTCGGGGCCGTGCAGGCCCTCAGCGACATCGACCTGGAGATCCACGCCGGCCGTGTCACGGCCCTCGTCGGCGACAACGGCGCAGGCAAGTCCACCCTGGTGAAGACGATCGCCGGGGTCTACACCGCCGACGCCGGGTCGATCGAATGGAAGGGCGGGACGCGGCGCATCGCCCGCCCCCAGGACTCCCAGGACCTGGGCATCGCCACCGTCTACCAGGACCTCGCGCTCTGCGACAACCTCGACGTCGTCGCCAACCTCTACCTCGGCCGGGAGACCCGCTCGCTCGGCGTCCTCGACGAGGTCGCCATGGAGGCGCGCTGCCGGGAACTCCTGGACAGCCTGTCCATCCGCATCCCCAGCGTCCGCATCCCCGTCGCCTCGCTCTCCGGCGGACAGCGGCAGGTCGTCGCCATCGCGCGCGCCCTGATCGGTGAGCCCGAGGTCGTCGTGCTCGACGAGCCGACCGCCGCGCTCGGCGTGGAGCAGACCGCGCAGGTGCTCGACCTGGTGGAGCTGCTGCGCCGCCGGGGGCTCGCCGTCGTCCTCATCAGCCACAACATGGCGGACGTCCGCGCGGTCGCCGACGAGGTCGCCGTGCTGCGGCTGGGACGCAACAACGGAGTCTTCCCCGTCGCCGACACCAGCCATGAGGAGATCGTCGCCGCCATCACCGGCGCAGCCGACAACGCGGTGACGCGCCGCAGCGCACGCACCCTCACCAAGGACGGCGCCGCGCCGTCCCCGGACGCCACGACCGACGGCGACCGGCCCCGCACCTCCGAAGCCGGCGAGGAGACAGCATGACCAGCGCACCCCCTGCCGGCGAGCAGGAGAACGTGGCCGCCGCACCGGCGGTGGACCCCCGGCTGCTGGTCCGCGAACGCGGCATGGCCGGGTACGTCGAGGAGTTCCGCCGCAAGATACGCGGCGGCGAACTGGGCGCCATCCCCGTCGTCGTCGGCCTGATCATCATCGCGGTCGTCTTCCAGTCGCTGACCGGCACCTTCCTCACCCCCGGCAACCTCAGCAACATCACCGTCTACATCGCCGGACCCGGTCTGATGGCGGTCGGGATCGTCCTGGTCCTGCTGCTGGGGGAGATCGACCTCTCCGTCGGCTCGATGGCCGGGCTGAGCGCGGCGATCTGGGCCGTGCTGAGCGTCGGTCAGGGTGTGCACGACCTGCTCGCCATCGTGCTGGCCATCGCCGCTGGCGCCGTGGTCGGTACCGTCCACGGCTTCTTCTTCGCCAAGATCGGCGTCCCCGCGTTCGTCGTGACCCTCGCCGGTTTCCTCGGCTGGAGCGGGCTGCAGATCTGGATCATGGGCAGTGAGGGGACCATCAACATCCCCCGCGACAGCCTTGTCCGGGATTTCAACAACTTCTACTTCAGCGACATCGCCGCCGCCTATGGCCTTGCCCTGGTGATCACGCTCGGTTACGCCGCGGCGATCTGGACGGGCGAGCGGCGGCGCGCGGCGGCCAAGCTGCCCAACCGCCAGCCGATCGACCTCGCCGTGCGGATCGGCCTGGTGGCGGTGGCCGCCTTCACCGTCGCCCACGTCCTCAACCAGCACCGCGGCCTGCCGCTGGCCCTCGTCATCTTCCTGGCCGTCCTCATCGCTGCCGACTTCATGGTGCGGCGCACCTCCTACGGCCGGCAGATCTTCGCCGTCGGCGGCAACGCCGAGGCCGCGCGGCGCGCCGGTATCAACGTGGTGCGGGTCCGGCTGACCGTCTTCACCATCGCCAGCTCGCTCGCCGCCCTCGGCGGCTTGTTCTGGGCGGCGCAGGCGGGCGGGGCGTCGAAGAGCCTCGGCTCCGGAAACCTCCTGATGAACGTCATCGCCGCGGCCGTCATCGGCGGCACCAGCCTCTTCGGCGGACGCGGTTGGATCTGGTCGGCGCTGCTGGGAACCCTGGTCATCCAGTCCATCACCACCGGGCTGAACCTCCTCGGTATGGCGAGCGAGATCCAGTACATGATCACCGGCGCGGTGCTGCTGATCGCCGTCGTCGTCGACTCCGTGTCGCGTCGGACGCAACGCACAGCCGGGCGCACCTGACCCTGCGCCCGGCCACAGCGCGCCCCGCGCACCTCCGGCGCCCCGTCACCGACCGTGTCCGGGCTCCGGTGCGCGGGGCGCGGGCGCGAGGTGATCCACTCGTCTCTCCGGGCCGTCCGGGTGACCTATCTCGCACAGCTCCGCGACGGGCCGCCCGGACGGAACATTAGACTCGACGGATCGGCAACGGTGCCGTCCGCCGTGTGACGGCACGCAGATCGACAGCTAGGAGGCACGGGTGGCGCTGCTGACCCGCATCACGGGACCGCGCGATCTTGACCGGCTCAGCCAGGAGGAGCTGGCGGCCCTGGCCGAGGAGATCCGGACCTTCCTGATCGAATCGATCTCCAAGACCGGCGGACACCTGGGTCCCAACCTCGGCGTCGTCGAACTGACGATCGCGCTGCACCGTGTCTTCGACTCCCCGGCCGACCGCATCCTCTGGGACACCGGCCACCAGAGCTACGTCCACAAACTCCTGACCGGGCGCCAGGACTTCAGCCGCCTGCGGTCCGCCGGGGGTCTCTCCGGCTACCCCTCGCAGGCGGAGTCCGAGCACGACGTCATCGAGAACAGCCACGCCTCCACGGTCCTCGGCTGGGCCGACGGCCTCTCCAAGGCGAACCAGCTGCACGGCCGTGACGACCACGTCGTCGCCGTCACCGGCGACGGCGCGCTGACGGGAGGCATGGCCTGGGAGGCGATGAACAACATCGCCGGCGCCAAGGACCGGCCGCTGGTCATCGTCGTCAACGACAACGAGCGGTCCTACTCGCCCACGATCGGCGGCCTCGCCAACCACCTGGCGACGCTGCGCACCACGGACGGGTACGAGAAGTTCCTCGCCCTCGGCAAGGAGGTCCTCAACCGGACCCCGGTCGTCGGCAAGCCGCTGCACGACGCGCTGCACGGCGCCAAGAAGGGGCTGAAGGACTTCATCGCCCCGCAGGGCATGTTCGAGGACCTCGGCCTGAAGTACGTCGGCCCCATCGACGGTCACGACATCGAGGCACTGGAGTCCGCTCTCCAGCGTGCCCGCCGGTTCGGCGGCCCCGTCATCGTCCACTGCCTCACCGAGAAGGGCCGCGGCTACCGGCCCGCGCGTGAGGACGAGGCCGACCAGTTCCACGCCGTGGGCGTCATCCACCCGGACACGGGCCTTCCGGTGGCCGCGGCAGGAGCCGACTGGACCTCCGTCTTCGGGGACGAGATCGTCCGCATCGGCCGCGAACGACGCGACGTCGTCGCCATCACCGCCGCCATGCTGCGCCCGGTCGGGCTCAAGCAGTTCGCGGACGAGTTCCCCGAGCGGGTGTTCGACGTCGGGATCGCGGAGCAGCACGCGGCGGTGTCCGCCGCCGGCCTCGCCGCCGGCGGGCTGCACCCGGTCTTCGCCGTCTACGCCACGTTCCTCAACCGGGCGTTCGACCAGCTGCTGATGGACGTCGCCCTGCACAAGCTGGGCGTCACCTTCGTGCTGGACCGCGCCGGGGTCACCGGCCCGGACGGCGCCTCGCACCACGGCATGTGGGACATGTCGATCCTTCAGTGCGTCCCCGGACTGCGACTCGCCGCCCCCCGGGACGCCGAGCAGCTGCGGCTCCAGCTCCGCGAGGCCGTGGACGTCAAGGACGCGCCCACGGTGGTCCGCTACTCCAAGGGCGCCGTCGGTCCGTCGGTGCCCTCGGTCGGGACCGTCGGCGGCATGGACGTGCTGCGGGCCCCCGAGGAGGGCACAGACCGCCCCGACGTGCTGCTGCTGTCGGTGGGTGCACTCGCCCCCATGTGCCTGGAGACCGCAGAGCTCCTCGGCCGGCAGGGGCTCTCCTGCACGGTGGTGGACCCGCGCTGGGTCAAACCCGTGGACCCCGAGCTTCCCGGTCTCGCAGCCCGGCACCGCCTGGTGGTCACCGTGGAGGACAACAGCCGTGTCGGCGGCGTCGGTTCGACCGTGGCGCAGGCGCTGCGGGACGCCGAGGTCGACGTCCCGGTGCGTGACTTCGGCATTCCGCCGCAGTTCCTCGACCACGGTTCCCGCAAGGACGTCATGGCGGCCATCGGGTTGACCGCGCCCGACATCGCGCGCGAGGTCACCGGCCACGTCGCCCGGCTCGACGGCAGGCTCGACACCGCCCGCGCCTGAACACCCCGGCCCGTCGTCCGCTTCCGCGGGCGGCGGGCCGCGTCCGTTCCCCTCGGAGCCGCCGCCCGCCGTGGCTTCCGGCCGCAAGGAGCACCACCGTGGCAGACGTCCTCGGCCCCCTGGACCCGGGGGAGTTCCGGCAGCGGGTGCCCGACCTGTCGCTGCTGCTGGCCGACTCCGTGGCCGGGGGCGCCTCCGTCGGGTTCCTCGCCCCGTTCGACGCGACCGCCGCCGCCCGATGGTGGCGCCGGCAGGCCGCGGAGGTCGACTCCGGCGCACAGTCCGTCTGGGTCGGCCAGGACGACCGGGGCGTCGTCGGCGCAGTCGTACTGCACCGGGAGGCCAAACCCAACGCCGCCCACCGTGGGGAGATCAGGAAGCTGCTGGTGCACCGGGACGCACGGGGCGAGGGCATCGGTCGGGAGCTGCTCACCGCGGCCCGGCACCACGCCGCGGCCACCGGGCTTTCCCTGCTCCTGCTCGACACGGCGACCGGGAGCCCCGCGGAGCGGCTGTACCGGAGCGACGGCTGGACCCCGTACGGGGTGGTCCCCGACTTCGCACGCGACCCCGGGGGAGCCCTGGACGACTGCACGTTCTTCTACCGTCGGTTGCCCTGACCCTCCCGCCCCGCCGCCGCGAGCGGCGGGACGGGAGCGTCACGCCGGGACGAACTCCACCACGAACAGGTGCGGCCAGAGCTTGCCGGTGACCAGGAAGGCGTCGTGGTCGGGGGAGAACGCGATGCCGTTGAGGACGTCGGCCGCCCGCCGCTCGTCCGACGTGAGCAGACCGGAGGCATCGATCTCGGCGGTGACCCGGCCCGCGTCCGGGTCGATCCGCAGAATGGTGTCGGAGTGCCACACGTTGGCGTACACCTCGCCGCCCACGCACTCCAACTCGTTGAGGTCGTCGACCGCTCCCGACTCGGAGGTCACCCGCACCTCCCCGGTCGGTTCGAAGGTGACCGGGTCCCGGAACCGCAGAGTGTCGGAACCGTCGCTCATCACCAGCCGGTCGGCATCCCGCTGGTGGCACAGCCCCCAGCCCTCGCCCTCGTACCGCACGGTCCGCCGCTCGTCGAGCGTCTCCGGGTCGCGTTCGAAGGCGACACCGTCCCGCCAGGTCAGCTGCCACAGCGCGTCGCCGGTGAGGGTCAGCCCCTCGCCGAAGAGCGGGTCGGCCAGGTCGGCACGGGCGAGTTCCGCGCCGTCCGCCAGGTTCGTCGCGGAGACCCAGGAGCGCCCGGCCCGTCCCGTGCCCTCGTAGAGCACGCCGTCGGCGACCTCCAGCCCCTGCGTGAACGCGCCGGTGTCGTGCGGCAGCGTCTCCAGCACCCGGACCCGCAACTGCTCCGGCGCCGCCCGCGGTTCCGGCTCCTCGGCGTCCCCCGCGGAACGGGCGCCGACCGCGAGCAGCGCGACGGCGGTGGCCGCGGCCACCGCGCCCGCACCCACGGCCAGGGCACGGCCCGAGGCCGGGCGGGGACCGGACACGACACCTCCAGGGCCGGGAAGACACGAACATACCGACGTTCCCCCGAGCTCTGGGCACGACCGGTCCGTCGCCGGTAGCGTCGCACACACGGGCGCGGTGGTTGACCCCGGACGTCACCGGACGCGGGGACCACCGGCGGATTGGGTGGGGCACGTGAGCGACGGTCGATACCGACGACGGGCCTGTCAGGGCCACGCCGACCTGCGGGCGATACAGACGCTCGCCCAGCGGCTGTGGACCGGCGGGCCCGGTCGGTGGCACATCGGGGAGCTCGCGGACCGCCCGATCGTCCCCGGGGCCGCCACCCTGGCCGCCCTGGCGCTGTGGGAGCACGAAGGACGGGTCGTGGCCTGGGCCCGCAGGGGTGACGGTTCGTCCGCCGGGCACCCGCTGCGGCTCCAGATCGACCCGGCGCACGTGGAGCTGACGGACGAACTGCTCGACTGGGCCGCCGAATCGCCTCTCCCGGCCGCCGCCACCGCTGCCGGGACCGCACGGGCCGGGGGCGCGGTCCTCGCCGTCGCCGACAGCGAGGGGGAACTGCTCGCGCGGCTGCGTGCCGCCGGTTACCGGGAGACCACGGGGGGCAGTCCGGTGCTGCACCTGCGCCGCACGCTCACCGACCTGCCCACTCCGCAGACCCCGGAGGGGCACTGGCTGCGGCACGTGCGCGGTGACGCCGACGCCGGGGTCCGCGCGACGGTCGGCGCCTGGGCCGGGGAGGACCCCGCCGTGGCGAGGGAGGAGTGGCTGCGCTCCACCCGCCGGTGGCCGTACCGCCCGGAGCTGGACTGGCTCGCCGGGTTGACCACCTGCGGAGCCGGGGTCGCGGCCCGCCTGGCGTGGCTGGACGACGTCAACCGCTCGGCCGCGCTGGAGCCGGTCCAGGTCACCGGCGGTGTCACACAGGCGTGGCTGGTGCGGGCGACCACGCTGGCGGCGCTCCACGCCGCCCGGCGGTACGGGGCCGTCGTCTCGACGACCCGGGTGACCGAGGACAGCGAGGCCCACGCACTGCACCGCTCGCTCGGCTTCACCACCGAGGCACGCGAACTGACCATGGCCCGGCAGGGCTGAGGACGCGCCAGGGGCGGCGGCACCGAGGCCCGGCGGCCTCCCGCCGGGCCGCGGGTCAGCCCTCGCCGCGGAGCGACTCCCAGACCGGCTCGGCCCCCGGCGCGTCCACGGGCAGCGCCAGCACCTCCACCCCGTCGGTGCCCGAGGTGCTGAGATCCCGTGCGAAGGCCACCAGATCGGGAACGGAACCCAGCCCGGCGTCGGTGGTGAGCGTGGCAGCGGCGGCCTCCGCGACCCGGTAGAGAGTGGTGGGGCTCCCCAGCACGTCCTGGTCCCGGATCTCCGCCAGCAGGGCCACCAGCAGCCGCTGCTGCTCCTCGGGACCGGCCGCGCGGGCGGCGGCCATCGCGGCGGAGCCGTCCAGCCGCTGCGGGCCCGCGGCGAGCGTGACGCCGCTGCGGTCGTCGCGGACCGGCTCGGTGAGCTCCACGCTGATCCCGCCGAGCGCGTCCACCAGCTCCCCGAGGCCGGCGACGTCCACCTCGATGTAGTGGTCCATCCGCATCCCGGAGAGCCCCTCGACGACCCGCACGACGCACCCGGGGCCGCCCGCGGCGCGGACGGTGTGGAAGGCGACGTCCGCCGTGGGGGTGTCGGGCCGTCCCTCGTCGGCGTCGTCGGTGTTCCCCGCCGCAGGCACCCCCGCGCCGGGCGGCGCCTCGGTCGCGCAGGTCGGGGCGGGGACCGGGTGGGTGGCGGGGATGCCGACCGCCGTCGGCGCGCCACCGCCGTCGGGCAGGCGCACCACCACGGCCGCCCCGGAGGTGGGGAGTGCCTCACCGCTCGCCGGGGGAGCGGCGCCGGGGCGCTGCCCCGGGCCATCGAGGTCGGAGGCGGAGTCCGTGCCGAGCACGAGGATCGCCCGCCCGCCCTCCGGCCGGTCCTCCGGTCGCTCGGCGCCCTGCTCCGCCAGCTCGGCGTCGATGTCGACGCTGCTGAGCTTGCCGTTCAGCTGATGGTAGAGCCAGCCTCCCGTGCCCAGGACGGCCAGCGCGAGCCCGAGCAGCCCCCAGAGCAGCGCCCGCCGCGTGCGCCTCGGCCGGTCGGTACCGCGGGCGGCGGGGCGGGAGCGACCGGGGGAACGAACGGGCATCCGCGGACTCCTCGGGTCTATCTACGGAAAATCATCTGATGCCGGATGATAGGACGCGTCGACCCGGTGTCGGCCCCGCCGTGCGCGTGACGGCCACCACAGCCGATGCGTGCCGCCCGCACGGCGGACACACGCACTCCGGTACGCATGACGGCGCCCGCCCACCCCCGGGCGGGGTTGGGCGGGCGCCGTCATGCAAGCCGCTCAGCGGCGGCTCGGGGCGGTGGGCGGCGGCGTCAGGCGGGGACGTCCGCGACACCCGGGGCGAGCAACCGCCGCCCCAGCACCCGCTCGGAGACCCCGGACCGGTCCAGGTACGGCGTGATCCCACCCAGGTGGAACGGCCAACCCGCGCCGGTGATCAGGCAGAGGTCGATGTCCTCCGCGGCGGCGACGACACCCTCCTCCAGCATCAGGCCGATCTCCTCGGCGATGGCCTCCAGCGCCCGGTCGCGGACCTGCTCCTCGGTCAGCGCGGCGTCGCCGGTCTCGAAGAGGGCCAGCACCTCCGGATCCAGCTCCGGCCGACCCGAGTCGTGGACGTAGAAGGCCCGCTTGCCGGCGGTCACCACCCGGGTGAGGTTCGGCGAGACCGCGAACCGGTCGGGGAAGGCGGCGTGCAACGTGCCCGCGACGTGGTGCGCGACCGCCGGGCCGACCAGCTCCAGCAGCTGGATCGGCGACATCGGAAGTCCGAGCGGTGCCAGCGCGCGGTCGGCGGTCGCGATGTCGGTGCCCTCGTCGATCGAGCCGAGCACCGACCCCATGAAGCGTGTCAGGATGCGGTTGACCACGAACGCGGGCGCGTCCTTGACCAGTACCGACGTCTTCTTGAGCTTCTTGGAGACCGCGAAGGCGGTCGCCAGCGAGGCGTCGTCGGTCTGCTCGGCCCGCACGATCTCCAGCAGCGGTAGCACGGCCACCGGATTGAAGAAGTGGAAGCCGACGACCCGCTCCGGGTGCGCCAGCCGCGACGCCATCTCGGTGACCGACAGCGAGGAGGTGTTGGTCGCGAGGATCGCGTGCTCCGGGACCACCGCCTCCAGCTCCGCGAACACCTGCTGCTTGACGCCCATCTCCTCGAAGACGGCCTCGATCACGAAGTCCGCGTCCGCGAACGCGGTCGCCTTGTCCAGCGAGCCGGTCACCAGCGCCTTGAGGCGGTTGGCCTGGTCCTGGCCGACGCGGCCCTTCAGGAGCAGCATGTCGATCTGCTCGTGGACGTGGCCGACGCCCTTGTCGACCCGCGCCTGGTCGATGTCGGTGAGCACCACCGGCACCTCCAGGCGGCGCGCGAACAGCAGCGCCAGCTGGGACGCCATCAACCCGGCGCCGACGACGCCGACCTTGGTGACAGGGCGGGCCAGGCTGCGGTCGGGGGCACCGACCGGGCGCTTGGCGCGCTTCTGCACCAGGTTGAAGGCGTAGATGCCGCTCCGCAGCTCCCCGCCCATGATGAGGTCCGCAAGCGCCTCGTCCTCCGCGGCGAAGCCGGCCGCCACGTCGCCGTTCTTGGCGGCGGCGACGATGTCCAGCGCCCGGTAGGCGGCGGGCGCCGCGCCGTGGACCTTGCCGTCGGCGAAGGCGCGGGCCGCGGCGACCGCGCGGTCCCACGCCTCGCCGCGGTCGACCTCGGGTCGCTGCACGGTGAGCTCACCGCGCAGGACCGCGGAGGTCCAGTGCAGCGACTGCTCCAGGAAGTCCGCCGAGTCGAAGATCGCGTCGGTGATGCCGAGCTCGTGGACCTTCGGGGCCTTCAGCATGCGGTTCTGGCTGAGGGAGTTCTCGATGATCACCTTCAGCGCGCGTTCGGCGCCGATCAGGTTGGGCAGCAGGGTGCAGCCACCCCAGCCAGGTACCAGTCCGAGGAAGACCTCGGGCAGGGCGAACGCCGGCGACTGCGCCGCGATGGTGCGGTAGGTGCAGTGCAGGCCGACCTCGACACCGCCGCCGAGGGCCGCGCCGTTGTAGTAGGCGAACGAGGGGACCGGCAGCTCCGCGAAGCGCCGGAACACGTCGTGCCCGCCGCGGCCGATGGCCAGCGCGTCGTCGCGGTGGCGCAGCAGTTCGACACCCTTGAGGTCGGCGCCGACCGCGAAGATGAAGGGCTTGCCGGTCAGGCCCACCGCGACGATCTCGCCCCGCTCCGCCTCCGCGGTGACCCGGTCGAGCGCCGCGTCCAGCTCGCCCAGCGAGCGCGGGCCGAAGGTGGTGGGCTTGGTGTGGTCCAGCCCGTTGTCCAGCGTGATGAGCGCGAACCGCCCCCCGCCGGCGGGCAGCTCCAGATGGCGGACGTGCGCGGTGGTGACGACCTCGTCGGGGAACAGCTCGGCCGCTGCCTTCAGACGTTCTGCGGTGCTCACTTGCCCTCCCAGTGGGGGTTCTCCCAGATGACGGTCCCGCCCATGCCGAAGCCGACGCACATGGTGGTCAGGCCGTAGCGGACATCGGGCTGCTGCTCGAACTGCCGTGCCAGCTGGGTCATCAGCCGGACCCCGGAGGACGCCAGCGGGTGGCCGAAGGCGATCGCCCCGCCGTACTGGTTGACGCGCGGGTCGTCGTCGGCGATGCCGTAGTGGTCCAGCAGCGCCAGCACCTGGACGGCGAACGCCTCGTTGACCTCCAGCAGGCCGATGTCACCGATCGACAGGCCGGCCCTGGCCAGCGCCTTCTCGGTGGCGGGCACCGGGCCGACGCCCATGACCTCGGGCTCCACGCCGGCGAAGGCGTAGGAGACCAGTCGCATCCGGACCGGAAGCTCCAGCTCGCGCGCCACGTCCTCGGCAGCGATGAGCGAGGCGGTGGCGCCGTCGTTGAGCCCGGCGGCGTTGCCCGCCGTCACCCGCCCGTGGGGCCGGAACGGGGTCTTGAGCCCCGCCAGCTGCTCCGGCGTGGTGCCCGGCCGCATCGGCTCGTCGGCGGTGGCCAGGCCCCAGCCCGTCTCGCCGCTCTCCGACTGGGTGCGGCGGACCGAGATCGGCACCAGGTCGGGCTGGATGCGGCCGTCGGCGTACGCCTTGGCTGCCTTCTCCTGGCTGCGGGCGGCGTAGGCGTCGGCCCGCGCCCGGGTGAGGTGCGGGAACCGGTCGTGCAGGTTCTCGGCGGTCATGCCCATGAACAGCGCGGACTCGTCCACCAGCTTCTCGGAGACGAAGCGGGGGTTGGGGTCCACCCCCTCACCCATGGGGTGGCGGCCCATGTGCTCGACACCGCCGGCCACCGCGACGTCGGCAGCGCCGAACGCGATGGCGCCCGCGGTGCTGGTCACGGCGGTCATCGCGCCGGCGCACATGCGATCGATGGAGTACCCGGGCACCGAGGTCGGCAGCCCGGCGAGGATCGCGGCGGTGCGGCCCAGGGTCAGCCCCTGGTCGCCGATCTGCGTGGTCGCCGCGACGGCGACCTCCTCGATCCGCTCCGGCGGCAGTCCCGGGTTGCGTCGCAGCAGCTCCCGGATGCACTTGACGACCATGTCGTCGGCGCGGGTCTCGTGGTAGATGCCCTTCGGCCCCGCTTTGCCGAACGGTGTGCGGACGCCGTCCACGAAGACGACTTCCCTGACGGTACGAGGCACGATTGGCTCCTCCAGGTGCGCGCGGCTGCTCCTTCGCGCCCAATGCTACTCGCCGGTAACTGTGTGGCAAGGTCTGGCCCCCGGGGATCGCCGTTGATCACGTCCGCCCGGGGTGGCGACCCTCGGCGCGCGCGGCCGGCGGAGACGCGACCGCCCCCGGAACCGCGAGGCGGTCGGGGGCGGTCGGTGCGTCGGGCCGGCCGTGGTCAGGGTGTGGCGGTGAGCGCCTCGACCAGCAGCGGAACGGTCTGGCGCCGCTGCCAGTCGCGGGCGCCCAGTTCCCGCAGCGCCTCGTCGACGGCTGCCGCGTCCGCCTCCGCCGGCGGCTCCCAGCACAGACGGCGGACGGTGTCGGGGGTGAGGAGGTTCTCCTGCGGGAGGCTCAGCTCCTCGGCCCGCTCGGTGACGGCCGCGCGTGCCGCGGTCAGCCGCGCCGCCGCGACGGGGTCCTTGTCCGCCCAGGCACGGGGCGGGGGCGGCCCGCTGGTGCCCTGGCCCGGCTGCGGCAGTTCGCGCTCCGGGAGCTCCCGGGCGAGGTCGACCGCCGCCTGCCACCGCGCCAGCATCCGCCGGTTGACCCGGTGGCCGAAGCCGGGGAGCGCCGCCATGGCGCGGGTGTCGGCCGGCATCGCCAGGGCCGCGGCCACGATCGCCGCGTCGCTGAGGACCTTCCCGGGGGAGAGGTCCCGTTCCTGGGCGAGTTCGTCGCGGGAGGTCCACAGCTCGCGGACCGCCGCCATCTGGCGCCGGCGGCGCACCTTGTGCATGCCCGACGTCCGCCGCCAGGGGTCCTTGCGGGGCGGTGGGGGCGGAGCGGCGGCGACGGCGGCGAATTCCTCCAGCGCCCACTCCAGCTTTCCCTGCTCGCGCAGCTCGGTCTCCAGGGCGTCCCGGAGGTCCACCAGCAGCTCCACGTCGAGCGCCGCGTACCGGAGCCAGGGCTCCGGCAGCGGGCGTGTGGACCAGTCGACGGCGGAGTGGCCCTTCTCCAGCGAGTAGCCCAGCACCGCCTCGACCATCACCCCGAGGCCGACCCGGGCGAAGCCCGCGAGCCGGCCCGCCAGCTCGGTGTCGAAGAGCGTGGCGGGCGTCATGCCTATGTCGCGCAGGCACGGCAGGTCCTGCGAGGCGGCGTGGAGGACCCACTCGGTATCCGCCAGCGCCTCGCCCAGCGCGGAGAGGTCACCGCAGCCGATCGGGTCGACCAGTGCGGTGCCCGCGCCGTCGCGGCGGAGCTGCACCAGGTAGGCGCGTTGGCCGTAGCGGTAGCCCGAGGCGCGTTCCGCGTCCACCGCCACCGGTCCGGTTCCGGCGGCGAACGCGGCCACCACGGCCGACAGGGCGTCGGGTTCCGCCACCACCTCGGGGACTCCCTCGCGGGGGGCGAGCAGGGGCACCGGCGCGGGGCCGGAGGTCGGCGCGGGCGTCGTCGGGGCCTGGGCGTCGGTCTGCGGGGCGTCGGTCACCCCACCAGGGTAACTGTGTGCGTACGCCGCACCCGTCCACCACCGATGTGTGCCGGGGTCAGTGAATGATGCCGGTACGCAGGGCGACGGCGACCATGCCCGCCCGGTCGCCGGTGCCCAACTTCCGTGCGATGCGGGCGAGGTGACTCTTGACGGTCAGCGCGGACAGCCCCATCGAGACGCCGATCGCCTTGTTCGACTGCCCCTCGGCGACGAGTCGCAGTACCTCGACCTCGCGGCCGGAGAGCTCGCGGTAGCCGTTGGGGTGCCCGTGCGCCCCCGGCTGGCGTCGGTGCATCCGGGCCGCGGCGGCGCCGATGGGGGCGGCGCCGTGTCTCGCGGCGGGGCCGAGGTTGTTGCGGGTGCCGGTGACCACGTAGCCCTTGACGCCGCCGGCCAGCGCGTTGCGGACGGCGCCGATGTCGTCCGCCGCCGAGAGCGCCAGGCCGTTGGGCCAGCCCGCCGCGCGGGTCTCGGACAGCAGGCTGAGCCCCGAGCCGTCGGGGAGGTGGACCTCGGCGACGCAGATGTCGCGCGGGTTGCCGATGCGAGGGCGGGCCTCCGCCACCGAGGACGCCTCGATGACGTCGCGGACGCCCAGGGCCCACAGGTGGCGGGTGACGGTGGAGCGGACACGGGGGTCGGCCACGACCACCATGGCCGTCGGCTTGTTCGGACGGTACGCCACCATGCTGGTGGGCTGTTCGAGGAGCACGGACACCGGGCCTCCCGGGAGGAAGTGGGGGGATGAACCGACTCCTGCCGGAAGGAGTCGGTGCGATCCGGATGCATCCGGATGGACCCGCATCGATGGGTCATAATGTCCTTCGGCAGGAACCCCCACCGCCTTTAGGGGCTGTTCACGAACCGGTGACGCCCCGGCGCGTGCGCCCCGGCCCCCAAGGGCCTTGCGGCATTCCGTCTCACTCGGACGGAGCAGCCTCAGTGGGTCCTCGGGTCACCCCGGCGAGGGGTTCGGCGTCGCGGCAGCGCGGCCACACCGGGCGTCACGGGCTCCGGCGGCAACCCGGCGCACTGCGCGAGCGTCCCGCACCACCCCAGCAGGTGCCCGACCATCGCCGACTCGTCGACCGGGGACCACGACGCGCGCAACTCCAGCTCCGTCGTCGGCGGGCGTTCCGACAGGGCGCCGAACGAGCGGGACACCGCGAGGGTCACCGTCCCGCTCGGCTCCGCCCAGCCCGGCCCGTGCGCGCCGTCCATCGCCTCCGCCAGCCACGACCAGGTGACCTCCGGGAGCAGTGGGTCGGCGCCCAGCTCCGGCTCCATCGCCGCGCGGGCCAGCGTCACCACCCGCATCGTCCCGAACCAGCCGTCCTGGCCGTCGGGGTCGTGGAGCAGCACGAACCGTCCGTCGGCCAGCTCCTCCGGCTCCTCGTCCGCCGCACCCCCGACGTCCGCCGTCGGCAGGACCGACGCCTCCAACGCGTGGGCGAACGGCGCGAGCCGGCGCGGAGGCGGGATCGGCGTGAGCCGGACCTCGCTCCGGGGGCGCGCCGCGGCCAGCGTCTCCACCACCGTCCGGAAGACGGACGGCACACCCTCACCGGGGCTGTTCATAGAACGGGGCTCCTCACCCTTTCGCGCCTGCCACACCATGGCCGGTAACACTAAGCGCCCAACTGGGCGGGATCCGGTAGCCACACCCGCGTGGCGGGGCGCGTACGGGGGGCATGGGAGACTTTCCGATGTGAGCGAGCGCAGCGACATCCCGACGACCCCGGCGGCCGACGAGCGGCTGGCCGACTCCGCCTTCCTCCGTGCGTGCCGCGGCCAGGAGGTGCCCCACACCCCCGTGTGGTTCATGCGGCAGGCGGGGAGGTCCCTGCCCGAGTACCGCAAGGTGCGCGAGGGCACGGCGATGCTGGAGTCCTGCACCCGCCCCGAGCTCGTCACGGAGATCACGCTCCAGCCGGTGCGCCGCCACGGCGTCGACGCGGCGATCTACTTCAGCGACATCGTGGTGCCGCTGAAGGCCGTCGGGATCGACCTCGACATCGTGCCCGGCGTCGGGCCGGTCGTCGCCGAGCCGTTCCGCACCCGCGCCGACCTGGAGCGCCTGCGGCCCCTGGAGGCGGGTCACGTCTCCTACGTGACCGAGGCCGTCCGCCTGCTCACCGCCGAACTCGGCGGCACCCCGCTCATCGGCTTCGCCGGGGCGCCCTTCACCCTCGCCAGTTACCTGGTCGAGGGCGGTCCCTCGCGCAACCACGAGCACACCAAGGCCCTGATGTACGGGGACCCTCAGCTCTGGGCCGACCTGCTCGACAAGCTCGCCGACATCACCGGAGCCTTCCTCCGGGTGCAGATCGAGGCCGGCGCCTCGGCGGTCCAGCTCTTCGACTCCTGGGTCGGCGCGCTGTCCCCGGTCGACTACCGGACCCGGGTGCGCCCTGCCTCGGAGAAGGTGTTCTCGGCGGTCGCCGGGTACGGGGTGCCCCGCATCCACTTCGGGGTGGGCACCGGTGAGCTGCTGGGACAGCTCGGGGACGCGGGCGCCGACGTGGTGGGGGTGGACTGGCGGGTGCCGCTGGACGAGGCGGCCCGTCGCACCGGACACGCCAAGCCGTTGCAGGGCAACCTCGACCCCGCCGTGCTGTTCGCGCCGCGCGAGGCAGTCGAGGAGCAGGCCGCAGCAGTGCTGGCGGCGGCTCGTGACGTGCCCGCCCACATCTTCAACCTCGGGCACGGTGTGCTGCCCACCACCGACCCGGACGCCCTGACCCGGCTGGTGGAGTTCGTCCACACCCGTACCGCCCGCTGAGCCTTCGGCCGCACCGGTCCCGCCGGACGACGGCGACCGGAGCGGCCGGTTTCCGGTCCTGTGGCGCGACGGGGACGGCGCCACTCCTCTCGAAAGGGTGGCCACCGTGCACACCATCGTGATCGGCGGCGGGATCTCCGGACTCGCCGCCGCCCAGCGCCTGTTGGCCTCCGGTACGCGGGTCACCCTCGTCGAGGGCTCCGCCCGCTGGGGCGGCAAGCTCCGCCGCGGTGAGATCGCGGGCGTCCGCACCGACCTGGGTGCCGAGTCTCTGCTGGCCAGACGGCCCGAGGCCATCGAGCTGGCCCGTGCCGTCGGTCTGGGAGGCGCCCTGCGCCCGCCCGCGGTCGGCGGGGCGGCCATCTGGACCGGCGGCTCGCTGCGCCCCATGCCGCAGGGGCATGTCATGGGTGTGCCCGACTCCCCGGCGGCGCTGGTAGGACTGCTGTCGGACGCCGCCATCGCGCGCATCGCGCAGGACGCCCAACTGCCGCCCTCCGAGGTGGCGGACGACGTCTCGCTCGGCGAGTACGTGGCGGACCGCATGGGGGACGAAGTCGTCGACCGGCTCGTGGAACCGCTGCTCGGCGGCGTCTACGCGGGCGATGTCCGGCGGCTGTCCATGCGCGCCACCGTGCCGCAGCTCTTCGAAGCGGTGCGCAGCGAGCCGTCGCTGCTGGCGGCGGTCCGGCGCGTGCGCGGCCAGGCAACGGCGCGTCCGGGTGAGCCCGTCTTCCTCGGCATCGACGGCGGTGTCGGGACCCTCCCCGAGGCCGTCGCCGCCCACTGCGCCGAGGCCGGCGGGACGCTGCTGTCCGGCTCGGCCGCCACCTCGCTGCGCCGCGACGCGCAGGGGTGGACCGTGACCCTGGAGAGCGGACGCGAGCTGACCGCGCCCGCCGTCCTGCTCGCCCTGCCCGCGGGCCCGGCGGCTGCGCTGCTGGCGCCGCACGCGCCGGAGGCCGCGCGTGAACTCCGCGGGATCGAGCACGCCTCGATGGCGCTGGTCAGCCTCGCCTACCGACGTGTGGACCTGGCGCGGCTGCCGCGCGGCAGCGGGTTCCTCGTCCCTGCTGTCGACGGCAGGGACGTCAAGGCGGCCACCTTCGTCACCAGCAAGTGGGACTGGGTCGCCGCCCAGGATCCGGCGATCTTCGTGGTGCGCGCCTCGATCGGCCGCTGGGGCGACGACCGGGCCGCCCACCGGGACGACGCCGAACTCGTCGAGCTCGCCCGCGCCGACCTGCGGGAGGCCGTGGGTCTCGGCGCCCGGCCGGTCGAGTCCGTCGTCACCCGCTGGGTCGACGGGCTCCCCCAGTACGAGGTCGGGCACGTGGACCGGGTGGCCCGTATCCGCTCGGCCGTCGCCCGGCTGCCCGGGGTCGCCGTCTGCGGTGCGGCCTTCGACGGTGTCGGGATCCCCGCGTGCGTCGCCGGGGCGCGCGACGCGGTGCGGGAGCTGGCGGCCACCCTGCCGCCGGGCCCGACGGCAGGGGCGGGAGAATGACGGCATGAGCGCTTCACCGGAGAAGGCCCCCAACGCGGGCAAGATCGCCAAGGAACTCAACGACACCATCCGCTACACCCTGTGGTCGGTGTTCCGACTGCGCGACGTCCTCCCCGAGGACCGGGACGGCTGGGCGGACGAGGTCGAGGAGCTGTTCAAGGAGCTCGCCGCCGACGACGTGACCGTCCGCGGCACCTACGACGTGTCCGGGCTGCGTGCCGACGCCGACGTGATGGTCTGGTGGCACGCCCCGACCTCCGACGCGCTTCAGGTGGCGTACAACCGGTTCCGCCGCACCCTTCTGGGCCGCGCCCTGGAACCGGTGTGGTCGAACATGGCGCTGCACCGCCCGGCCGAGTTCAACAAGTCGCACATCCCGGCGTTCCTCGCCGACGAGACGCCGCGCGAGTACATCAGCGTCTACCCCTTCGTGCGGTCCTACGACTGGTACCTGCTGCCCGACGAGGAGCGGCGTCGGCTGCTCGCCGAGCACGGCAAGATGGCCCGGCCCTACCCGGACGTGCGCGCCAACACCGTGGCCTCGTTCTCGCTCGGCGACTACGAGTGGATCCTCGCCTTCGAGGCCGACGAGCTCCACCGGATCGTGGACCTCATGCGTCACCTGCGGGCCTCCGAGGCGCGGATGCACGTCCGTGAGGAGGTGCCCTTCTACACCGGGCGCCGCCGGAGCCTGACCGAGCTGGTCGAGGGCCTGGCCTGACCGCACCGCACCGGTGAGGGGAACGGGCCGGTCCGGCCGCTCCCCTCACCGTCGTGAGGGCCGCGCCGCCCGCTCACGGCCGGGGTTCGGGGCGCGCCTCGCACGTGACCCGCCGGCCCTCCGGCAACACCCCGCGGAGCAGGTGGTCGGAGACCAACCGGTCGACGCAGCTGTTGCCGCCGGTGACGCCGTGCCGCCCCCCGCCCTCCTCGGTCACCAGCACCGAGCCCGGCAGCCGGCGATGGGTCTCCGTCGCGCCCTCGTACGGCGTCGGGGCGTCCCGGGTGCCGTGCACCAGCAGGACCGGCGGCGGCGCGCCCGCCTCGTCGGATCCGACCCGCGGCGGGGTGCCGTGGGGGAGCGGCCAATGGGCGCACGGCAGGTTCTCCCGAGCGTTCTCCCAGGTCGCGAACGGGGCCGTCTCCGCCGTGCGGCGCAGGTCCCGCCGCCACTGACCCGCGTCGCGGGGCCATGGCGCGTCGTTGCACTGCACCGCTGCGTAGACCGCCGCGGCGTTCTCCCGGGCGACCGCGTCCCGCGGATCGGGATGCGCCAGTGCCCGCAGCGGTTCGGGCCGCCCCGCTGCGAACTCCGCCAGCGCGCGGGCGATCCGCGGCCAGTCCGCGTCGTCGTAGGCGGCGCCGCGGAAGGCGTGGTGCAACTCGCCGGCACCGACCCGTGAGCCCGGTACGAGTCCGTGCTCACCTGCCTCGTCCGCGGCGCGCCGGTGGTGGGAATCCACCTCCTCCGCGGTGGCGCCCAGACCGTAGGCGGCGTCGTGCCGTGCGACCCAGTCCAGGAACTCCTCCCACCGCTCCTGGAAGGCGGTGGACTGCCGCAGATTGCCCGCGTACCAGATCCGGTCCTCTCCCGGGTGGACCAGGCTGTCCAGCACCATCGACCCGACGGAATCGGGAAACCGTGAGGCGTGGACCGCGCCCACGTAGCTGCCGTAGGACATGCCGAGGTAGTCCAGCCGGTCCTGCCCCAGGGCGCCGCGGATCACCTCCAGGTCCCGGGCGTTGTCGGCTGTGGTGATGGTGGGCAGCAGTCGAGGTGCGCCCGTCAGGCAACCCTGTGCGTACCGGGCCGCGTCGGCGTGCATCGCCGCCTCCTGCGCCGCGGTCGGATCGGTGGGGGAGGGGCTCGGTCCGGGGCGGAAGCTCTCGGGAGGGGCGCAGGAGAGTCCGCCGGAGGGGCCCACGCCGCGCGGCGCGTAGCCCACGAGGTCGGAGCCGGCGTGCAGGTCGCGCCAGACCCGTTCCGGGTGCTCCCGTGGTCGGAGCGTCATCCGCCTGCCGTCGGCACCCGGGCCGCCGGGGTGCAGCACCAGCGTCCGCGCGTCGTCCGGAGCGTCCCCGGTGGCCGGGCCCGGCGCGGCGGGGAGCCTGCTGACGTGCAGTGCCAGGCGGTCGCCGAGGGGGTCCGCGTAGTCGAGCGGCACCTCGACGACGGCGCACTCCACCGGATGCGGCAGCCGGTCGCGGGCCGGACAGCGCTCCCACACCAGTTCCCGGGCGGCGGCGCGTTCCGCCGAGGCCGTGGCGTTGGCGTTCAGCCGCGACTCCTCGCCGGGGTCCGCGGCGGTGTCGGCGGATCCGGGCACGGCGGGCACGGCGGGCGGGGCGGCCGGTGGCGTGGTCGCCGAGGCCGCGGCGCCCGGTGCGAGCAGCGCCAGTG
>NZ_JAAVJB010000076.1 GCF_012034385.1 Streptomyces spiramenti
ATCGCGACGCGCCCCGCGCGGGTCGCGTCGGAGGGTGGCTCGTGGTGGGTGGCCGTGCCCGGGGTGACCGGGCCGGGCGTGGCCGTCACCGGGGTGGCCGTGCCGGGGAGCGCCGACTCCCCGGCGTGGGTGCCCGACCTCTCCGGCACCCACCGCGCGGCCTCGCACGGTGCGGCGCCGCACCCGGGCGGCCATCCGCCCGTCCGGTGGCCGTGGGCACCCCCGTGACGAACTTTGATTCAGAACGTACGCTGCTGAATATGGCTATGCATACCGTGGTCGTCGGAACCACCGGCACCTCCCTGGACGACATCACCCTCGTCGCCCGCGGCGACGCCCGGGTCGAGGTCGGCGCCGACGCGCTGGCCGCCCTCGGCGCCGCCCGGCGGATCATCGACGACCTCGCTGCCAAGCCCGAGCCCGTCTACGGCGTCTCCACGGGCTTCGGCGCCCTGGCGGTCCGGCACATCGGCCCCGACCTGCGCGCGCGCCTCCAGCGCAACATCGTGCGCTCGCACGCCGCGGGCATGGGGCCGCGGGTGGAGCGCGAGGTGGTCCGCGGCCTGCTGTTCCTGCGGCTCAAGACGCTCGCCTCCGGCCACACCGGGGTTCGTCCCGAGGTCGCCACCGCCATGGCGGACCTGCTCAACGCGGGCATCACCCCGGCCGTCCGCGAGTACGGCTCCCTCGGCTGCTCCGGCGACCTCGCGCCCCTCTCCCACTGCGCCCTCACCCTCATGGGCGAGGGCGAGGCGGAAGGACCCGACGGCCGCCTCCGCCCCGCCGCGGAGCTGCTCGCCGAACACGGCCTCGCCCCGGTCGAGCTCCGGGAGAAGGAAGGGCTCGCCCTCCTCAACGGCACCGACGGCATGCTCGGGATGCTCGCCATGGCGCTCGCGGACTTCGGCCGCCTGCTCACCGCCGCCGACATCACCGCGGCGCTGACCCTGGAAGCCCTGCTCGGCGCCGACGCCGTGCTCGCACCCGAACTCCAGGCCGTCCGGCCGCACCCCGGCCAGGCCGCCAGCGCCGAGAACATGCGCCGCGTCCTCGCAGGCTCCGGCCTCACCGGGCACCACCAGGACGCCGCCCCCCGGGTGCAGGACGCCTACTCCGTGCGGTGCGCACCCCAGGTCGCCGGCGCCGGGCGGGACACCCTCGACCACGCCCGCACCGTCGCCGAGCGCGAGCTGGCCGCAGCCGTGGACAACCCCGTGGTCCTCCCCGACGGTGACGGCGGCGGCCGTGTCGAGTCCAACGGCAACTTCCACGGGGCGCCCGTCGCCTACGTGCTCGACTTCCTCGCCATCGCCGCGGCCGACCTCGCGTCGATCGCCGAGCGACGCACCGACCGGCTGCTGGACCGCCACCGCTCCCACGGACTGCCGCCGTTCCTCGCCGACGACCCCGGGGTCGACTCCGGCCTGATGATCGCGCAGTACACGCAGGCCGCGCTGGTCAGCGAGATGAAGCGGCTCGCCGCGCCCGCCTCCGTGGACTCCATCCCCTCCTCCGCGATGCAGGAGGACCACGTCTCGATGGGCTGGTCGGCGGCGCGGAAGCTCCGCACGGCCCTCGACAACCTCACCCGGGTCGTCGCCGTGGAGCTGTACACGGCGACGCGCGCCCTGGAACTCCGCGGGACGCTGCCCGCCACCCGGGACCTCGACGCGGGCCCGGCCGGGCGGGCCGTGACGGCCGCCGCCAGGGCTGCCGGCGTCGCGGGCGCCGGCCCCGACCGCTACCTGACGCCGGACCTCGACGCGGCGGAGGCGTTCGTCCGCGACGGTTCGCTCGTCCGCGCGACGGAGACGGTGACGGGGCCGCTGCACTAGAGCGCGCAGCGAGCGCCCTCGGGCGGTGTTTCGAGGTCGAGCAGGTAGGCCTCGACAATGTCGTTCACGCACTCGCTACCTGCGATGAGGTAGGTGCCGTGCTGTTTCCCCTCGACCGTCAACAGGCTCGAGCCGAGGGTCTCGGCCAGCGTGATGCCGCCCGTGTACGGCGTGCCGGGGTCTCCGGTGGTCGCGACGACGAGGGTCTCGGGGAGGTCGGAGGTCGGAGTGACCCAGGGCTGGTCGCGGGAGGGCGGTGCGGGCCACGCCTCGCACTCGTCGCGGAAGGTGCCGCTGGTCAGCTCGTCGAGATCGAACATGGGGGCTATCTCGCCGAGCTCGCGGGCCGCGGTGGTCTGCTCCTCGGGGGAGAGGCGGGGCCAGTCCATGCAGCGCACCGCGATGTTCGTGTCGAGGTCAATGGTGTGCTCGCCCGCTGCGGTGCGGCCGTAGAAGGAGTCGCGCAGGGCGAGGATCTCGTCGGACTCGCCCTTGTCCAGTGCGCCGAGCGCGGAGATGATCGTGGGCCAGCTCGCCTCCGAGTACAGTCCGGCGTTGATGCCGAGGTAGGCGTCCCAGATGGTGACCTCACGACCGTCGCTGCTGACCGCCGGCGTGTCGATCAGTGGCTCCAGGACGTCGTGGAGGCGGTCGTTGGCATCGGCCGGGTCTGCCCCCAGGACGCAGTCCGGCGTCTCCGAGCACATCACGGCAAGTTCGTCGAAGCGCTGCTGGACTGCGACGTACTGGGACACCCGGTGCTCAGTCGGGCTCAGGGTCGGATCCACCGCGCCGTCGATCGCCATGGCTCGGATCTTCTCGGGGTAGGTCTCGGCGTACATGGCCCCGAGTTCAGACCCGTAGCTGTAGCCCAGGAACGTGAGCTTCTCGTCACCGAGGACCTCACGCATGACGTCCATGTCGCGCACGACGTTCACCGAGCCGGCGTTGATCAGGTTCTCGACGCCACCTGAGCCCTCGACGCAGCGGTCGGCGAGCTCCTCCGCCTGTGCAGCGGTGGTGATGTCGTACACGGCCCCGAAGCCGGGCGTTTCTCCGGCGTCGTACTCCTCGTCGCTGTAGCAGTCGAGCGAGGGCGTCGAGCCCCCAACGCCGCGAGGGTCGAAGCCGACGATGTCGAACCGCTCGGCGACGGGACTGTCCTGCCAGAGCGGGAGGTTTGCGGCAACGAAGCTCGTGCCCGCACCTGCTGGTCCGCCTGGATTGATCAGAAGCGATCCGTCCGCTTCACCCGACGCCGGAAGGCGAAGAAGCGCGATCTGGGCAGTGTTCCCGTCCGGCTTGTCATAGTCGACGGGGACTTCGATCGTGGCACATTGCAGCTCTGGATTGGCGAAGAGTTCCTCATCGATCGTGTTTGTCGCGCTACCCGAGCAGCCGGCCCAATCGATATCTTGCTCGAGATAGCTCTGGAGGTCTTCTGTTGGTCCGTCCTCGTCCGGGGGCGCAGTTGACGCGCAGCCGGCGACCAGAAATGCGGCCGAAGCCGCTATTGCGATGGCTGGCGCAAGACCTTTTCGTTGTTTCGTCGCTCGGTTATGAGTCCGCATGGTTCTCTCCTGGGCTTGTCAGGGGTCCGTTCGCGTGTCCGACGTGGCGTCGGCAAAGACCCGGTGGAGGAGCTCTGGGTGACGTCACTGGTGACGGCTGGGTGGTGGCATCCGTCAGGTGTCGACGAAGTCGGTGTCGACATCCAGGAGACGGTTGTGGCGGAAGGTGAGAGCCCGCTCGACGCCGGCCAAGGCCGCTGTGAAGGCAAGCGCCGTGTTCGCCCACACCGGCAGAGCGACCGGGGAATTGAGCGGCGCCGCATAGCGTGCCCAGATCGCCGAGTGGGACACCGTTTCGAGTAGTTGCGGCGCGAGGAGGGCGAGGTTCGCGGCCAGCACGATCACCGCACCGACGGCCAGCGCCCGGCCCACCCCCGGGTGGCGACGTGACAGCTGGTCACGCCAGTGCTCGGGGGTCCCGGGAGCGGCATCGAGACGTCGCTGCGTACCGTCCGCGTGCACCAGATGGATGCGCTGCATCCCGTACCGGGTCGCAGCAACCTCTACCCGGTCGTGCCCCACCGCGAACTGCGCAGGCATCTCGGCGGTCTTCACGTGGTGGTCGTTCCGGTACATCGAGGCCCGCTGTGATGTGTGGTTCACGTCGACGGTGGTCGTCGACCCGTCAGCCAGCTCGACCGTGAAGCGTGTGCGCTGGAGCGAGAGCGACGGCCGGAAACGCGGCAACGGCGACCCCGGCCGCGGAGCGGTCTCCCCGAGCGCGCTCCCGACCCCTTCGAATCCGAGGAGCGCATCACCCTGATCACGTCCCGATCCGGACCTGTCGGGCCAGACATCCTCCATGCCGCTCATGACTCTCCCTCCCGCGGGCCCGAACGCCGAGGAGCGCCGCCCGGCAGGCAATCTAGCTTGCTCGTGCTAAATAACGTAGCACAGTCATGCTACGTCGGTGTATGCTGGCGTCATGCCGAAACGAGTCGACCCGGACCTCCGCCGCGAACAGGTCGCAGACGCCGTCATCGACGAGATCGACGCGCACGGGCTCCGATCGGTGACCCTTGCCCGCATCGCCGCACGATCCGGTCTGGCGGTCGGCAGCATCCGCCACTACTTCGGCGACACCCTGGGTGAGGTCATGCGATTCACGCTCAGCACGCTCATCCAACGAGCCGTGAATCGCAACCCGAGACTCTCCAGCGACCCGGCCAATCGCATCATCGACGTCATCACCTTCGTGGCTCCCACGAGCGAGCAGGGGCGAAAGGAGAACGCCGCTCTCGTCGAATACCGGGTCATGGCACGAACGGATCCCACGCTTGCTGCAGAGGTTGCCGCAACCTCGTCGGCCACACGGGAAGCGATCCGGTCGCTTCTGCTCGAGGCCCTGCCTTCCGGCTCGATCGAGGAGGAGGTCCTGGACCGCGAGGCGCTACATCTCCAATCCTTGATCGAAGGCCTTTCGTTCAGCGCCGGATTGTCTGCTGAGCCACTGCGCGAGGAGGATGTCCGTTCCGTTGCAGAAGCAGCAGTGCAACGAGTTCTACGCTCCCACTCCCCGGCCCGCGATGGGCGTTAGAGCGGCGCCTGGAGGGGCTACCAGGCACACCGCGGAGGCCGTCGAACGCGAGAAGCGGGTCTTCGGGAGGCAGTGCTCCCCTGCTCGTCGAGGCAACGGGCCCTGGCGTGGGTGCCGTTGTGTCGACGGTGCCGCAGTGTGAGACGCCGACCGCGGGCGGACTGCCGGATGGTGCCGTCGGCGCCTTGGCGTGCCGTTTTCCGCCCAGTACTTCACCTCCGCATCGCGGGACGTCGTCGCCGGCGGGGCCCTTGTTCTGGCGGGTGCCGGGAGCAGTGGGTGGCGGGGCTGCGCACCGGCCGGTGCGCGGTCGGTGCGCGGACCCGGTCTACTGGTTCGCGGCTTCGCGAGAGGCGATCCTGTTCGTGCGACCGACCGCGCGGCCCACCGCGTTGCGCATCGCGAGGCCCGGCCGGGTGCGGGGCACCATGAGTCTGGAGAGCAGGCCGACGCGTCGCTGCCGCGGGTCCACCTCGCGGCGGAGCCGCGACTCGTAGGCGGCGAACGCGCGGGCATGGTCACCGGGATGGGTGGCGAGCTCTTCTGCGAGGGCGTACGCGCCCGCCATCGCCATGCTGGACCCGTCACCCAGCAGGGCTGTCGCCCCCGCCGCGTCCCCGAGCAGTACGACCCGTCCCCGGGACCACGAGGGCACCCGGACGGTAGTGAGGGGGTCGAAGAACGGAGCCGGGTGGTCGAGGAACGCCGCCACGAGTTCCGGTGCCCGCCACCGCACGTCGGCGTAGGCGTCGGCCACGGTCCGCTTGTGAAGGGCGATGTTCTTGCGGTCGTGGGGCGCCTGCCGTGCAGCCCGGAAGGTGAAAATCGCGAGCGGGGTGGTCCGCGAGGGGTGAAGGACCAGCATGCGGTTCGGCACGGTCAGCATCGTCATCTCGGTCGGGTCCTCGATGACGTCGGACTCCAGCGGGACGGTCGCGCCGTACAGGCCCAGGTCGCTCGCGAACTGCGTTTCGGGTCCGAATACCAGGCGCCGAACGGTGGAGTGCATCCCGTCGGCACCGACGGCCAGGTCGAAGCGCCGTGGCGCGGACCGCCGGAAGGTGACGTCCACTCCGCCTTCGTCCTGGTCGAGAGCGACGACCGTATCGTCGAACAGGAACTCGGCCTCGGTCTGTGCCGACCGGTGGAGCACCTCGGAGAGGTCGGCTCGGGTCACCTCGACCGTCGGCACCGTGTCCGACGTGAGAGGGAGCTGCAAGATTCGCCTGCCACCGGGGTCGAGCAGGGTCAGCGACCGATTGCGGGTGGCCAGCTCGCGGAGCTGCGGGAGGATGCCCATGCGCTCGGCGACCGGGATCGCGGGCCCCTTCACGACAATCGCGCTACCGCCGGAGCGCAGCTGCCGGGCGTGTTCGACGACCGTCGGCCGGTATCCATTGCGGGAGAGCCAGTACGCGAGTGCGGGCCCTGCGATTCCGGCACCGACTATCAGCACCTCGGGCTTATTCATGACGATGACCTCTCGGCAGGTTCGATGGCCAGGCCCCCGGTGGGCGCCGGGTCGGTTCTGGGGGAGCGTGGGCACGGGGACGGTGCGACCGGACCAAGGTACGATCGGTTTCGTACCTAAGGGAAGCACGCCTTTTGGGTATGATGCAAGTCGTACCTAGGGAGACGTGTGGTTGGGATGAACCAGGCTGGCCCGGAGGGCGATGCCCACGATCTGGGTGCGGTGTTTCGTGCCCTCGCCGACAGGCATCGTCGTTCGGTGATGACGGAGTTGGCTGCCGATCACGGCGACAGTGAACGGGGCTGCAACTCGTTCGGTCTTTCGGTCTCGAAGCAGACCCAGACCCACCACTTCCGGGTCCTGCGCGAGGCGGGTCTCATTGACGAGATCGACTACGGCAACCGCAAGGGCATCCGACTGAGACGCGCGGACATCGAGGGAAGATTCCCCGGGCTGCTCGCGCTGCTGGAAGCAGAACCCCCGGCCGACACCGCTCCTCGCTGAGTACACCGCCGGGGGCCCGGGTCGGCCCCGAGCCGCGAGTAGTACCGAGGTCAGATCGCGCCGCTCCCTGATGGAGGGGTGGGTGTCGAGTCCACGTCGTCCTGCCGGGACCACATGCTCGTTCGCCCGGCCGGGGCTGACCCGCCCACCTCCCCTTCGCACATCCTCGCCCGTGAGGTGACCGCACGTCACCTCGTGCACAGGGTGCGGTGGCACCGCTGGCCGCCCGGCGGCAGGCGCAGCTCGTGCCGGCTCCTCTGTGATGCGGCCATCACCACGCTTGGGCACGGTCCGGCGGGTCGTGGGCGGAGCCGGATGCGGACTGCCGCTGCGGTGACCGTGCCGTGGGAGACGTGGGCCCGCTTGTCGTAACGGGTGGCGACCGTGAGGGGGTTCCTGAGTCGGTTGATGGTCCGCTCGATCTCGTTGCGCCGCCGGTGGCGCTCGCGGTCGAAGCCAGCAGGTCTGCCGCCCGCGCTGCCTCTGCGTCGGCGGTTGGCCCGCTGGTCCCTCGGCTCGGGGATCGTGTGCCTGATGCGCCGTCTCGGCAGGTAGCGGCGCTTGCGGCGGGAGCTGTAAGCCGTGTCGCCGCTGACATGATCGGGCCTGGTCCGGGGCCGCCCGACCAGCGGGCGGGGAACCCGGGTCCGGTCCAGGACCTCGATCATCTGCGGGGTGTCACCCCACTGAACCGGAGTGATCAGTAGAGCCAAGGGGTGGCAGCCGCCTTCACCGGCACGGTGGATCGTGGAGGTCGGGCCGCCCCGGGACCGTCCGAGTCCCTCATCGGGGCGGTGGTGCCGGGGTGTCGTCCTCTTTTCGGGAGCCGGGGCTTGGCCTCGCGGGAGCCGGCCGTGTGCTGGTGGGCCCGGCAGCACGCCGAGTCGAAGCCGACCGTGCCCCAGTCGATCCGCCCGGCGAGGTCGGCGTCGGCCCAGGCCGCCTGCAAGAGCCGGTCCCAGGCGCCGTCCACGGACCAGCGGCGATGCCGCTCGCAGACGGTCTTCCACGAACCGTGGCGTTCCGGCAGATCGCGCCATGGCACACCGGTACGGGCCCGGAACAGGCCCCCGTTGAGCACGATCCGGTGATCGCTCCACCAGCCACCCCGACCACCCGGCGAAGGCAGATGCGGCTCCAGCAACGACCACTCGCGATCCGTCACATCCCCCCGACCCATGACCCAACCAACGAGCGACCGGTCAGAACGTCACACGATCCGCCGGACACGCCCTGGGCCCTGTCTGATCAATCCCGCCTGGCCCGCGGCGTCCGGCACGGCATCTCGCCGCGTCGGAGCCTCGCGCGAGTACGACGGGTAGGAGCTGCGATGCTCCGCTGTGCGGCCAGCCACCCGCCGGCCGCGTCGCCAACCCGTGCGAACCGCGCGCCCAGGACGTGTCCCGACCGCACTGTGGCGTGTCGCGGCGCGGCGGGGTGCGGGCCCCGGCCGCGCCGTCCCGGCGCGACCCGCGGGCTGCTGCATCAACTTCACTCTGTGTGAAGGGAGTTCGGTCACATCCGGTGACGGCGGACCGAGGGGTTCCACCGGCGGCGCCTGACCCGGCGGCGCCGCCGGCGGACGTTCAGCGGGTGCCCTCGATCGTCGAGACGGGGCGGATCTCGTCCTGCTGACTCAGCTCCGCGTCGGAAGCCGGATGCTGCGCCTCGTCCCCGGAGGGTGGCGACGGCAGCAGCCAGACCCCGCAGAGCACGCAACCCGCCACCACCCCCATGACCAGGGGGCGACGGCTGACGGCCGGGTGTTGATCTGCCACGGGAGTACTCCTGGAAGTGGTGCGAACCGGCGGCGTGCGCAGCGATGTTACGACCCGCCGCGGGTCGCACGAAAGGGGCCCGTGGGCTGGGACCTAGGCTCCGGTCCATGAGTGCAGATGAATCGCGATATGTCCGGCTGCATGTCGAGCTCGTACTGGAGGTGGCCGATTCGGAACGGCTCACTTCCGTCGCCCGACAGCGCGTGGACGCCGACGAGTTGATGCCGGACGCGGAGCGTCTGGCCGCGCGGGACGCGGTCGCCGGGGAGCCGGCGGAGGCGGTGGCCTATCTGGTGGAACCGGCCGCGTTGATCGGGGACCTACCCGGCGTCGAACTGGTTCATGCGTCGTGGAGCAGCGAACCCACCGAAGCCGACGGCGAGCCCTCGGCCGACCCCGACGCGGACTGGTACCGCTGACCCCGCGAGGGTGACGCCGGGTGACCGACGTGCGGGGCAGGCCGGTGGCGGACCGTCACCCGGGGTGGTCGCGGCGGCCGGGCCTACGGGCGCCGCGGAGGGTGCCGCCCCTGCGCCCCCTGCGCCCCTGCGCCCTTGCCGACCCGCCGACCCGCCCGACTCCGACGGCGGCTACGGCTGCGGCGCCTGCGGCCGGGTGGTGGCGGGCGGCGCCTCGCAGACGGTGCCGTCGGCGGGCAGTACCCCGTCGATCAGTGCGGCGTCCACCGCTGTGTCGACGCACTCACCGCCGGAACCGTACGCGGTGTGGCCGACGCCCTCACGGGTGAGTAGGACGGCGCCCTCCAGCCGCTGCGCCATGGCCTCCGCCCAGTGGTGCGGCGACACGTTGTCCAGTCGGCCGCCGACCACCAGGATCGGCGGTGCGCCCGCGCCGGTGAGCTCCCGCGTGACGCGGTCCTCGTTCTCGACGGGCCACAGCGCGCAGGTGAGCGCGGAGTAGGCGGCGCGGCTGCCGAGCCGTTCGCCGCGTTCGGCGATCTCCTCAGCGGCGGCGTGGTGCTCGGCCAGGTCGTCCAACTCCGGCCAGTCGACGCACCGGACACCGGTGTGCGGCTCCTGGAGCGTCGCGAAGGGTCCGCCGAACGGCGCGACCGGGACCAGGGCGGCGATGACGTGCAGACCGGTGCCCTCGCCCTGCTGCGCGGCCAGCAGACCGGAGGTGAGCGCGGGCCAGAGCACCGGGGCGCCCGCGGCGGCCCGCACCGCTTCCAGCGCCGTCGCGCCGTCGAGCGTGCCGCCCGGCGTGAGGCCCTCGACCGGCGGCACCTCCAGCGGTGCCGCCTCCAACTCGGTGATCAGGGCGTCGAACGCGTCCTCCGGAGCCCCGTCACCGAAGGGGCACACCGCCACGCCCTCCTCCCGGCAGGTCGCGAACCAGGCGTCGAGCGTCTCCTCGTTGGAGCGCGCGACGTCGTCCAGGAGCCGCAGGGCGTCGTTCTGCCACAGCTCGGTGTCGACCGGGCCGTCGATCACCATGCGGCGCACGCGGTCCGGGAACAGCGTGGCGTACATCGGACCCACCACCGTGCCGTAGGAGGCGCCGTAGAAGGTGATCCGGTCCTCGCCCAGCGCCGCCCGCACCTGGTCGAGGTCCCGGGCCACGTTGTCCGTGGACAGGCTCGCCAGGAACTCGGCGTCCTGGTGGTCCAGGCAGCCCTCCGTCCAGGTCCGGGCGTCTGCGAGCAGCTCGGCGAACGGCTTCCCGCCCGGGACGCCGGGGTCGCGGTCCTCAGCCGCCTGCTCGGCCCGCTGCTCGTCGGTGAGGCACCGCACGGCGCCGGACAGGCCGACACCGCGGGGGTCCACACCGACGACGTCGAACCGCGCGAGGACCTCGGCCGAGTAGGGGCCCTCACCGGTGTCGGCGTCGATCGACTCGACGGTGCCGGTGGCGGGCACCCCGGGGCCGCCCGGGTTGATGAACAGGCTGCCGATGCGCCGGTCCGGGTCGGTGGCCCGGTGCCGGGTCACGGCGAGGGCGATCCGTTCGCCGTCGGGGTCCGTGTACTCGAGCGGGACCTCGACGGTGGCGCAGTCCAGCCCTGTGCCGCACTCCTCCCACACGGCCGGGTCCGGGGTCGGCGCGGCGGCGCCGGACCCGGGGCTCCCAGCGGCGGCGTCGTCCGGCCCGGCGGCCTTCGCCGTGCCGGTCCCGTCGGTGCAGCCGGTGACGGCGAGCACGGCGACGGTCAGTGCCGAGGCGATCCGCAGGGACATCGATGGCGAAGGGGCGTGTCGAGGTGGGGGAAGCATGCCGCCGACGCTAGGCGGGCGGTCCGCCGCCGACCTCCGCCGAAGGGTCCGGATGCGCCGACCGAAGGAGGAGCACGGGTCGTGCTTCCGCCGCCTCGGGTGTTTCCGACGGCCGGCCGGGAGGAGGAGGCGAGGCGCGCTCGGGGACCGGACCCGGACCCGGGAGGCCGCGGGCGGCGAGCGGGGTACGACGGCGGCGCCGACCCGTCACTCCGGGGGAATGAGCCCCGCCTCCTGCACGAGCAGCGCCACCTGCACGCGGTTGTTGAGGTCCAGCTTGCTCAGGATCGCCGAGACGTGCGTCTTGACCGTGGTCAGGGCGAGATGGTGCCGCGCGGCGATCTCGGCATTGGTGCGCCCGGCGCCCAGCTCCGCGGCGACCGTCCGCTCCCGGTCGGCGAGCGCGGCCAGGCGCCGCCGGGCGGCGTCCCGCGCCGTGTCCTGCTCCTGGTCCGACTCCGCGACCCGGGCGATGAGCCGACGCGTCACCTCCGGGGAGAGCACGGGCCGGCCCCGCGCCACGTGCCGGACGGCGGTGACCAGCTCCTCGGGCGGGGTGTCCTTCAGGAGGAACCCCGCCGCGCCCGCCCGCAGCGCACGCAGCACGTGGGCGTCGGTGTCGAAGGTGGTGAGCACGATGACCTGCGGGGCGGACGACCGGCCGCGCAGCGTCGCCGTGGCGGCGAGCCCGTCGGTGCCGGGCATCCGGATGTCCATCAGCACCACGTCGGGCCGGTGCCGCTCGGCGAGCCGCAACGCCTCGGCGCCGTCGCCCGCCTCGGCCACCACCCGCAGGTCGGCGACGCCGCCCAGCATCATCCGCAGCCCGAACCGGACCAGCGGGTCGTCGTCCGCCACCAGCACGTCGATGACGGGCGGGCGGCCGACCGCGTCGTCGACGGGCGGGGGATCGGTCACGACGGCCAGGGTAGCCGCAGCGCCACCCGCCAGCCGCCGGACTCCGTCGGCCCGTGGTCCAGCCGCCCGGCCACCAACCGGGCGCGTTCCGCCAGCCCGCGCAACCCCTGCCCGGAAGCGTCGGGCAGGGGCCGCGCGCCGGTCCGCGGCGCCGCCGCCGTGTTCTCCACCTCGGCGGTCACGTGGTCGCCGGGCCGCCCGGCGAACCGGACCACCACGCGCGCGCCGGGGGCGTGCTTCCGCACGTTGGTCAGCCCCTCCTGCACCAAGCGGTAGACCGTCCGGCCCTGCGTCTCCGGGAGGTCGAGCCCGCCTGTCGTCACCCCCGCCTCGTCCCGCAGCTCGACCGCGGTTCCGGCGTGGCGGGCCTCGTCGATCAGCTCCGGGAGGTCCGCGACGCCCGGCAGCGGCAGCTCGCCCAGCGGCGCCCGGAGCACCCCGATGACCTCGCGGAGGTCCTGCAACGCGCGATGGGCGTTCTCCCGGACGACCTCGGCGGCCCGCACCCGGTCCTCGGCCGGCGCGTCGGGACGGTAGCGGAGGGCGCCCGCGTGGAGGCTGAGCAGCGAGAGCCGGTGGCCGAGGACGTCGTGCATCTCGCGCGCGAGGGCTCCCCGCGCCTCCCGCTCGGCGCGCTCCGCCCGCAGCAGCGCCTCTACCTCGGCCGCCGCCGCCCGCTCCCGCAGGGACGCGACCAGCGCCCGGCGGTTGCGCACGGACAGCCCCCACGCCACCGTGGCGAGATGCCCCAGGCCGATGGCGGTGAACACCGACAGGACCGGTGCCCCCGTCTCGGGCCAGCGCAGCTGGTACGCCGTGATCGCGGCGAGGCTGATGGCGCAGACCGTCACCGTCTCCCTCGTGGAGCGGTGCACCGCGACGGTGAACAACGCGACGACCGCCGCCGGCGCGGCCGTCTCGGCGAACGCGCTCGCCACCGCGAGGGCGACGCCGAGCACGAACGGGAACCGGCGGCGCCACCACAGCGCGACGCAGCCCACCGCGCCCGTGACCGCGTCCACCTGAAGGACCCAGTCGGAGACCGGCACCGGGTCGTTCGCCTGCTGGACCACGGTGATCAGCGCCACTGCCGCCGCCAGCAGGAACAGGCCGGCGTCGACCACCACCTGCCGGGGTGCCCACTCCCGCGTTCCCGTCGTGTCGCCCATCGGCCCGATCCTAGGCCGCGGTCACGGCACGACGGCCCCACAGCGGCCGGTGGCACGGGTCGCCACGGGTGTCCCGCGGTTCGCCGCGCCCGGTGCTCCGGCGCGGCGCGCGGCCGGGTGCGTCAGCCGTCGGCCTTCGCCACGCCGATCGGGCAGGAGACGCCCGTGCCGCCGATGCCGCAGTACCCGCCGGGGTTCTTGTCGAGGTACTGCTGGTGGTAGTCCTCGGCCGGGTAGAACGTGTTCTCGGCCGCGGACCCGATCTCCGTGGTGATCCGGCCGTGACCGGCCCGCTCCAGCACCGCCTGGTACGCCTCACGGGAGGCGCGGGCGGTCGCGTCCTGCGCGGGGGAGTGGGTGAACAGCGCCGACCGGTAGGCGGTGCCGATGTCGTTGCCCTGCCGGAAACCCTGCGTCGGGTCGTGGGACTCCCAGAAGACCCGCAGCAGCTCCTCGTAGCTCACCCGCGCGGGGTCGAAGACCACCCGCACGACCTCGGCGTGCCCGGTGCGGCCGGTGCAGCTCTCCTCGTAGGTCGGGTGGGGGGTGATACCGCCCTGGTAACCGACGAGGGTGGTCCACACGCCCTCCGTCTGCCAGAACTTCCGCTCCGCTCCCCAGAAGCAGCCCAGCCCGAAGTCGGCGACCTCGAACCCGTCCGGGTACGGGCCCTGGAGCGGGTTGCCCAGGACGGTGTGGCGCTCCGGCACCCGGAACGTCGGCTCGTGGCGGCCGGGCAGGGCCTCCTCGGCGGTGGGGAGCCGGTCCTTCATACCGAACAGCATGACGATCTCCTGGCGTGTGTCGGCTCAGCGGCGTCCGATGGCGACGGCCCGGAAGGCCGCGTACTCCTGCGCCGGGTTCCCGCTGTTGACCCAGGGCAGCGCCCCTACATAACCATCGACGGCCCACACCTGTTCCTTGGCCTCCTCGTACCGCTCGGCGCGGACGAGGAACCACAGCAGCAGGTGCCGGACGTGCGGCACCACCGGGTGGTCGGGCCGGGTGTTCGACAGCGCGAACCGGGCCGCCTCCAGCGCGTCCCCGATGGTCGCGCCGCTGTACATGCTGGGGGAGAGCTGGACGTCGGGGAGGTGGTCGAATACGGCGAAGAGCGGCAGCGCCGGCAGCAGCGACCGCGGCGGGGCGGCGCCGGCGGCGCTCTGCGCGAAGCCGTACGCCTCCTCCTTGGAGCCGTGCCAGTTCTCCGACCAGTAGCTGAGCGCCGCCAGATGCGCGCCCATGTGGTCGCGGCTGCGCCGGGTGACCTCCGACCACACCGCCTCGAAGTCGGCCTTGCGGTAGCTCAGCCCGCGCGCCACGAACAGCTCGGTGATGTGCGGGGTCGGGTCGTCGGGAGCGAGCAGCGCCGCGTCCGCCGCCGCGGTGCGCGCCTCCTCCAGGATGATCCGGCTGTCGGCGGACCCGGTGTTCGACATCGCCTGCCAGACGAGGAACTGCGCGTACACCTGCGCGCCGCCCGCGTCGGAGGGCTCGTCCGCGCGCCAGGCACGGAGCCAGCCCGCGTCACGCCGGGAGCCGGGCCCGGCCGGCGCGTCGGGGTGACCGGGTTCCCCCGAAGCGGGGCCGTGCTCGCCGTGCCACTGCGCCAGCTCCATGGCGGCGGCCCCGGCCAGGGACTGCACCCGCTGCCAGCGCTGCTCGTCGTCGTCGGTCAGCGCCAGCAGCCGGCCGGCGGGCCGCCAGTCCTGCGTCCGCTGCGCCTCCTCCAGCGCGTCGACCAGTTCCTGGTCGGGGCCGGGGAGCCGCAGGTCGAGGTCGTCCACGGCGACCAGTCCGCCCGAGGAGACGGAGCCGCCGGTCCGGCCGCCGTCGGCGTCGCCCTCCTTGGAGAGGGAGACGCCGCCGGACTTCTGCTGCCGGGGTCGGCCGGAGCCGGCCGGGCGGGTCATGTCCTGCGCGGTCTCGGCGGCCTGTTCGAGTGCCCGCCGCTCCTGCCGCCGGCGGATCGCGGGCAGGACGGCCACCCCGAAGATGGCGGTCAGTGCGATCAACAGCCACAAGGCTTCCATGGCGCGCAGCTCCTCGCTCACAGGTTCGATGTCACCCGGGGTGCGGAGCTCGTCCACGTCGCCCCCGGTGCCTTTCAACCCTAAAGGCAGGGCCCCGCCCCGTGTCCGCCACCCGCGAGGACCGGTGTGTGCCGGTGCACCCCGACCCGTCCCGGCGCGTGCGCGCCGAGGAGGAACACCGGGGCCCCGGGCGGCATTACGGTGTCCCCATGAACGAGCGCAGCCAGCACTTCGAGACCCTGGCCATCCACGCGGGGCAGGAGCCCGACGCGGCCACCGGGGCCGTGGTCCCCCCGATCCACCAGGTGTCCACCTACAAGCAGGACGGGGTGGGCGGCCTGCGCGGCGGCTACGAGTACAGCCGGTCCGCGAACCCGACCCGGACCGCGCTGGAGGAGAACCTCGCGGCCCTGGAAGGGGGGCGCCGCGGTCTCGCCTTCGCCTCGGGTCTGGCGGCCGAGGACTGCCTGCTGCGCACCGTGCTGAGCCCCGGCGACCACCTGGTCATCCCCGACGACGCCTACGGCGGCACGTTCCGGCTCATCGCGAAGGTCGTGGAGCGCTGGGGCGTGACCTGGTCGGTGGCGGACACCTCCGACCCCGCTGCGGTGCGGGCGGCGCTGCGGCCCGAGACCCGCATGGTGTGGGTGGAGACGCCGTCCAACCCGCTGCTGGGCATCAGCGACATCGCGGCGCTCGCCGACATCACCCGCTCCGCGGGGGTGCGCCTGGTCGTCGACAACACCTTCGCCAGCCCCTACCTCCAGCAGCCGCTGTCGCTGGGCGCGGACGTGGTGGTGCACTCCACCACCAAGTACATGGGCGGGCACTCGGATGTCGTCGGCGGCGCCCTGGTGGTCTCCGACTCGGCGCTCGGCGAGGAACTGGCCTACCACCAGAACGCCATGGGGGCGATCGCCGGGCCGTTCGACGCCTGGCTGGTGATGCGCGGCATCAAGACCCTCGCCGTGCGGATGGACCGGCACTGCGCCAACGCGGCGCGGATCGCCGAGATGCTGGTCGCGCACCCGAAGGTCAGTGCGGTCCACTTCCCGGGGCTGGAGTCCCACCCCGGCCACGAGACCGCCGCCAAGCAGATGCGGGACTTCGGCGGCATGGTCTCCTTCCGTGTCGCCGCGGGTGAGGAGGCGGCGGTCGCCGTCTGCGACCGCGCGAAGGTCTTCACCCTGGGCGAGTCGCTCGGCGGGGTGGAGTCGTTGATCGAGCACCCGGGCCGGATGACGCACGCCTCGGTCGCCGGCTCCGCGCTGGAGGTCCCGGCGGACCTGGTCCGGCTCTCGGTCGGCATCGAGGCCGTCGACGACCTGCTGGCCGACCTCACCGAGGCGCTCGGCTGACGTCCTGCGGGTGCCGGTGCCGGTGCCGGTGCCGGTGCCGGTGCCGGTGCGGGTGCGGGTGCGGGCGCGGCGTCCCGCTGCCGCCGGGCGCGCCGAGGGGCCGCCGGGATACCTCCCGGCGGCCCCTCGGCCTGTGGTCGTGTCGTGTGCTCCCCCGTACCGCCCTGGTGCCGCCCCTCCCGCGCCGGCGGGGACGATGGCACGTCGGGCGGTCCCGGCCCGTGCGGTCGCGTGGCTAGCGCGACCGCGGCCGTCAAGCCGTCAGCGTGGCGTGCCGGGTGCGCTCTGCCAGCGCGCCACGGCGTCGTTGAAGCGGATCAGCTGCCCGTGGAAGACCTCCCTCTCCTCATCGGTCCAGCCGTCGGTCAGTGCTGTTATGAGCTTGCGCCGAGAGGCGCGCACCTCGTCCAGCCGGGCGCTGCCCCGGGCGGAGAGGCGGAGGACGACGGCCCGGCCGTCGTCGGGGTCGGCGGCACGGTCGACCAGCCCGGAGTCCACCAGCGGTGCCACCTGGCGGGTGACGGTGGACGAGTCGATGCCCATGCCGGAGGCGAGGGACTTCACGCCGGTCGGTCCGGCCTGGTCGAGCCTGCTGAGGAGGAGGTAGGCCGCCCGGTCCATGGAGTTGCGGGCGGGACCCAGGCCACCGAGCCGGGTCTGCTCGGCGCGACGTGCGAACACGGCGACCTCGTGCTGGAGTGCGTCCAGCAGTTGGTCGACCGTGTTCGGCGACGCGGTGTCTTCTGCGACTTCAGGTGTCATATGAGGGGTACCTGGCATTGATGGAGTGAAGGGTCAGGCGTGGGGGGTGGCGCGAGATGCGCCACAGAGTACGCGGCGCGTGCCGTGGAGGGCACAGTCGTCCCCGTGGTGCGAAGTCGCCGTGACGTAACGGTATTTGCTCCGCACCGTCATCCGGCGACCAGGTCCGCGCTCCGGACCGCGGGCCGTTGGGTGCCCGGCGGGGGCCGCGCCGCCCCGTATGGGTTTCGAACGCATGACAGTGCGTGACGGAACTCCCCGGCCCCCGGCGGACGGCGCACCGCCGTGGCCTGCTGCGAAACTGTGCCCATGGCTGCGAACCTCCCCGGGGGCAACCCTCCCGTGACCCCGCTCCCCACGCTCGAAGACGTCCGGGAAGCACAGAAGACCCTGTCCGGCGTCGCCCGCGTCACCGCGATGGAGGGCAGCCGGTTCCTGAGCCGGTTGGTGGGCGGCCCCGTGCAGATGAAGTGCGAGAACCTCCAGCGCACCGGCTCGTTCAAGCTGCGGGGCGCCTACACGCGCATCGCCGGCCTCTCCGCGGAGGAACGCTCCCGGGGGGTCGTGGCGGCCAGCGCGGGCAACCACGCGCAGGGCGTGGCACTCGCCGCCTCCCTGCTGGGGGTGGCCTCGACCGTGTTCATGCCGGTGGGCGCGCCCCTGCCCAAGGTCGCCGCGACCCGCGAGTACGGGGCGACGGTGCGGACCCACGGGCAGGTCGTGGACGAGACCCTGGCCGCGGCGCAGGAGTACGCGCGGGAGACCGGCGCCGTCTTCATCCATCCCTTCGACCACCCCGACGTCGTCGCGGGCCAGGGCACGGTGGGACTGGAGATCCTGGAGCAGTGCCCCGAGGTGCGGACGGTGGTCGTCGGCATCGGCGGTGGCGGCCTGGCCGCCGGGGTGGCGCTGGCGATCAAGTCCATCCGGCCGGACGTGCGGGTCGTCGGCGTGCAGGCCGAGGGAGCGGCGGCCTACCCGCCCTCGCTGGCGGCGGGGCGGCCGGTCTCCCTGGACCGGGTCGCCACCATGGCCGACGGCATGAAGGTCGGGCGCCCCGGCGACGTCCCCTTCCGCATCATCGGCGAACTGGTCGACGAGGTCCGCACTGTTTCCGAGGACGCGCTCTCCAGTGCGCTGCTGCTGTGCCTGGAGCGGGCCAAGATGGTGGTGGAACCCGCCGGGGCGGCCTCCGTCGCGGCGCTGCTCAGCGAGCCGGCGGCCTTCCGCGGACCGGTGGTGGCGCTGCTCTCCGGCGGCAACGTGGACCCGCTGGTGCTCCAGCGCACCCTCCGGCACGGCATGGCCGCGGCGGGCCGTTACCTGTCGCTGCGGATGCGGTTGCCGGACCGCCCGGGGGTGCTCGCTGCATTGCTGGGGGAGCTGTCGCGGGCCGACGCCAACGTGCTCGCCGTCAACCACGTCCGGATCGATCCCGGACTCGGGATCGAGGAGGCGGAGGTCGAGCTCCAGCTGGAGACCCAGGGGCCCGAGCACTGCGCCGAGGTGGCGGGCGACCTGCGCTCGGCCGGTTACACCGTCCTGGACTGACGCCCACCCGGGCGACCGGGGGCTGTTCGCGGTGAGCGTCGTGGTTCGACCGGAAACGGTCGGTTCGCGGCCAGAACCCAGCTCGGCATATCGCGATACATCGCGATGCTCTAGGGTGGCGGCCCGGGCCCGTCGGGGTGAGCCTGAGAGGCAGCGGAGCCCGCGTCGGCTGTCGGACGCCCCGGCCCGCCCGCCACCAGTGGCGACCGACCGGCCACCCGGACGGCCGCCGGACGAGACCCAGATCGGGAGAGACCATGCCAGGGGCCATCTACGCGGAGGGTCTGGTCAAGACCTTCGGCGATGTCAGGGCACTGGACGGCGTCGACATCGACGTCCCAGAGGGCACCGTCCTCGGCCTGCTCGGGCCGAACGGCGCCGGCAAGACCACGGCGGTGCGCGTGCTGACCACGCTCATCCAGCCGGACAGCGGGCGCGCCGAGGTGGCGGGCATCGACGTGCTGCGCCAACCCAACCGGGTGCGGGCCTCGATCGGCCTCTCCGGGCAGTTCGCCGCCGTCGACGAGTACCTCACCGGCCGGGAGAACCTCCAGATGGTCGGGCAGCTCTACCAGCTGTCGGGACGCGACGCGAAGAAGCGGGCCGGCGAGCTCCTGGAGCGTTTCAACCTCGCCGAGGCCGCCGACCGCACCGCCAAGACCTACTCCGGCGGCATGCGACGCCGGCTGGACCTCGCGGCGGCGCTCGTCGTCCGCCCGCCGGTCATGTTCATGGACGAGCCGACCACCGGTCTCGACCCCCGCAACCGCCAGGCGCTGTGGGACGTGATCCAGGACCTCGTCGCCGGCGGCACCACCCTGCTGCTCACCACCCAGTACCTGGAGGAGGCCGACCACCTCGCGCACAGCATCGCCGTGGTCGACCTCGGCCGCATCATCGCCCGCGGCACCTCCGACGAGCTCAAGGACGCCACCGGCGGCGACGTGGTCGAGGTCGTCGTGCAGGACCGGGCGCACCTCTCGACCGCGCGCGAGGTCCTGGCACGGCTCGGCCAGGGGGAGGTCGTGGTCGAGGACCACACCAGGCGGCTCACCGTCCCCGTCGAGGGTGGAGCGAAGCTGCTCGCCGAGGTCATCCGTGAACTCGACGCCGAAGGGATCGAGATCAACGACATCGGGCTGCGGCGCCCCACCCTGGACGACGTCTTCATCTCTCTCACCGGCCACAGCGCCGAGGACGCCCCGTTGTCCCGGGAGAACGCCCCGGGGACGGATCCCGAGGCGGCGGAGTCCCACCCCGAGGCCGGCGCCGCGAACCGCCCCCGGACCCGCGCCGACCAGCAGGAGGAGGGCAAGTGACCATCACCGAACAGAGCCCGGCGCCCGCGCCCCGCACCGGGGGCGACCTCTCCATCGGCGTCGGCCAGGCGGTCCGCGACTCCTTCGTCGTCGCGCGCCGCAACCTGCTGCGCATGATGCGGATCCCCGAGGTCGTCGTCTTCGGACTCGTCCAGCCCATCATGTTCGTGGTGCTGTTCAGCTACGTCTTCGGCGGATCCATCAACATCCCGGGGGCGGGACTGGACGCCTCGTCCTACCGCGAGTGGCTGATGGGCGGCATCTTCGCCCAGACCGTCACCTTCGCCACCGCGGGGGCCAGCGCGGGCATCGCCGAGGACATGCAGAAGGGCATCATCGACCGGTTCCGGTCGCTGCCCATGGCGCGCGGCGCGGTCCTGACCGGGCGGACCTTCGCCGACCTCGCCCAGACCGCGTTGACGCTGGTCGTCCTCGCGATCGTCGCGTTCCTCGTCGGCTGGCGCTTCCACGACGGAGTCGTCAAGGCGTTCGCCGCGTTCGTGCTGCTGCTCCTGCTCGGCTACTCCTTCACCTGGATCGGCGCGCTCATCGGACTGTCGGTGCGTTCCCCGGAGGCGGCGACCTCCGGCGGGCTCATCTGGCTGTTCCCGCTGACGTTCATCTCGGTCGCGTTCGTGCCCTCGGAGAACATGCCGGGCTGGTTGCAGCCGGTCGCGGAGTGGAACCCGTTCTCGGCGGCGGTCCTGGCCGTCCGCGAGCTGTTCGGCAACCTGCCGCCTGGCTACCAGGCGCCCGACGCCTGGCCGTTGCAGAACCCGGTGCTGGCGACCGTCATCTTCTGCGTCGTGATCATCGCGCTGTTCCGGACGCTGGCGGTGCGGAAGTACAAGCGCGCCACCGGCTGACGCCGCGGCGCCCCGCCGCCCGGGCCCCGGCCCGCCCCGCCACGCGGGGTGCGCCGGGGCCCGGGCGTCTATC
>NZ_JAAVJB010000077.1:0-15214 GCF_012034385.1 Streptomyces spiramenti
CCGGCCGCGGCCCCCGGCCAGCCCGCGAGGTCGCGCTCTGGCGGGTGCCCGGCATCCGGCTGGCGTTCTTCGGACACATGGGGACGCAGTTCTCGATGATGGTCTTCTCCCTGCTGTGGGGGGTGCCCTACCTGGTCGGTGTGCACGAGCGCTCCGCCACCACCGGCGCGCTGCTGATCACCCTCATCGTCGTCACCGCGCTCTGCCTCGGCCCGCTCGTCGGCATGCTCGCGGCCCGCTTCCCCGCGCGGCGGGACCGCATCTTCCTCGTCGTCATCGGGGTGACCGCCGCCACCTGGACCGTGGTCCTGGCGTGGCCGGGCGCCGCGCCCACCTGGCTGCTGGTGGTCCTCGTCGTCGTGCTCGGCATCGGTGGCCCGGCCTCCGTGGTCGCCTTCGACGTCGCCCGCGCCAGCCTGCCGGCGCACCGGTGGGGGGTCGCCCAGGGCGTCGCCAACCTCGGCGGCTACAGCGCCACCCCGGCCGCCCTGGCCGTGATGGGCGTGATGATGACGCTGCTCGGCGGGCTGGACAACCCCGCCGCGCTGCGCCTGGCCTGGCTCGCCCAGTACCCGCTGTGGGCGCTCGCCGTGGTCGGCATCCTGCTGGCCGCCCGCGACATGCGCCGCGAGGGCGGGGAGAGCCAGGTGCCGGTGGCGCCGCCGCCCGTCGCGGCCGGCGCGCGCCGCGCCCCTGCCGCGTCTCCGGTCGACGACCGCGCTGATGTGCGAACAGCATCGGACAGCCTGCCCCCGCTTCGGTCGGAATGACGCCGTTCCGCTGACGCGCCGCCCACGCCTGTGCTCACAATGCGTGGGTGACCAGCGACGAAGAGACGTGCGCCCCTCCCCTCGTCATGCGCGTGGAGCAGCCCGAACACCCGGTGGCGGCGGCCGTGGAGGCGGACGCCGCCACCGCCGCCCGCCGGTACCGGCACTACACCGTCCGCGGCCCGCTGTTCGGCGTCGCCGCGCAGTGCCCCCGGAACCCGGACCGCTGGGAGGTGGTGTGCCCCGTCACCGACGGCTCCGGCCAGCAGGCCAGGGACCGGCTGCACTCCTCCCTGTTCTTCCGGGCCAAGGACGACATCGAGGACCCGGACCAGCGGCGCCGCCTGGTCAGGGGCATCGCCGTCCTGGAGAAGGAGGCGGTCGACGAGCTCGTCGTGGACGACGTCCGCTACCGGGTCGTGCGCGCCGACGAGTTCTTCTACCTCGACGACGACGGCCCCGAGACCGCCCGGCCCACCGACCCGCAGCCTGCGCGCCCCGACTGGGACCGGGGCGGCCGGGAGCCCGAGCCGGACGAGGGCCACGTCATCGACCACACCGCCGCCTCCGGCGTCATGGCCGGGGCCGAGCGGCTCGCCCTGCTCGACCTGGCCTACCGCGCCGAGAGCTATCCGGCGCAGGTGCGGCTGGAGTCCGAGCGGGCACTGGAGACCCACCCGGGGGTGGTGCTCCTGCCGCCGTCGTTCCGTGTCGTGGAACGCTGCCCGGGCGGCTGGGAGATGACCGCCGGCCCGTTCGCCACCGCCCACGCCGCGCGGTCCTTCCTGTACGGCGCCCTGAAGCTGACCTTCCCGATGCTGCTCGACCTCGACGCCGACGAGAAGGCCGAGTACGTCCGCATCGCGGAGGAGTGGCGGAGCCGCGGCGAGGGCAACCGGGTGCAGGTGGGGGAGAAGGAGTACTCCATCGCCCGCATCGGGCGGCTGATGCGGATCGGCCCCGACGGGCCGGAGGGCCCACGCCCCTCCGACCGCGACCCGCACGGCCCGATGCGGATGCACCCCCGCATGGACGACGACGGCACGCTCCACTACGACGACGAGGAGTACCCCGCCGATCTCTGACGTCCCGTCGGCGCGAGGCAGGGCGGCGCCCCGGGCTCGGCACCGCCCGTGACCGGAAGTGCACCTCGCCCCCGGGCCCGCCGTTTGCGGCGCGGGGCGGCGGGCACGAGACCGCTCACCCCGACGGGCCGACCGGAAGGCAGACGGATGACGACCCCGCACGACGGTGACCGCGACCGAGACCGGCAGGGCCCGGTGCCCGGCTTCACCCCGCCCTCCGCCGGCTGGGAGCCGCCCCCGGAGGAGAGGCGCGCACCCGGTGGTGGCGGTGGCGGCAACGGGCTCGGCATCGCCGCGCTCGTCACCGGCATCCTGGCGGCGCTGTTCTTCTGGACGGCGATCGGCGGCGTCGCCTTCGGAGTGGTTGCGCTCGTCACCGGTGTCCTCGGCTTCCGGCGAGCCCGCCGCGGCGCCGCGAGCAACGGCACGATGTCGCTGGTCGGTGCCGTCATCGGTGGGCTCGGCCTGCTCGGCGGCGTGCTGGTCCTGCTCCTCGGGGTCGCCGTCTGGAACTCCGAGGAGTTCGGCAACCTGCGCGAGTGCGTCGATGCCGCCGACACGCAGGAGGAGCTCGACCGGTGCGACCGGGACTTCCAGGACGAGGTCGGCGACTGACGCCGCTCAACCTCCCGCCCCCGCCCCGCTGACCCCACCGAGGCCCGAACCCGCGCCGTCGTTCCGCGCCGGGTTCGGGCCTCTTCCGCGTCAGCCGCCCCCTCGGGCGCCGCGCACCCGGTACCGAAGGTCGGTCGAGTACCGTCCTCGGTGCACCGAGAGGGGTTCCAGCGCGACGGGGCCGACGCCCGGTGCGTCGAACAGCCGGACGCCGTCACCGAGCAGGACGGGGACGACGCAGGTCAGCACCTCGTCCAGTACTCCCGCCGCCAGGCACTGCCGCGCCACGTCGGCGCCCAGCACGTTCACCGTCCGGCCCCCGGCGGCCTCCCTGGCCGCCCGTACCGCGGTGTCCAGCTCCCCGACGAAGGTGATACCGGGCACCGGGTCGGGCGGCGGCCGGTGCGTCAGCACGAACTGCGGGCCGCTCCAACCCCCGCCGAACGCCTCGCCCTCGCCCTCCGTGTCCCGGTAGGGGTCGTCACCGCCGAAGGTGCGCCGACCGATGAGCAGCGCCCCGACCTCGTCGGCGACCGGGTTCGGCTCGCCGCCCGGCGGGGGCAGCAGCGGCGCGAGCCAGGCCATGTCCCCGCCGGGGCCGGCGATGTAGCCGTCCAGCGACATGGAGACGGAGTACAGCAGTCCGGACACAGCCGGTCCTCCTCGGTAGTGCGAACGATGTCGGGGGCGCCCCCCGGGGTGGGTGCGCCGGTGGGGCCGTCAGGGCAGCGGGGTGCCCACGCGCACCCGGTTCCCGTCGGGATCGTGCAGCTCGGTCTCCCGGGCCCACGCCTCTGCCGTCACGGCGGCGCCGAACTCGGCCGCGGCGGCGTCGACGTCACGGACCCGCAGGTAGATCAGGCCGTCGGGCGGCGCGTCGTTGACGTGCTCGGAGAGGAAGAGCGTCACGGCGCCGCGCCGCAGCTCCAGGAAGACGGGCATCCCGGGGGCGAAGCGGTGCTCCCAGGTCACGGCGAACCCCAGCCGCGCGTACCAGGCGGCGGCCCGCTCGGCGTCGGTCACCCGCAGCACCGGTACCGCCTCTTCCACGGGCGCGGTCTCGTGGGGATGTGCTCTGTCCTCGTCGGCAGCCATGCCCGCATGGTGACAGAGCCCACCGACAGTGGCGGGGTGCCGCACGGGTCCGGCCGTCGCGACCGGGGCGTACCCGGTGCTCGTGCCCGACCATCACCGGTGCGAGGGGACCGCCCGTGCGCCGCTCCGCCCGGCGTGGGCGCCGTGCGACGACGTGCGGTCCCCGTGGCGCCGTCGCTCAGCCGCGGACGGAGCAGAAGGCCAGCAGGCAGAAGTTGATGCCCTGGACTCCCTGCGCGCCGCCGCTCCCCGCGTGCGTCTCGCAGGAGGCCAGCAGGCAGAACTGCCAGCCCTGCACCAGGGAGCCGCCACCGGAGCCGGACGACTGGGACGTCGGCGCGACGGTCCCGGTGTGGGTGACCTTCTCGGGCGCCGCGGACGGCGCCGCCGCCTGGGCTCCCGTCGCGGTCAGGGCCACCAGTGCCGCCGCCGCGCCCATCGCCGTTGCCAGACGCCGACCGTGGGTGTTCCTCATCCTGAAATCTCCGCTCGTGTGAACGACTGTCGTCCGTGTGTGTTCGTCACGACCACCCCAACGGACTGGTGTGATCACCGGATTGCGGTGAGTTATGGGGATGAGGTCACCCCCTGTGACGCCAGTCACATCACCAATCTCCCTGTGCCATCGGTGCCGAACGCAGGGTCAACGTACGATCTGGCCCGTGGGGGAACGCACCGTGACAAAGCATCGCAAGTCGCGCTGATCCGCGTTCACCACTCCATGCCCCGGGGAGAGTCGGCCCACCGCCGACCGCACCCCGGGTGCGCCGGCGCGACCGGCGCACGGCCGAGCTGCCGCCGACTCCTCAGTGCTAGGTGTGATCACGAGTGTCCGACCCGTCCGCCGCCCGCCTTCCCCTGACCGCCGGCCAGCTCGGCCTCTGGTTCGCCCAGCGGCTCGACCCCACCAGCCCGGCCTACAACATCGCCGAGTACGCGGACATCCGCGGGCCGCTCGACCCGGCGCTGCTGCGCAGCGCCGTGCGGCGGGTCACCGGCGAGGCGGAGGCGCTGCGCGTGACGTTCGGCGAGGCCGACGAGATGCCCTACCAGCGTGTCGCGCCCCACCTGGACATACCCGTGACCGAGGTGGACCTGCGAGGCGAGGCGGACCCGGCCGCGCGGGCCGACGAGCTGATGGCCGAGGCGCTGGAGACCACCGCCGACACCGCGGTCGGACCCCTGGTCTCGCTGATGCTGCTGCGCCTCGGCGACGAGCGCTGGTACTTCCACCAGCAGGTGCACCACCTCGCGATCGACGGCTACGGCGCGGCTCTCGCCCTGGGCCGGATCGCCGATGTCTACACCCGCCTCGCCACCGACCCCGGCGTCGCGATCCCGCCCTTCCACGCCCCGCTCGACGCGTTGCTCCGGGAGGAGGCCGACTACCGGGGCTCGGAGCAGTTCGCGACCGACCGCGCTTTCTGGAACGACTACCTGCGCGGCATGCCCGAGCCCGTCGGCCTGCGCGACGCGGCGGCCTCGCCCGCCCGGACCGCGCTCCGCGCCGGCCGGTCGTTCGACCCCGCGTGGCTCGACCGGCTCCGCGACGCGGCCCGCACCGCGGGCGCCGGCTGGCCCACGCTCTTCATCGCCGCCACCGCCGCCTACCTGCACCGGGCACGCGGCCAGTCCGAGGTCGTCCTCGGTCTGCCCGTCACCACCCGCAGGACCGACACCGCGCGGTTCACCCCGGCGATGGTCTCCAACGTGCTGCCGCTGCGGCTGGAGGTCTCCCCGGCCGACACCGTGCAGGAACTGCTGCGGCGCACCTCGCGCACCGTGCGCACTGTCCTGCGCCACCAGCGGTTCCCCTCCGAGGAGCTGCGGCGCGAACGCGGCCTGCTGGGACGTCGCGACCGGCTCACCGGGCCCGTCGTCAACGTCATGGCCTTCGACGACAGCCTCGCCTTCGGCCCCGGCCGCGCGACGCTGCACAACCTCTCCATCGGGCCCGTCGAGGACATGGCGCTGGCCGCCCACGCCTCCTTCGCAGACGGCGGGCTCCGCCTCGACCTCCTCGGCAACCCCGACCTCCACGCCGCCGACGACCTCGCCGTCCACCACGCGCGGCTCACCCGGCTGCTGGAGTCCTTCGTCGCCGGCCCCGCCGCGCAGCTCGGCACGCTCGGTCTGCTCGGTGACGACGAGCGGCGCCGGGTGGTGGCCACCGGCACCGGCCCGGTGCCCGCGCCCCGCGACCCGGTCCGGTCCGCCGTGCCGCGGCCCGCGGCCGACCCCGGGACCCTCACCGGGCGGTTCGCCGCGCAGGCCGCCCGCACCCCCGACGCCACCGCCGTCGTCGCCCCCGACGGGTCGCTCGGCTTCGCCGAGCTCGGTGCGCGCGTCGAGGAACTGGCCGGCCGGCTCGCCGCGCGTGGCGCGCGTCCCGGTACCCGGGTCGCGGTCGCCGCCGCCCGCTCCCGCGACCTGGTCGTCGCGCTGCTGGCCGCCATGAGGTGCGGCGCGGCGTACGTGCCGGTCGACCCGTCCTACCCGGCCGAGCGCACCGCCCACCTCCTCGGCGACGCCGACCCCGTCGCCCTCGTCGCCGATCCCGCCACCGCCGCCGCGGTCGACCCCGCCTCCCGCCGCACTCTGGTCGCCCCCGACCCGGCGGACGACCCGGGCGCCCCGACCGCTGTCCCCCGCGGGCCCTCCCGCGCCGACGCCGCGTACGTCATCTACACCTCCGGTTCCACCGGGCGGCCCAAGGGCGTGGAGGTCGAACACCGTTCCCTGACCAACCTGCTGGAGCACCACCGACTGGAGTCGCACGCCGCCGCCGAGGACGTGCTCGGCCGGCCGCTGCGGGTCGCGCTGACCGCCGCGACCTCGTTCGACGCCTCGCTGGACCCGGTGCTGTGGATGGTCGCCGGCCACGAACTGCACATCGTCCCCGACGAGGTGCGCCGCGATCCGCAGGCGCTCGTCGGCCACCTCCACGCCCACCGGATCGACGCCATCGAGACCACCCCCACCTACCTCCAGCAGCTTCTCGGCCACGGCCTCCTCGACGGCGAACGGGGACCGACCGTCGTCGCGCTCGGCGGCGAGGCCGTCAACGACGCGCTGTGGCAGGAGCTGTCGGCACACCCGGGGCTCTCCGTCTTCAACTTCTACGGGCCCACCGAGACCACCGTCAACGCCGTCACCGCCCGGCTCGCGGGCGGCAGCCCGGTCATCGGACGACCCGTCGCCGGTGCCCGCGCCTATGTGCTGGACGCCGGTCTCCACCCGCTGCCCACCGGCATGGCGGGAGAGCTCTACCTCGCCGGCGTCGGGGTGGCCCGCGGCTACGCGGGCCGTGCCGGGCTGACCGCCGACCGGTTCCTGGCGGACCCGTTCGGCGCCCCGGGCAGCCGTATGTACCGCACCGGCGACCTCGCCCGCTGGCGCGAGGACGGCACCCTGGAGTTCCTCGGCCGCACCGATCGCCAGATCAAGGTCCGGGGCCACCGCGTCGACCCCGGGGAGATCGAGGCGGCGCTCACCGCGCTGTCCGAGGTCACCGAGGCCGCCGTCCTCACCCGACCCGCCGGCGCGGGCGCCGGGGAACTCCTCGCCGCCTACGTGGCCGTGGCCGACCCAGAGGCCGGCGACCCCGCGCGGCTGCGCGCCCACCTCGCGGCCACCCTGCCCGGCCACATGGTGCCCGCCGTCTACGCCACCGTGGAGCGCCTGCCGCTCACCCCCAACGGCAAGCTCGACACCGACGCCCTCCCCGAGCCGGTGGCGCCGGCCACCGGCGGCGACGAGCCGCCGCGCAACGCCACGGAGGCGGCGGTGTGCGCCGTCTACGCCGAGGTCCTCGGCGTCGCACGGGTCGGCCGCGACAGCGACTTCTTCGACCTCGGCGGCCACTCCCTGCTCGCCGCCCGGGTCGTCGCCGGGCTGCGTGCCGAGCTCGGCACCGAGCCCCCCATCAGGTTCCTCTTCGAGTCGCCCACCCCGGCGGCGCTGGCCGCTCGCCTCGACGAGGCACCGACCACGACCCGGCCCGCGCTCACCGCCGCCGAACGTCCCGAGCGGCTGCCGCTCTCCCCGGCGCAGCAGCGGCTGTGGCTGCTGGAGCGCATGGGCGAGGGCGGCGCCACCTACACCATCCCCGTCGCGCTGCGGCTGACCGGAACCCTCGACCGCGAGGCGCTCCACGCCGCGCTGCGGGACCTCGTCGCCCGGCACGAGAGCCTGCGGACCCTCTTCCCCGAGGACGCGGACGGCCCCTACCAGCACGTGCTGCCCGCCATCGGGACCGAGGTGCCGCTCCACCACGCCCCGTTCGGGCAGCGCCCCGGGCCGTACGCCCCGCGGGCGTTCGACCTCACCCGGGAGATCCCGCTCCGGGCCGAACTCCACACCCTCTCCGACCACAGCCATGTGTTGTTGCTGACGTTGCACCACATCGCGGCGGACGGGTGGTCGATGGGTCCGTTGTCGCGTGATCTGTCGGAGGCCTATGCGGCGCGGTTGTCGGGGGTGGCGCCGGGGTGGGAACCGTTGGCGGTGCAGTACGGGGACTACGCGGTGTGGCAGCGTGCGTTGCTGGGTGCGGTGGACGACCCGGGGTCGCGGGCGGCGGAGCAGTTGGGGTTCTGGCGGGAGGCGCTGGCCGGTCTGCCCGAGGAGCTGCCGCTGCCGGTGGACCGCCCGCGCGGCACCGCCCCCGAGGCCGGGGGCGGCCGGGTCCCCGTCGCCCTGGACGCCACCGCCCACACCCGGCTGCGTGATCTGGCGCGCGCCAGCGGTACCAGCCCGTTCATGGTGCTGCACGCCGCTCTCGCCGCGCTGCTCTCCCGGCTCTCCGGCACGGAGGACATCGTCGTCGGCACCCCCGTCGCCGGCAGGTCGGACCAGGCACTGGCCCCGCTCATCGGCTTCTTCGTCAACACGCTGGTGCTGCGCGCCGACACCTCCGGCGACCCCACCTTCTCGGAGCTGCTCGCGCGGGTCCGGGAGAGCGACCTGGCCGCCTACGCCCACCAGGACCTGCCCTTCGAGCAGCTGGTCGAGGAAGTCAGCCCCGCCCGCTCCCTCCACCGGCACCCCCTCTTCCAGGTCATGCTCAGCCTCAACAACAACGAGCCCCCGCGGCTCTCCCTCCCCGGCCTCGCCGTCGACCGGGAGGAGTCCGCCGGTCGCACCGGCGCCAAGTTCGACCTGACGCTCGACCTCGCCGAACACCACGACGCCGACGGCCGTCCGCTCGGCATCACCGGCGAACTGGAGTACAGCCGGGAGCTGTTCGACACCTCCACCGCCACCCGCACCGCCGTCCACCTGGGGCGACTGCTCGACGCCGCCCTGGCGGACCCCGACACCGCCGTCGCCGACCTGGAGTTCCTGACCGACGACGAGCGCGCCGCCGCCCTGGACCGGACCGCACCGGTACGGTGCACGCCGCCCGCGTCCGGCCGCACCATCGTGGACGTCCTCACCACTCAGGCGCTGGTCACCCCCGAACGCGTCGCCGTCGCAGACGCCGACGGTCCGCTGACCTTCGGCGACCTGCTGGACGCGGCGGAGGAGCTGGCGAACCGCCTCCACCACGCGGGCGTCCGCCCCGGCGACCGCGTCGCCGCGGCCCTGCCCCGCACCCGCGTCCAGATCATCGCGCTGGTGGCCGTGCTGCGCCTCGGCGCCGTCCACGTCCCCCTCGACCCGACCCACCCCGTCGAGCGCAACCGGCTCGTCCTGACGACCGCACGCCCCGCGCGCGTGCTGACCACCACCGCGCTCGCCGCCGGGCTGCCGACGGGGGAGTGGCCGCTGCTCGCCCTCGACGAGGCGCCGCCGGTGCTCGCCTCCGCCCCCGCGCCGCTGCCCGAAGGCCCCGCGCCGCACGACGCCGCCTACGTCCTCCACACCTCCGGCTCCACCGGCACCCCCAAGGGCGTCGTCGTCGAGCACCACTCCCTCGTCAACCTGCTGGCCGGCCACCGCGACCAGCTGATCGGCCCCGCCGAGGCCACCGCCGGCGGCCGACCGCTGCGCGTCGCGCTCACCGCCGCCGCCACCTTCGACGCCTCCTGGGACCCGGTGCTGTGGATGGTCGCCGGGCACGAACTGCACCTCGCCGACGACGACAGCCGCCGCGACCCCGAGGCGCTCACCGCCTTCCTGCGCCAGCACGCCATCGACGTCCTGGAGACCACGCCCTCCTTCCTCGCCGAGCTCCGCGCCGCCGGTCTGCTGGCCGAGGGGACCCACCGTCCGGCGGTCGTCGCCCTCGGCGGCGAGGCCGTCGACGCCGATCTCTGGCGCGACCTCGCCGACCTCCCCGACGTCGCCGGCTGGAACCTCTACGGCCCGACGGAGACCACCGTCGACAGCGTCGTCGCCCCCGTCACCCCCGGTACCCCGCCGCGGATCGGCCACGCGGTACCCGGCAACCGCGCCTACGTCCTCGACGGCAGGCTCCGGCCCGTCGCACCCGGCGTCACCGGCGAGCTCTACCTCGCCGGGGCCGGGGTCGCGCGCGGCTACGACCGCCGCCCCGGTCTCACCGCCGACCGGTTCCTCGCCGACCCCTACGGCGGGCCCGGCGCCCGCATGTACCGCACCGGCGACCTCGTCCGCCGCCATGACGACGGCTCCCTGGAGTACACCGGCCGCGTCGACGGGCAGGTCAAGGTCCGCGGCCACCGCGTGGAGACCGGTGAGGTGGAGGCCGCGCTGCTGTGCCACCCCGCGGTCGCCCGCGCCGCCGTCGCCGTCCGTCCCGACGCCTCGGGCGCCGCCGCCCTTGTCGCCTGGGCGCTCCCCGTACGGGGAGCCGACGACGCGCCGACCGCCACCGGCCTCCGCGACTTCCTGCGCGGCCGGCTGCCGGGCTACATGGTCCCCACCGCCCTCGGGGTGGTCGAGGTCCTTCCCCTCGGGGTCCACGGCAAGACCGACACCTCGACCCTGCCATGGCCCGCCGGCGACGCCGGTGACGAGGCCGAACCGCCCCGCACCCCCCGCGAGCGGGCGCTGTGCGCGCTCTTCGCCGACGTCCTCGGACGGGCGGGCGTGGGACGCGACGAGAACTTCTTCGACCTCGGCGGGCACTCGCTGCTCGCCACCCGGCTGATCGCCCGCATCCGCACCGCCTTCGGCGTCGAACTCCCCGTCCGCGCCCTCTTCGAGGCGCCCACCGTGGGAGCGCTCGCGGCGCGCCTCGACACCGCGGACGCCGCCCGTCCCGCGCTGCTGCCGACGCCCCGGACCGGACCCGCCCCCATCTCCTCCGCCCAGCGCCGACTGTGGTTCCTCCACCGGCTCGACCCCGACGACCCCGCCTACCACCTGCCGCTGGCCGTCCGCCTCTCGGGCAGCGTGGACCAGGACGCGCTGCACGCCGCGCTCGGCGATCTCACCGACCGCCACGAGGTGCTGCGCACCGTGCTGGCCACGCCCGGCGACCACCCCGACGGCGACGGCGCCGAAGCGGTGCAGCGCGTCCTGCCGCCCGAGGCGGGCCGCCCCGAGCTGACCGCGCTGACCGTCGACACCGCCGCGCTTCCCGACGCGCTGCGCGAGGAGTCGGCCCGGCCGTTCGACCTCGCCCGCCGCACCCCGATCCGCGCCACCCTGCTCTCCACCGCGCCCGACAGCCATGTGTTGTTGTTGACGTTGCACCACATCGCGGCGGACGGGTGGTCGATGGGTCCGTTGTCGCGTGATCTGTCGGAGGCCTATGCGGCGCGGTTGTCGGGGGTGGCGCCGGGGTGGGAGCCGTTGGCGGTGCAGTACGGGGACTACGCGGTGTGGCAGCGTGCGTTGCTGGGTGCGGTGGACGACCCGGGGTCGCGGGCGGCGGAGCAGTTGGGGTTCTGGCGGGAGGCGCTGGCCGGTCTGCCCGAGGAGCTGCCGCTGCCGGTGGACCGCCCGCGCGGCACCGCCCCGGAGGCCGGGGGCGGCCGGGTCCCCGTCGCCCTGGACGCCACCGCCCACACCCGGCTGCGTGATCTGGCGCGGGCCAGCGGTACCAGCCCGTTCATGGTGCTGCACGCCGCTCTCGCCGCGCTGCTCTCCCGGCTCTCCGGCACGGAGGACATCGCCGTCGGCACCCCCGTCGCCGGCAGGTCGGACCAGGCACTGGCCCCGCTCATCGGGTTCTTCGTCAACACGCTGGTGCTGCGCGCCGACACCTCCGGCGACCCCACCTTCTCGGAGCTGCTCGCGCGGGTCCGGGAGAGCGACCTGGCCGCCTACGCCCACCAGGACCTGCCCTTCGAGCAGCTGGTCGAGGAAGTCAGCCCCAGCCGCAGCCTGGAGCGGCACCCCCTCTTCCAGGTCATGCTCAGCCTCAACAACAACGACACGCCCACCCTCGACCTCCCGGGGCTGCGGGCCGAGCCCGCCCGGGTCGAGACGGGCGGCGCCAAGTTCGACCTGTCCTTCAGCCTCGGCGAGACCACGGCGGCCGACCCCGCGGCGGGCACCGCTCTCGGCGGCACCCTGGAGTACCGCTCGGACCTGTTCGACGAGGCCACCGCCCGGCGACTGGCCACCTGGTTCGCCCGCCTGCTGGCGGCTGCCACCGCCGCGCCGGACGCCCGGCTGTCGACGCTCCCGCTGCTCTCCGCGGAGGAGACCTCCCAGCTCCTCGCCCTCGGCGACGGCGGCCCCGCACCCGAGGCCGGGTCCACCCTGGTGGAACGATTCCGCGCCACCGCCGCGAGCGCCCCCGGCGACACCCTCGCCGTCGTCGCCCGCGACGGCAGGTTGGGATTCGCCGAACTCCACCGCCGAGCCTGCCGACTCGCGCGCGAACTGCGGGCCGCGGGTGTCGCCCCCGGCGTCCCGGTGGCCACCCTGCTGCCGCGGACCACCCACGCCGTCATCGGCATGCTCGCCTCCTGGACCGCCGGCGCCGTCCACACCCCGATGGACGCGGCGCTCCCCGAGGGCCGCATCCACACGGTGCTCGAAGAGGCGCGACCCGCGCTGACCCTGGTGACGACGGACACCGTCCACCTGCTGCCGGAGGGAGCGCCCCGACTCGTCCTCGACGAGCCCCGCACCTCCGCCGGGATCGCGGCCCGCAGCGCCGAACCGCTACCCGACGGGCCCCGCCCGCAGGACCCGGCCTACCTCATCCACACCTCCGGTTCCACCGGCCGTCCCAAGGGTGTCCTGGTCGAGCACCGCTCCATCGCGCGGCTGCTGGAGCACCACCGCCGCACCCTCTACCGCCCCGCCGCGCGCGACGCCGGGGACCGCCGGCTGCGCGTCGCGCTGACCGCCTCGCTCTCCTTCGACGCCTCCCTGGACCCGGTGCTGTGGATGCTCGCCGGGCACGAACTGCACCTCGCCGACGAGGAGGTCCGCCGCGACCCCGAGGCGCTGGTCGCCTGGGCCCACGAGCACCGCGTCGACGTCCTGGAGACCACGCCCTCGCACCTGGAGCAACTCCTCGACGCCGGGCTGCTCGGCGCCGAACGCGACCGGCCCCACGCCCACCGCCCCCGGGTGCTCGCCCTCGGCGGCGAGGCCGTACCGCCGGAGCTCTGGCGCACCCTCGCCGCCGTCCCCGGGCTGCGGGCGGTCAACCTCTACGGGCCCACCGAGGCGACCGTCGACACCCTGACCGCGCCGGTCGGCGGTACCGACGGCCCCGTACTGGGACGCGCCGTCGCCGGCACCCGCGCCTACGTCCTCGACGCGGCGCTGCGGCCCGCACCGCTCGGCGTCACCGGTGAGCTGTACCTCGCGGGCGACTCCCTCGCGCGCGGCTACCCGCAGCGCCCCGGCGAGACGGCCCAGCGGTTCCTGGCCGACCCGTACGGCCCGGCGGGCAGCCGCATGTACCGCACCGGCGACCTGGTGCGGCGCACCCCCGACGGCGAACTCGCCTACGTCGGCCGCGCCGACGGCCAGGTGAAGGTGCGCGGCTTCCGCGTCGAACCCGACGAGATCGCCGCCGTCCTCGGTGGAGCCCCCGGAGTGGCCCGCGCCGCGGTGGTGCTCGACACCGGCACCGGTGCGCCGACGGGCGGTCGTCTCGTCGGGTACCTGGTCCCCGAGAACGGGGACTCCGCCGAGCCGGGAGCGGAGCAGACGCTGACGGCAGCCGTCCGCGACCACGCCGCCCGCAACCTGCCCGGCTACATGCTGCCCACCGCCTGGTCGGTCCTGGAGCGGCTGCCGCTGACGCCGAACGGCAAGCTCGACCGCGCGGCGCTGCCCGCGCCCGCCCAGGGCAGGTCCTCGACCGGCCGCGGCCCGCGCACCCCGCGCGAGGACGTGCTGTGCGCGCTGTTCGCCGAGGTCCTGGGAGTGGAGCAGGTCGGTGCCGAGGACGACTTCTTCGCCCTCGGCGGGCACTCGCTGCTCGCCGCGCGACTCATCGGCCGGGTCCGGGAGTCGCTGGGCGTGGAGATCGGCATCCGGGTGCTGTTCGAGGCACCGACCGTCGCCCTGCTCGCCGAACGCCTCGCCGACGGCGGCACGGACGACCCGCTGTCGGTGCTGCTGCCGCTGCGGACCTCCGGGGACCGGCCGCCGCTGTTCTGCGTCCACCCGGCCGGCGGTCTCGCCTGGGTCTACGCCGGGCTCCTCCAGTACCTGGAGGCCGGACAGCCGGTCCACGGCCTCCAGATGCCGAACCTCGCGGGGACCGAGCCGTTCCCCGAGTCCATCGCGGCGATGGCCGACCGCTACGTGCGGGAGATCCGCGAGGTGCAGCCCCACGGCCCCTACCGGCTGCTGGGCTGGTCCTTCGGCGGCAACGTCGCCCAGGAGGTCGCCTCCCAGCTGGAGCGAGCCGGTGAGGAGGTGGCGCTGCTCGCGCTCCTGGACGCCTTCCCGCTGCCGCCGCTGGACGACCTGGACAGCGCGGACCGCGACACCGTCTTCCGTGCGCTGCTCCTCAACGTCGGTGTGGAGTCCGCCGTCCTGGAGGGCGACGGCGCGCTGGACGCCGCCTCGGTGCGCGACGCCTTCCGGGAGGCGGGCAGCCCGCTGGGGGCGCTGGAACCGGAGACCATCGACCACATGGTCGACAACTTCGCCGGCCAGTCCCGGCTCATGCGGCGCCACACCCCCGGCGTCTACACCGGGGAGACGCTGTTCTTCACCGCCACGGTCGGGCTCCCGGAGGAGCTGACGCTCGACCTCTGGGCGCCGTACCTCACCGGCCGCCTCGCCAACACCGACGTGGCGTGCGCCCACGCCCAGATGATGCAGCCGGAGCCCCGGCAGCACATCGGGTCGGTGCTGTCCGCGGCGCTCCGCGAACTCCCCGACACACCGCGGCGGACGGCGACGCGCCCGGCCGGTTCCGGCGGTGGTCCCACCGCCCCCGCCCGCCCCGCCCGTCCCGACACCATCGAATGCCACACCAATCCGACCGTTCACACCATCCGAACTACCTATGAGCGCCGACACCGTGGCCGACCGCCACGCGACCGGCCCGAGCAGTCACCACGCCGGAGGAGCCACCATGACGAACCCGTTCGACGACCCCGCCGTCCAGCACCGCGTCCTCGTCAACCACGAGGGCCAGCACTCGCTGTGGCCCGAGTTCGCCACCATCCCCGACGGATGGGACGAGGTCTTCGCACCCGCCGAGCGCGCCACTTGCCTGGAGTACGTCGACCGCAACTGGACCGACCTCACCCCGCGCAGCGCCATGGCCGCCGCCGAGTGAGCGGCGGCGGG
>NZ_JAAVJB010000077.1:15224-20613 GCF_012034385.1 Streptomyces spiramenti
TTGGCGGCCGCGTTTTGTGCGGCGCCGCCACGGCGGCGACTCCGCCGTGGCACCGCCCCCCGACCCACGACACCGAACCAGGCGGAAAGGGCGCACCCCAGTGCCGGACCAGTCACACGCGATCACGGCCGAGGGCCTGACCCGTTCCTTCGGCGACCGCCGAGCGCTGGACGGCGTCGACCTCGCCGTTCCGACCGGCACCGTGCTGGGCCTGCTCGGGCCCAACGGCGCGGGGAAGACCACCACCGTGCGCGTGCTGGCCACCCTGCTGCTCCCCGACGGGGGCACCGCCCGCGTCGCCGGCCACGACGTCGTCCGCGAACCCGACGCCGTCCGGCGCCGGATCGGCCTCTCCGGCCAGTACGCGGCCGTGGACGAGAAACTCACCGGGCGCGAGAACCTCTACCTGGTCGCGCGGCTGTACGGAATGCGCCGTGCGGAGGCGCGGCGCCGGGCCGGTGAACTGCTCGTCCGGTTCCGGCTGGAGGAGTTCGCCGACCGGCCCAGCGGGTCGTTCTCCGGCGGGACCCGCCGCCGACTCGACCTCGCGGGCGCGCTGGTCGCCAGGCCGCCGGTGGTCGTCCTCGACGAACCCACCACCGGCCTCGACCCCCGTGGCCGCGCCGACACCTGGGATTCGGTCCGCGAGCTCGTGGCCGAGGGCACCACCGTGCTGCTCACCACGCAGTACCTGGAGGAGGCCGACCAACTCGCCGACGCGGTCTGCGTCATCGACCGCGGCCGGGTCGTCGCCCGCGGAACCGCGAGCGAGCTCAAGGCCCGCGTCGGCGGCGAACGGCTCTCCGTCGTCGTTCCCGACGCCGCCCACCGCGTCGCCGCCCACGCCGTCCTGTCGGCGCTCGGCCCCCACACACCGGAGGCGGGGGAACGCGGCCTCGTCAGCGTCGCCACCGACGACGGCCCGGCCGCGCTGGAACAGGCACTGCCCCGGCTGCGCGCCGCCGGGGTGGCGCTCGGCGAGGTCACGCTGGCACCGCCCACGCTGGACGACGCCTTCCTCGCCCTCACCGGCAGGACGGGAACCGCGGCTGCGGGGACGGCCGGGGACGGCGCCCCCGCGCAGGACGACCCCGCGGGCGGCGACGCCCCGCCCGGCGCACCCGAACCGGTCACCCCGCCGACCGCGTCCGGCACCGCCCCGCGCCACGCGGCGCCGGTGGGCACCCCACCACCGGTACCGACCGGACCGCCCGGCCCCGCGCGGCACGCCCACCGCCCCCGGCGGTCCCGCACCGTCGGGCGTGGGACGGGGGACCGCCGATGAGCGCGCTCGCCCTCGCCGGACGGGACGCCGGCATCATCGCCTGGCGCAATCTCCTGAACCTCGGCCGCACCCCCGGCTCGGTGATCGCGGCGCTCGTCCAGCCGCTGATGTTCGTCCTGCTGCTGGCCTACGTCTTCGGCGGCAGCCTCGGTGGTGACGACTACCGCGTCTACCTGATGGGCGGCATCTTCGCCCAGGCGGTGACCTTCAACGCCGCCTTCACCGCGCTCGGCCTCGCCAACGACATGCACAAGGGACTGGTGGACCGGTTCCGCTCCCTGCCCACACCCCGGTCCTCGGTCGTCCTCGGCCGGACCCTCTCCGACCTCACCATGAGCACCGTCACCCTGACGGTCACCGCCCTGTGCGGCCTGCTCGTCGGCTGGCGCACCGACGCCCCCGCCCACCACGTGCTGCTCGGGTTCGTCGTCATCCTGCTCTTCGCCTTCGCGATGTCCTGGGTCGGCGCCACCATCGGCCTGACCGCCCGGAGCGTCGAGGTGGCCCAGAGCGCCGGGTTGATCTGGCTCTTCCCGGTCACCTTCGTCTCCTCGGCGTTCGTCTCGCCGACCGCCATGCCGGGCCCGCTGCGCACGGTCGCCGAGTGGAACCCCGTCTCCGCCACCGCCACGGCGGCGCGTGACCTGTTCGGCAACGTGCCTCCCGCCGGCCTGGGGCCCGGCGACGCCTGGCCCGTGCGCAACGCCCTGCCGTACTCGCTGCTGTGCTCCGCGCTCATCACCGTCGTCTTCATGGCGCTGGCGGTCCGCCGCTACCGGAGGATCACCCGCGGCTGACGGGAGAGCCGTGCGGCCCGGCCGCCTCCGGGCAGCCGGGCCGGACGACCGCTCCGCTCAGCCGCAGGTGGCGCGGCTCGTGTTGTGCAGTGTCAGGTTCCGGTAGGTGATCCTGACACCGCAGGGGCTCTCCCGGAGGGCCGAGTCACGGATCGTCAGGTTCTGGAGCGTGACGTCGCGGGTGACCGCGAACTCCGTCCGCGCCGCGATCCGTACGTCCCCCGGGCCGGAGACGGTGCCCCCGGAAGTCGCGAGGTTCACGTTGTAGCAGTTCTCGATCAGGATCGCGTTGTTGCCGGTGCCGGCGATGTCCACCCGCTCGATCTCCACCCCGCCGCTCTCCGAGACGCAGAACACCCCTCGGCCGCCGCCGCGCGCCACGACCTCCCCGACCCGGATGTTCACGGGGTAGGCGTTTCCGACGCGGCCGTTGCGGTTGGCCATGCGGAAGGCCGCGTAGCCGGTCCCCGTCCCGGCGTTCACGGCGTCCACCCGCCCCACGGTGGCGTGCGTGGTGTCGTTCAGGAGGAGCCCCGAGTAGCCGGTGTCCCGTGCGGTCACGGTGCCGACGGTCAGGCCGTCCACGCCGTACGTCTCCACGCCGTGGTTGTCCGTGCCCGACACGAACACGTCGTCGATGCGGATGTCGCGCGTCCGCACCGACCGGTCGCCGTGGTTGTCGACGCGCACCCCCAGACCTCCGGAGAGCCGCAGGTCGAGGGAGCCCAGCGTCACCCCGGTGGCGTTGCGGACGAAGACCCCGAAGTACGGGTGCCCCGTCATCGCCAGATGCCCCACGGTGACGTCCGTGGCGTTCCGCACCCGGATCGGCGCGTGGTTGGCACCGACCGTGCCGCTGACGTGGACGGTGCCGCAGACGTCGAGCGCGGTGTGGCTCGGCAGGTCGAGCGACTGGTTGGCGGGGACCGTGCCCGAGCCGCGGACCACGACCCGCTGGGCGGTGGTCCGTCCCGCGTCCAGGGCGCCGACAGCGGCACGCATCGCCGTCAGCATGTCCGGGCCGCTGTACCCGGGAGCGCGCCAGGTGTTGCCCTCCCGGACGGCCTCCGCGCGGAAGGCGCCGTCGCCGCAGGCGAGCGGCCGGTCCGCCGCTCTCGGGGCTGCCACGGCGGCGGGCTGCGACTGTCCGGTCTCCGGCGGTCCGGCCTCTGCCGCGGTGGCCGGACCGGACAGGACCCCGGCGGCGGTGGCGAGCACGGCGGCTGCCGCGACGGCGAGTGCGCCGCGGTGTCGGTGCCGGGTCGGCCGGTGGTGGTGTCGATGCATGCGATCACTCCAGGTGGGGGTGAGGGAGCGCTCCCACGAGCATCGTTCGTCCGCCCGTGTCGCGGGCGGGGTGGCACGGCCGTGGGGTGGCCGCCGCCGGTCCGTGGCAAGCGCTTGCAGGACGGGGGGAGTATCCATGCGGGGCGCCGGGACGTCAACGGCTCCCGCCGGGAACACTGTTGCCGGAAGCCGACGCCGTTCCCTAGCGTTCACGCATGGAGCAGCTCACCCACCACCACCTCGCCGAGGCCCTGGCCGAGTCGGCGCGGGTCCTGCGACCCCACGAGTCCGCCGACTGGGGCCGCCGGGCCGGCGCACTGGAGTGGAGTTGCCGGGAGACGGCGGCCCACGTGGCGCACGACCTTGCGGCGTACGCGGGGCAGCTCGCCGGCCTGCCGTCCGACCGCTATCTCGCCTTCGACGTGGTGGTGCCCGAGGCGGCCGGGCCCGTCGAGACGCTGCGGGTACTGGACGCCTGCGGACAGCTGCTGGTCGCCGCCCTGGCCCGGTCGGCGCCGGGCGACCGCGCCTGGCACTGGGGGCCGTGCGACCCGGAGGGGTTCGCGGCGATGGGGACGGCCGAAACCCTGCTGCACACCTGGGACATCACCCGGGGGCTCGGAGCGGCCTGGGAGCCGCCCCCGGAGCTGTGCGCCGCGGTCCTCCGGCGGCTCTTCCCGGACGCTCCCGTCGCGGCGGCCGACCCCGCATCGGTGCTGCTGTGGTGCACCGGGCGCGCGGAACTGCCCGGCCGCCCCCGTCGCACCGAGTGGGTCTGGCAGGCGGCCCGCGCCGAGTGACGGCGCATCACCCGGCGCCCACCCGCCCGTCGGGACCGGGGGCCGCTCCACCGGATACCGGGCGCCGGACGCCGGGCGTCGCGCCGCCGTCCGCGGCGCCGGGCGGGCTACGGTTGGCCGGGTACCGGCTGTCCGCCGAACCGCCCGCCGTCCCGAACGGCCGCCCCGACGGCCCGCCGGTCGGCCACCGCCCCGAGGAGCCCGCGCCATGGGTGATGTCCCCGTCCTGTCGTCCCCGCACGGCCTGTCCCTGCCCGCCGTCGGCCTGGGCACCTACAAGCTGAGGGGCGCCGCCGGTGCCGAGGTGATCGGCGCCGGCCTGCGCGCCGGGTACCGGCTGCTGGACTCCGCCGCCAACTACGACAACGAGGGAGCCGTCGGCCGGGCCGTGCGGCACTCCGCGGTGCCGCGCGAGGAGGTCGTCGTCACCTCCAAGCTCCCCGGCCGCCACCACCGCTACGACGACGCCCTCGCGGCTGTCGAGGAGTCGGTCTACCGCAGCGGGCTGGAGTACCTCGACCTCTACCTCGTCCACTGGCCCAACCCCCGCACCGACCGGTACGTCGAGGCGTGGCGGGCCCTGATCGAGGCGCGGGAGCGGGGGCTGGTCCGGGCCATCGGCGTGTGCAACTTCCTGCCGGAGCACCTCGACCGCCTCACCGCCGAGACCGGGGTCACCCCGTCGGTCAACCAGATCGAACTGCACCCGTACTTCCCGCAGAACGAGCAGCGCGCCTACGACGCCGACCACGGCATCCTCACCCAGTCGTGGAGCCCGCTGGCGCGCGCCCGCGACCTCCTCGACGAGCCGGTGCTCGGCGGGATGGCCAAGGAGCTCGGCGTCACCGTCCCCCGGCTCGTGCTCCGCTGGCACCACCAACTGGGCGCGATCCCGCTGCCGAAGGCCACCGCGCCGGAGCGACAGGCCGCCAATCTCGACGTGTTCGGGTTCGAGCTCAGCGACGAGGAGATGGCGCGGATCGCCTCGCTCGCCCGGCCCGAGGGCCGGCTCGCCGACCAGGACCCGGCCCACTACGAGGAGTTCTGAGAACGGTCCGGCGGCTCGCGTCCGATCGGCACGAGTCACCGGACGCGGTCGGCCGCGGGGCGGAGGGGTGCGGCTCGCGCCCCTCCGTACCCGCGCGGCGCGACGACGCGGCAGGCCTCCGCGGTCGGCACCGCCCGCCCGACGGGAGCCGGCGGGCGGGCTCTCCGGGCCC